>NZ_JBBKTV010000014.1:0-119596 GCF_039630945.1 Tistrella arctica
GGCACAAGGTCATAGTTAAGATGCCAAGGCGCTCATCGGTTTGTCGTTCTTAGATGACTAAGCCAACAACCGCCGCCCTCGCATCCCTTCCGATCCGTTTCACAATGTCAAAGATCCGGGGTCACAAACCCCAGCGAACCCGAAGATCCGCCGCGCCCTCAGACGCTGTCGGCTCATTTAAGAGCCCAAACCCATTTAAGAGCCTGTATTTCCTGGCCTTTCGGCCCCGTCCGGCGCCGCGTCAACCGCGCTGCCGTCTGGTGTGGGGCGGTTTATAAGGGTCCCCGCACACACTGGCAACACCTTTTTTGACGGTTTTTCGACAGGCCCAGGCCATTCCCTGACAGGCCATTGAAAAGGCTGGTGGAACCCGTCTGAATTATTCTGCGGGCCGAACCCCGCCCCCTGCATCATGCCCCCGCATCCTCTGTCACACCGCCCCTTGTTTCCGTGACAGCGCGCCCCCACCCTCCTTTCTTAAGGGGTCGTCAACGATACGACGCGGCAGCCACGTGAAATGGCGGCCGATGCCTGCGCGACAGGCCCCATGCGGGACACCGGTGCCGGGCCCTGGCCCCACCAGGTCAGGCATCGCCGGAGGATAACGTCATCACCGGCCGGTCCGTTGACTGCGACCGATGGCGCGGATCGCGCCATGGTCTGCCAACGCGGCCCGCCCCGCTATCGGGGACGGCCGGTACAGAGGAGGACCGGGCGTATGCTCGTCGAGCACATCCTGAGACGGAAGGGACGGCGCATCGCGACCGTCGACCCGCAAGCCACCATTGCCCGCGCGCTTGAAATTCTGGCGCATGACAATATCGGCGCCCTGCCGGTGGTCGAGGGCGATACCATCATCGGCATGATCTCGGAACGCGATGTCGCACGCGGGCTGGTCGATCGTGGCGCCAGCCTGCTCGACACGCCGGTTTCCGGCGTTATGAGCACCCGTATCACCACCTGCAGGCCCGATACCAATCTCGACGACCTGATGGCCATGATGACCGAGCGCCGGATCCGCCATGTCCCGGTGCTGGACGAGGACGGCAGTCTGGCCGGGATGGTCAGCATCGGCGACGCGGTGAAGTCGCGGCTCGATGAGTTGGAGACCGAGGCCCAGGCGCTGCGGGATTACGTGGCCGGCGTGCAGTAACGCGCCCTGATCGGCCCGCGCTCAGCCGGCCTCCCCGTCTGCGGCCAGCCGGGCCAGTCCGTCGCTGCCGGCCCCATGCACGATCACGCCCGTCGCATCGATACCCGTCCGGGTATAGAAGCGGCGGGCGCGGTCGTTCGGCTGCCGCACATGCAGCTCCAGGCGATCGGCCTGCCAGACCACCGCATCCGCCGCCACATGCGCGATCAGCAAGCGGGCGACCCGGCCACCACCGCCGCGCGCCTGGGGCCGGACATAGAGATTGTCGAGGAACAGATAATCCCGCGCCCGGATGCTTGAATAGAGCGGGAACCAACTGGCGAAGCCCAGCACATCCCCCGCCGACGCCCGCGCCAGCGCGGCAGTGAAACGCGGCCGCGGCCCGAAACCGTCGCGCCGCATATCGTCGATGGTGGCGGTGAAGCGCGCGCCAAGCCCCTCTTCGACCGCAAGGTCGCGCAGCAGCGCCCACAGATCAGGCACATCCGCGACCGTCGCGCGGCGGATCGTGATGTCGACCGCCAGGGGCGCCTCGTGTTCCATCTGGTTCATCTGGTATCCTTCGATGTCATCGGGGGGGCTTCGGTGGTCGAGAGCCGGTGCTGGTTCTGCGGATCATTGGCACCTTCGGTCGCGATCACCAGCACCCGCGCCCGGTCATCCAGCGCCAGAGCCGCGCGCGACGCCGGATCCGACACGGCCTGAAGCAGACCGGCCAGCCCCGCCGCACCACTCTCGCCCGCAGGGATCGCCGGATCGTGACCCAGGGGCCGCGCCAGCCGGTCGACCGCGGCCATGGCCTCGTCATCGGCCACGGTCATGAAACCGGCAGCCAGACGGGCGAGGATGCGCCATGCCACCACCGAGGGCTCGCGGCATTCCAGCATCGCCATCACCGTCGGCCGGTGCCGGTCGAGCCGCAGCCGATGACCGGCCCGGGCGCTGTCGAACAGGCAGGGCGCGCGGTCGGGCTCGACCACCACCACCTGCGGCCGGCTGTCGCCCAGCACCGCCGCCAGATGGGCGGCCAGCGCGCCGGCAACGCCGCCAACCCCGGCCTGGATGAACAGATGGCTGGGCGGCTGCGGCATCTGGCGCAGGATTTCGGCGGCCATCACGGTATAGCCCTGCATGACCAGCGCCGGGATCCGTTCATCCCCCGGCAGCGCCATGTCGGACACATTGATCCAGCCTTCGGCGGCAGCCACACGGCCGGCTTCGGCAAGGCTGTCGTCATAATCGCCGTCGACCACCACGATCCGCGCGCCCTGCTCGCGGATGGCGGCCGCACGCACCTCGCTGACCCCCCGATGCAGAAACACCACCGATCGCGCGCCGACCAGCCGGGCCCCCGCCGCCACCGACCGGCCATGATTGCCATCGGTCGCGCAACTGACCGTCATGGTGCCGGCAATCGCCCGCACCGCGACCGTACCGAGATCAGCGGCGGCAACCGGGCGCCCCAGGCGGCGCGCCGCTTCGGCCAGCACCAGCCGGATCACCGCATGGGCACCGCCCAGCGCCTTGAAGCTGCCAAGCCCATGGCGGCCGCCTTCATCCTTCACATGCAGGCTGTGGAGCCCCAGCCCGGCGGCAAGGGCCGGCAGGGCGGTGAGCGGGGTCGCGGCATCACCATGGGCATGGGTATCACCATGGGCATGGGTCAGGGCGAACAGCGCCGCCGCGGCCTGTGCCGCATCGGCGCCGAAGGCCTTGGCATCGCCGGTATCGAGCGGCAGACCGGCATCGGGCAGCGTGTTCGGGATCAGCATCATCCGTCCTCTTCAGGCATCATCAGGCGAGGACCGAAAGAATATTGCGTTCCTTGCGGGAAATGGGCTCTGATCCGATGTCGGATACGCAAGATTATCGCGTCAAAGGGCCTCTGGATGAACATTCTTCCCGATCGCGGCGAACTGGACCGGTTCGACCTCGATATCCTGGCCATTCTGCAACGCGATGCCCGCACGCCGCAGCGCCTGATCGCCCAGGCGGTGAACCTGTCGACGCCGGCGGTGCAGCGGCGCATCCGGCGCCTGGAAGACATCGGCGTCATCCTGCGCAATGCGGCCGTGCTCGATCCGGCCCGGGTCGGCCGGCCGATCACCATACTGGTGGCGGTCGAGGTGGAGAGCGAGCAGAGCGCCCCCCTGGATGCGACACGCCTGGCCTTCGCCGCCGCACCCGAGGTGCAGCAATGCTATTACGTGACCGGCGAGGCCGATTTCATTCTGATCCTGACGGTTCCCGACATGGCCGCCTATCAAGCCCTCACCCGCCGGCTGTTCCTCGCCAACCCCAATATCCGCCGCTTCCGGACCTTTGTTGCCATGGAGCGGGTGAAGGTGGATCTGGCCGTACCGGTCGGGCCTGCGGCCAGCCCCCCGCGCTGATGCCGGCGGCCCCATACCGCCTTGTGCATGGGGCCGCGGATCTGGCTATGAGGCCGGCATCAGCCCGCCGAGGCTTCGGTCTCGACCAGCAGGCCACGGGCACGTTCGGCCACATCGGCCGGCACGCGGGTGGCGCGGCGCTGTTCCAGGTCGAGCATCACCGCCACGACATCGATCTCCAGCAGCGGAGTCGCCTCCTCGCCGGGACGGACCAGGCGATGGCGCAGGATCAGCACCTTGTCGCGCACGCCGGCGATCTGGCTTTCCAGCACCAGCGCATCGCCATTGCGGGCCGGGCCCTCATAGCGCACCCGGTATTCGACCGCAGCCGTGCCGATACGGTCGGTCTGAATGCGCTCTCCGCTCAGGCCGATGGCGCCCAGCAACTGGCCGGCGCCCGACGAGAACCGGTCGATCAGCGCCTGTTGGCTCAGCAACCCGTTCTCGTCGCAATGCCAGGGATCGATCGAGCCGCGATAGGTTTCGACCCGCACGCCCTCGGTGGGGGTGGGGCCGGGGCCGATATCGATGCCGGCCAGCACCTCGGCTCCCAGCATCGCCGCGGTTTCCACCGTCTCGTCGTCGAAGGGATGCGTGGCGCCGGTCGCGGCGGTGATCGGGATCAGCACATATTCCACCGAAGCCGCAAGCGCGCCGGTCTCGATATTGTGCAGCTCATGGGTCACGGCCAGAGCATCCGGCGCCACCATGGTCGGGCGGGTGGTCACCTGAAAGGCATCGCCCAGCCGCTGTTCCGCCTTGAAGCGGATCACCGAACGCGTCGGCTTCAGCACCACGCCGTCGGGCAGCCCCAGGCCCACGGTCAGCAGCCGGGTCGCCTGTTCGAAAGCCACGCCATAGAACTGCACGTTCATATGGCCCATGATGTCGCAATGGCGGGTCGCCACCACGCCGCATCCGGCGGGCAGGCTGTCATCCGGGGCCGCGGCCTCGGTGGCGGCATCGGCCAGACGATCGGCGATGTCGTCGGGAAACGACACCGGCTCACCCTCGGCGTCTTCCAGGATCACCTCCACCAGCCCGCGCGCCATCAGGTCGCCGAACAGCGGGTCGACCAGTTCGGCGGCAAAGCCGATGGCGCCCTCTTCGGCCGGCACCGGTTGCAGGCCCAGCCGCCAGGCCTCGCCCACGGCCGGCGCCTCGTCGATCTCGACGGCACTGGCCAGCACCTTCAGTCGCAGACCCTGTTCCGACAGCGCATGGCGGCCAAGGCCCGCCGCCGACAGCACGAACACCGCGCCATCGGTGATCCGGTCGGTGATCGCGGCGGCGCTCATCCGGCCGCGCGCATCGGTCTCGCCCGCGACCACGACGCCGCGCCCGGCCTCGATATCCTCGAAGCCCGCATCCTCGGCCATCATCTCGTCCTCACCGGCCTGGTTGCCCGTCTGCATGCCTGAACGTCCTCCCGTCATGCATCCCGCAAGGCCGGATCCGTCGGGGGCGGACCACAGCGGGTGCATATTATGAACCTGGATCTATCGACCAGCACCACAACCCGATCCCGCACCGGCTGTCATCCTGCCGCCGGCTGCGGGCGGCACAGGATCGCACGCGGCGGCAGGCCGGTTCCAGCCCCACGGCATGATATGTGACATCGGCCCCGCGGTTTCTGTCCCAGTCGGCCACCACGGGCACTCTATGCTAGACTATCGGTTTCAATGACAGGCGCCAGCCGCGATAACAGCGCCCAGGCGGAGGGAGGTCTCCACCCATGTCTTCAACAGCCGAACCGACGATCTATCGGCGCTATGCCGACTTCTGGCCCCATTACCTGCGTGAGCACGCCGACCCGCGCTGCCGGCACCTGCATTACATCGGCAGCACGCTCGCCTTGCTGTGCCTGGCGGCGCTGATCGTCACCGGCTCGTGGTGGTATCTGGCCGGCGCCCTGATCTCCGGCTATGGTTTCGCCTGGATCGGCCATTTCTTCATCGAAAAGAACCGCCCCGCCACCTTCACCTATCCCATCTGGTCGCTGGTCAGCGACTGGCGGATGTACGGGCTGTGGCTGACCGGCCGGCTGGCCCCCCGGCTGAAAGCCGCAGGCATACCGGGCTGAAAGCCGCGGGTGTGGCCGGTTGAGCGCGCGCCGCCCCGCAGACCTCAGACAATGGACCCAGACCGATGACCGATCCCGCCCTGTGCATCCCCGTGCTCGCCTCTCTCGATCTGGCGGAAAGCCAGCACTTCTATGAAAGCCGGCTTGGCTTCGCCGGCGAGGCCTATGGGAATTATCTGATCGTCCGGCGCAACCGGATGGAGATCCATTTCTGGCTGGCCGATGACCGGCGCTATCCGGAACACACCTCGTGCTATATACGCGGCGGCGAAATCCTGGACCTGTATACGGAATTCGCCGCCCATGGCGTGCCCGGCCTGTCGCCGGTGGAAGACAAGCCCTGGGGGATGACCGAGTTTCACATCATCGACCCCCATGGCAACCTGCTGCGCTTCGGCGGCTCGACCCGCGAATTGCGCGCCTGAGCGTCAGCGGCCCGGCCTGCACCTGAGCGTCAGCGGCCCGACCTGCACCTGAGCGTCAGCGCTCCAGCATGTCCCGCACCCGATAGGCCGCGATCATCGCCGAGGCATAAAGCGGGTGCAGGCCGTGCACCGGCATCGGCCGGATCGTGCTGAGGCTCAGCGGCAATGGCTGTGCGCTGTCGAGCAGATGGGCGCCGATCGCCCCGCCGAGCGCGCTGGCCATGGCGACACCCCGGCCATTATAGCCCAGCGCCATGGTGACACCCGGCGCCGGCTGATGGATATGCGGCAGGTGATCGCGGGTCATCGCCACCCGCCCCGCCCAGCGGAAATCGATCGGCAGCGAGCGGGCCTCAGGGAAGAAGCCATGCAGGGCGGCGTCGATCCGGTGATAGTCGGTGGCACCGCGCGGATCGGTGAAGGCGCCGCGCCCGCCCATCATCAGCCGTCCCTCCGGGCCGATCCGGAAATAATTCGCGATCCGCCGGCTGTCGGATACCACGCTGCGCGCGGGCAGGATGCGGGCAAGCTGGTCGGCATCGAGCGGCGCGGTCGCCACCTGGATGCTGTTGGCCGGGATCACCGTCGCCTTCAACCCCGGCCAAAGCCGCCCGGTATAGCCATTGGTGGCCACGACCACCTGACCGGCCCGCAGGCTTGCGCCATTGTCAAAGCCGATGGCCCAGCCGCCGTCGGCACGAACAAGCGACACGGCCTCCGCCTCGCGAAAGATCCGCGCCCCGGCCGCCAGTGCCGCGCGCGCCAGTCCGCAGGCATAGTTCAGCGGATGAACGCTGCCGCCGCGATGGTCGATCCAGCCGCCGACGAAGCCGGTGCCGCCGGTGCGGGCGGCCATGGCGCCGGCATCCAGCATCGCGACATCGGCGCCGCGCGCCCGCCACTGCGCCATCCGCCGTTCCAATGCCGGCAGATGGGCATGCTTCACCGAGGCCTGAATCCAGCCACCGCGGATCGGATCGCAATCGATGCCATGGGTCCGCACCAGCCTGAACACGACATCGGCGGTGCCGCCGACGAAGGCCGTGGTCTCAGGACCGAACATCGCATCCAGGGTGTCGGGATCGTATTTCAGGCCGGGGATCACCTGCCCGCCATTGCGACCGCTGGCACCGTATCCCGGCTCGACGGTGTCGGCGACGATCACCGATGCGCCGCCTTCAGCCAGCGCCAGCGCCGTGGTGAGGCCGGTGAAGCCGGCGCCGATGATCGCGACATCGGCCCTGTGCGCGCCCGCGATGGCAGGCAGGTCCGGACCGGGCGCTGCGGTCGCGGCCCAGACCGACGGCACGGTGCGGATGGTGGCGGATGATGGCATGACGGCCCCCGGACCAGATGTTCAGACGGGATGGGTGACGCGGCGCAGGAAATCCTGCGTGCGCTCATGGGTGGGGTTGCGCAGCACGGCGTCGGCCGGCCCCTGTTCGACGATCCGGCCGCCATCGAGAAACAGCACCGCATCGGCGACCTCACGCGCGAACTGGATCTCGTGGGTCACGACCAGCATGGTCATGTGCTCGTCGGCCAGGGCGCGCATCACCTGCAACACCTCGCCGACCATTTCCGGGTCCAGCGCCGAGGTCGGCTCGTCGAACAGAATCGCGTCGGGCCGCATGGCCAGCGCGCGGGCGATGGCGACGCGCTGCTGCTGACCGCCCGACAGGGCGGCCGGCGCGGCATCCATCTTGTCGGCAAGCCCCACGCGCGTCAGCAGCGCCGCGGCATGGGCGCGCGCTTCGGCCGGCTTTTCCTTCAGCACATGGATCGGGCCTTCCATGACATTCTCGATCGCCGAGCGGTGCGGAAACAGGTTGAAGCGCTGGAATACCATCGAGACCCGCGTGCGCAGACCATGAATGGTCGGCGCCGTCGCATCGACCGGCACACCATCCACCGTGATCCGCCCGGCCTGATAGGTCTCAAGCCCGTTGACACAGCGCAGCAGGGTCGATTTGCCCGAACCCGACGGGCCGATCAGGCACACCACCTGACCGCGGCCGACCTCGGCATCGATGCCCTTCAGCACCTCATGGCGGCCATAGGATTTGTGTACGGCCTCGAAGCGGATCATCGCGCGCCCCCCATCCGGAGTTCGACCCGGCGCATCACCATGTTCAGCGGAATGGTCAGGCACAGATAGAGCAGCGCCACCAGAGTGAAGACCGTCATGTTGTCGAAGGTCGACGAGGCCAGCATCTTGCCCTGCATGGTGAGTTCCGCCACCGAGATCACCGAGACCTGCGAACTGTCCTTCAACAGCATCACCAGATTGTTGGCATAGGGCGGCACCACGATCCGGAAGGCCTGCGGCAGGACCACGCGGCGCATCATCAGCGGCCGCTTCATGCCGATCGATTTCGCCGCCTCGATCTGGCCCTTGTCCACGGCCTCGATCCCGGCACGGAAGGTTTCGCCGATATAACAGGAATAGGTCAGCGCCAGCCCGATCACCCCGGCCTGGAACGCCGTCAGATCCAGCCCGATTTCCGGCATCACGAAATAGAGATAGAACAGGATCACCAGAATCGGGATGCCGCGCACGAATTCGACCAGAACCCGTGTCGGCGCCGCCAGCGCCGCCACGCCCGAGGTGCGCAGCAAGGCCCAGAGCAGACCAAGCAGGGTCGCGAGCGCCAGCGAGAGCACGGTCACCGCCACCGTCAGCCACGCCCCCTGAAGCAGAATTGGCAGATATTCGGCGGACTGGCTGAGGAAGTCGCTCATCGATCGCCTTTCATGGCAATGCGCCGTGATGACAGGGCCGGCGTCCTGCCGGAGCGCCGGCCCCGGAACCGGTCAGAGGCCGTATTTGGCGAAGATCTTCGCCAGCGCGCCGCTGTCCTTCAGCTTGGCGATCGCCGCGTTCACGGCATCGAGCAGGGCGGTGTTCTCCTTGGAAACCGCCAGCGCCACATCGCCCGGCTTCATCGGCTGATAACCTTCAACCAGCCGCACGCCCATCTTCGGGTTCTGGCTGATCTGATAGGCGATGATCGGCTTGTCGCCGAAGCCGGCCTTGATCCGGCCCAGCTTCACGTCGCGCATGATGTCGGCGATGCTGTCATACAGCTTGATCTCGCCAAACGTGCCGCGCGCCTTCAGCGTGTCGGCGAAGGTGGTGCCGACCTGGGCGCCGACGGTGGCCCCGTTCAGGTCGTCGAGCGTGTAGTCGGTGGCGTCATCCGCCGCGACGAACATGCCCTCGCCATAGCTGTAGACCGGGGTTGAGAAATCGACCACCTCGCGCCGCTTGTCGGTCGCGAACATGCCGGCCGAGATCATGTCGATCTTGCCCGTGGTCAGCGACGGGATCAGCGCCGAGAACGCCACCACCTCGAATTCGGCGGTCATGCCGGTCTCGGCCGCGATCGCCTCGGCCAGATCGACCATGGCGCCGGTCGGCTTGCTGGTCGCGGTGTCGATGAAGGTGAACGGTACGCCGGTGGTGGTAACGCCCACCGTCACCGCATCGGCGGCGATCGCCGGCGCGGTGAAGCCGATGGCCAGTGTCGTGATCACGGCCGCAATCGTCTTCAGCTTCATGAAACATCCCCTGTCTGGCTGTGCCGGCCGCGGCGAAGGATATCCGCTCCCCGGGTCACGCGGCTCCCTCCGCATCCCCGTCAGCCGGCTTTTGTCGTTGATCTATTTTCATGGTAATGAAATTATCATGCCATGCAATGAAATTGGGCGGGCGATTTCATTTTCATGAACAGGAATGCCAGACCGCGCTGACGAAGCATCATGCCCCGCCGACGAGGTCGCCGACGAGATCACAGCGGCCGGCACGCGCATGGCGCTGGCAATTGGTGAAAAAATATGGCCCTCCTTTCAACGCAATGAACGTTGAGGTATCCACCCGCGATGACAGCCCCCGATGCAGCCCCGACGCCGGCCGCCGATGCGCCGCAGAATGAAGAGGACGATCTGAGCCTGGGGCTTGCGGTGCGCAAAGCCCGTCAGGCGCGTGGCCTGTCGCTGAAGCAGGTGGCCGATGCGGCCAATGTCTCGGTCGGCTTTCTCAGCCAGATCGAGCGGGGCATCTCGTCGCCCTCGGTGCGGGCGCTGCGCGCGATCTGCGCCACGCTCGACGTGCCGGTTCTGACGCTGCTGGGCGGCAACGACACCGATACCGGCCTGGAGGCGCGGCGCATCGTCCGGTCCGGCCAGCGCCGGCGGGTGGATTTCGGCGACAAGGGCATGGTCAAGGAATTCCTCACCGTCCACGATCAGGGCATGTTGCAGGTGATGGAACTCACCCTGGATGTGAATGGCGGCTCGGGCGATGACCCGTACAATCACGAGGGCGAGGAATGCGGCGTGGTGCTTGAGGGGCGGCTGGAGCTCTATATCGACGGACAGGTCTATCGCCTGGGCGAAGGCGACGCCTTCCACTTCGAAAGCGCCTCGCCGCACAAGTTCCGCAATCTGGCGACCGGACGGACCCGCATCCTGTGGATCACCACCCCGCCGGTGTGGTGACGGCGATCCGCCCGTCCCATATCATGGCAGGCAGCACCCCCATCCCGCCAGACCAGGAGCCCCCATGTCCGCCGCACCCCGCATCCAGTCGCGCCGCAGCTTCATCTTCACCCCCGGCACCCGTCCCGACATGTTTCCAAAGGCGCTGGCATCGGGTACCGACATGGTCTGTGTCGATCTGGAGGACGCGGTCGCCCCGCGCGACAAGCCCGAGGCGCGCGACAAGGCCTTCGCCTATGTGCCGGTCACCGAAGGCGGCGCGGGGGTTGAGCGGATCATCCGCATCAACTGCCTGCGCACGCCCGAAGGCATGGCCGATGTGAAGGCGCTGATCGAGGCGCCCCTGCCGGCGCCGGCGGTGATGCTGCCCAAGGTGAAGGGGCCGGAGGAGGTGCGCAATCTGGCCGATCTGCTGGCCGAGTATCAGCGCCCGACCCGGCTGCATGTGATCATCGAAACCAACGAGGCGCTGGAGGCGGCGGTCGAGATCGGCCGGTGTTCGGACCGCATCGACGGGCTGTTCTTCGGCGGCGTCGACATGGCCGCCGATCTGCGCTGCCGCACAAGCTGGAACGCCCTGCTCTATGCCCGCTCGCGCGTGGTGCACGCGGCCGCCACCGCCGGTGTCGACGTCATCGACGTGCCCTGGCTCGATCTGGAAGACGAGGCCGGCATGATCCGCGAAGCCGAGGCCGCGGCGGAGCTGGGCTTCACCGGCAAGGGCACCATCCATCCCAAGCAGATCCCGGCGATCAATGCCGTCTTCATGCCCGATGCCGCAACCGTCGCCCATGCCCGCAAGGTGCTGGATGCCTTCGCCGCCGCCGATGGCGGCCTGCTGGTGGTGGATGGCAAGCTGATCGAAAAGCCGGTGCTGCGCAGCATGACCCGGATCGTCAACACCTGGGAGAATGCCTGGCGGGATTGATCGGCGGTCACAGCCGGCCTATTCTGATCGCCACCCCATCCAGATCGACCTGTCCGAAGGACGACGTTCATGATCCCGATCCACACGCCCGAGATGATGACCGTCGCCCCGTTGCCAACCCTCCGGGCCGGCACCCCGCCGCCGCCCGCAAAGTCTGCCGCCGCCTGACCGGCGGCCAGCCTTTCAGCGGCGCCACCGCCAGCCGGTCGACATGCCGGCCGCGGACAGTTGGCGCCGCCGCGGATTTCCGGCAAGGACAGGTCTTCATCCTTCCATGACGTCATCTCTTCGTGCCCTGGGGTCGTTCGGCCCCACGGCGGCGTTCGTCTGCCTGTGGAGCAGCGGCGCCATCTTCACCCGGCTCGGGCTTGACCATGCGACCCCACTGGCCTTCCTCGCCCTGCGCTTCGCCATCGCCTTCGTGGTGCTGGCGGCGATCATGCGCATCACCCGCAGGCCCTGGCCGCGCCGCGACCAGATCCCGGCGGTGCTCGCCACCGGCGTCATGCTGATCGGCGCCTATGGCATCTGCTATATGGCCGCCATGGACCAGGGCATGACGCCCGGCGCCATCGCGACCGTGATGGGCGTCCAGCCGGTCCTGACCCTGATGGCGACCGGCGGCGCATGGGAACCCCGGCGGCTCGCCGGCCTGGGTCTGGCACTGGGCGGGCTGGTCGCCGTGGTCTGGCAGAGCCTTGCCGCCGCCACCGTCACCCCGCTGGGGGCGGGTTTCGCCATCGCCGCGCTGATCGCCATGACCACCGGCGCGTTGATGCAGAAACGCAGCCGCGTCGACCCGCTGGCCGCCATGCCGCTGCATTATCTGGCGGCACTCGGCCTGTGCCTGATCGCCCTGCCCGTCGCACCCGTCCGGCTGGAGATGACCGCAGCCCTGCTGCCCGCGCTGCTCTGGCTCGCGCTGGTGATTTCGGTCGGCGCCCAGCTTCTGCTCTACCGGTTGATCCGGGCGGGTGATCTGGTCGATGTCACCAGCCTGTTCTATCTGGTGCCGGTGGGCACGGCGGTGCTGGATCTGCTGATCTTCAACACCGTGCCGGCACCGCTGGCGCTTGCCGGCATGGGGTCGATCCTGGGTGGTCTGGCGCTGGTCTTCGGCAGATCTCAGGCCGCCCCGAAGGCCTGAACCGCCACCCGCGCCGCCTGGAACCGCGCGTGCAGTCCGGGCGGCAGCGGGCGCGGGGCAACCAGCAGGCCGGGGCGGGGGCTGGCGATCGCCTGCCCCACCGCCTCGGCCGCCAGCGCGGCGGTGCCGACCGCGGTCAACTCCGGCTCGTCCTGCACCATCACCGGCCGGCCCAGACAATCCGCCAGCATCTGACAGAAATAGTCATTGCCCGCCATGCCGCCATCGATCGACACCGGATCGGTGAGCGGCTGGTGCGCGGTCATGGTGTCGACAACCTCGGCCATGCGGAAGGCGACGCCTTCCAGCAGAGCCTGCATCATGTCGGCCGGGGTCGTGTCGAGCGACAGCCCCATCCAGGCGCCCCGCGCCCGCCGGTCCCAATGCGGACAGGCAAGGCCTGCAAGCGCCGGCACGAAAACCAGCCCGCGGCTGATCGCCGGAGGTGCCTCGAACTGCCGGATCGCCGCGTAATCATCGAACAGCCCCAGACCGCGCGCCCAGTTCACCGCCGAGGATGCGCAATAGACCCCGCCATCCAGCGCATAAACCGGTGCGGCACCAGCCTTCTGCCAGGCGATGGTGGCAAGCGGACCATCGCCGCCGGTGGCGATCCGCCGCCCGGTCACCGCCAGCGCGAAGCCGCCGGTGCCGAAGGTCATCTTGGCATCCCCCGGCCGGCGGCAGCCATGGCCGTAAAGCGCCGCCTGCTGATCGACGATGCTGGCGGTCAGGGGCACCGGATGGCCGGCACAGGACACGGTGCCGAAATCGCCGGTGCTGGCGCCGATGGGTGGCAAGGCGGCCAACGGCACGCCGAAGATCCGGCACAGTTCCGGATCCCAGTCGCAGGTGTCGAGGTTCATCAGCGCGGTGCGCGAGGCGGTGGTGACATCGGTCTGAAAATGCCCGCTCAGCCGGTCGCGGAAGAAGGCATCGGTGGTGCCAAGCCGCAACCTGCCCTGTGCCAGCAGCCGCCGCGCCTCCGGTATCTCCCGCAGGATCCAGGCGAATTTGGTGGCCGAGAAATACGGGTCGATCGGCAGCCCGGCCCGTGCCAGAACCTCGGTCTCGGCGCCGTCGGCACGCAGTGCATCGGCCATGGCGCGGGTGCGGTCGTCCTGCCAGACCAGCACCGGCGACACCGCGCGCCCGGTATCGGCATCCCAGGCCAGGCAGCTTTCCCCCTGATTGTCGATGCCGACCGCGTCTGGAACCGCGATCGCGCCGGCGGCATCCAGGCAGGCGCGCAGATTGGCCAGCAATGCCTCAGGGTCGTGCTCCACCATCCCGGCACCGGGATAGATCTGGCGATGCGGCAGGCTGGCGACGATCCGGGTCCGGCCGGCGGCATCGACCAGCAGGGCGCGGGTGGAGGTGGTTCCCTGATCGATGGCGAGAACGGTCACCGGCGGTCTTCCCATCTGGCCTCGATCCGGCCGGTGAGCCCGGCGGGCAGGTCGTCCAGCGCCACGAGGATGCGCCGCTCGGGCCGCGCGGTTATCCGCCTGGACAGGATCTCGCCCCCATCATGAACCAGCACCAGCCGCCCCGTCACCGGCCGGTCGACCCGGAATTGCAGATGATCGTGCCCGGCACCGTGCCGCGCCCCGCCCGTCACGCGCTGCGGCACGACATAGGCGAGCGGCGATCCCGCCACCGCCAGGGTGACGGCCCCCGGTGTCGGCAGCCCGCCGGTCAGATCGCGGGCGATGGCGATGCCCGCGCGCCTGCCTTCCATCCAGCTCCAGCCGGCGGTTTCCACCGGCCGCAGCAGATTGCCGGCGGCAAAGATCATCGGATCGGAACATCGGCCGTAGTCGTCCACCACCGGCCCGCCGCTGGCGCGGTCCCGCGCAAGATGGCTGCCCGCCAGCAGGCTGGCTTCGGGGCGGAAATCGCCGGTCAGGATCACGCCGTCGGTCTCGATCCGCCGGACCGCGCCGGCGGCATCGCGCACGGTCACCGCCGACACCCGGTCGCGGCCCTCGATCGTCTCAAGCCGGGTGCCGATCAGCAGCGGCACCCCCATCAGCCGTGGCAGCAGGGCCGAGGGCCAGCGCGCCGTGGCACGCGCGCGGCCCTCGATCATCGCCACCGGCCGGATGCCGGCATGACGGCAGGTCAGCAGGGCCGAAAACGACACCAGTTCGGTCCCCACCACAACCGGTCGCGACACCGGTTTCAGATAGTCCAGATGCACCAGCCCCTGAAGGGCGCCGGTCGACAGCACACCGCCGGGGCGGGTACCGCCGATCAGCCGGGCGGCACGGCTGGATTCCCGCACGCCGGTCGCGATCAACACCCGCAAGGCCCTGATCACGCCCAGCCCCCCCTCGGGGGTCGACACCTCCAGTTCCGGGCCGGAACGGATCGCCGCCACCGTCACACCGGTGCGGATGTCAACGCCGGCCGCCTCGGCCGCTGCCACCAGCCGCCGGGCATAGGCCGGGCCACGCAGCAGACGATGGAATTCACGCAGGCCGAACGGGTGGTGGTCGCAATGGCGCGGAATCCCACCGGCCACCGGCTCGCGGTCCAGCACCAGCACCCGGCCGATGCCCCGCCGCTTCAGTTCGGTCGCGGCGGCAAGCCCCGCCGGACCGGCGCCGATGATCGCCACATCGCACCAGTCGGTCCGTCCGGTCATGTGTCACCGCCCGTCATCGGCATATCCAGCCGGCCGGCGGTGATCGCCGCCAGTTCCTGCGTGCAATAGAATCCCTGGCAGCGCCCCATGGTCACCCGCGTGCGGCGCTTCAGCCCGGCCAGGCTGCCGGCGGCGATCGGGCCGGTCAGGGCCGCCTCGATCTCGCGCCGGGTCACCCGCTCGCAATGGCAGACCACGCCGCCATTGCCGGGGTATCGCCAGTCGCGGATCTCGTCCTCGGCCAGCATCGGCATGCGGGGCCAGACCGGATCGGCAAGCGGCGTGGCCCCGAACCCTAAGCCCGCGCACAGGTCGTGGACATGGCGCGCCGTGCCCAGCGCCGAACTCAGCCCGGTCGAGCGGATGCCGCCGACCGTGACATAGCGCCGGTCCGCATCCAGGCGGATCTGATAATCCTTGAATTCGGTGGCAGGGCGCAGGCCGGCATAGATCGCGGTCACATCGTGATCGGCCAGCGCCGGTAGGATCTCGGTGCCGCGGCGGATCAGCGCCTTCAGGGTTTCGGGCACCAGCATTGCGTGTTCACGATCGTCCTGTTCCTCGGCGGTCGGCCCGACCAGCAGATTGCCGAAGGCCGTGCGACAGACAACGACGCCCTTGGTGACCGCCGTCGGCACCGGCAGCAGGACGTGACGCGTCAGCGCCGCGGCCGGTTTGTCATAGACCACGAACTGGCCCTTGCGCGGCCGGATGGTGAAATGCTGCGTCCCGGTCAGCATCGCGTCGATCCGGTCGCCATGCAGCCCGGCGGCATTGATCACCAGCCCGGCCCGGACGGCGCCACGCCCGGTCTCCAGGCGCCATGTCGCCCCATCGAACCGACCGCCGGTAACCTCCGCCCGGCACAGCAATCTGGCGCCGTTTTCAATTGCCTGGCGCAGATAGGCATGCGGCGCCGACCACGGATCGATCACATATTCGCGCGGCACCCGGAAGGCCGCCCGCACCCCCGGGCCCAGTTCGGGTTCCAGACGCCGGGCCTCGGCCTCGGTCAGCGCCATCACGTCGTCGACACCGTTCCGCCGCGCCTGGGCGATCAGGTCGGGCAGAATGACGGCCTCGGCCTCGGTCCAGGCGACGACGAGGGCGCCGGTGCGCAGCAGCGACAGGTTCAACCGGTCGCGGATCGCCATGTATTCCTGATAGCCGGCCGCGATGCAGGCAGCCTCCAGCGATCCCGGCGGCGCATCGAAACCGGTGTGGAGAATGGCGCTGTTGGCCTTGGACGCCCCGTCCAGAACATCGGCCGCCTTTTCGATCAGCACCACCCGGGCACCGTCGAGCGTGAACCGACGGGCGAGCGCGCAGCCGATCACACCACCGCCGATGATGGCGGCATCGAAGATCTCGCCATGGATATCGCCGGGATCATCCGTCATCCGGCGGTCCCTCCCCACTGGCGGCGCAGCCGACGCCGCACGTCCCCGCACGGGATCCGTATGCCCGTTCGGTCATTTATCATCGATCAAATATGGCCATTCGGTCAATTTTGTCAAGATATCCACCTTGACTCGGGCATGTGCCGATGTCCTACTTTCAGAAGCGGAGGGCGGATATGCGGCCAAAACAGCGACAGGCACAGATCGCGGATATCATCTGGCAACAGGGTGAGATGTCGGTGGACGCGCTGGCGGCATCATTCGGGGTGTCGGTCGAAACCATTCGCCGCGACCTGGGCCAACTGGCCGAGGATGGCGTGCTCCAGAAGGTGCATGGCGGCGCACGCCGGCTGAAGCTCCATGCCGAGAGCAGCTTCAAGGATCGCATGGCCGAGGATGCCGAGGCCAAGCAGGCGATCGCCGCCAAGCTTGCCCGGCTGGTGGAGCCCGGCGACACGCTGTTCATCGACACCGGCTCGACCACCCTTGCCTGCGCCGAGGCGCTGGCGGGTATCGAGGCCCTGACCGTGATCACCAATTCGCTGCACATCGCCCAGATCTTCGGCGCCAGCCCGCCCGCCGCCACGATCTATCTGCTGGGCGGCACCTTCAGCCACGACAACAACCAGACCGTCGGGCCGCTGGTGATCGAGCAGATCCGCGATTTCCAGGCCGATCACGCGATCCTGACCGTGGCGGCGCTGGATGCCGAGGTGGGCGCGATGGACGCCAATTTCGACGAGGCACAGGTCGCCCGCGCGATGATCGGCAATGCGCGCCATGTCTTCGTGGCGGCGAACCGCAGCAAATTCGGCCGCAAGGCGGCGTTCCGGGTCTGCGCGCTCGACGATATCGACGCGGTGATCACCGACGGGCCGCTCGACGCAACACATGAAGCCGCCATCAGAGCGGCGGGAGCGGACATCATCTAGATATCCGGATATCCGCGCGCTGGGCCACGGGAGGGGTGGGCGCCGGAGGGGGCCAAGACGGGGGGGCATGCAGGCAGATGCCGGCAGCAATCAGATGGTATGTAAGGGTGGTCGACCGGCTGTCCGACTATGTCGGCATCGCGGCGATGGTTCTGGTCTTTCTCATGATCGGCGTGCTTCTGCTCGACGCCGTCACGCGCAACGCGCTCGACATCCCGCTGCACTGGTGTGTCGAGGTCGCACAGTTCCTGCTGCTCGCCTATTTCTTCATGGGCGGGCCGATGACCCTGAAGAACGACGATCATGTCCGCATGGACCTGATCTATCAGCACCTCACCGATCGCGGCAAGGCGGTGCTCGACCTCATCACCTCGACCTGCCTGATGTTCTATCTGGTGGTGATGACGGTGGGCTCGATCTCCAGCCTGCAATACGCGATCGCCACCGGCGAACGGCGGTTCTCGATGTGGAACCCGTCGATGATCCCGATCAAGTCGCTGTTGGTGGTCTGCCTGTTCCTGATGATCCTTCAGACCCTGTCGCTGATCTTCAAGCACATCGCCACACTGCGCCGGGCCCCTCTGCATCAGCCGGCCCCGCGCGGGGTGGATGTGCCATGAGCTATGAACTCATCGCCATCCTGATGTTCGCGACCATGGCCATGATGCTGCTGACCGGCCAGCGGGTCTTCGGTGCCATCGGTTTCGTCGCGGCGGGCGCCGCCCTGCTGCTCTATGGCAACGGCGCGGTCGAAATGCCGTTCAATGCCACGTTGAAGCTGTTCAACTGGTTCCCGATGCTGACCCTGCCCCTGTTCATCTACATGGGCTATATCCTGTCGGAAGCCGGCATCGCCGAGGATCTCTACAAGGCCTTCCACATCTGGTTCGGCCGGTTGCGCGGCGGGTTGGCCATCGGCACCATCGTGCTGATGGTGGTCATCTCGGCCATGAACGGGCTGTCGGTGGCGGGGCTCGCCATCGGTGCCACCGTGGCCCTGCCGGAAATGCTCCGGCGCGGCTATGACAAGGTGCTGATCACCGGCGTCATTCAGGGCGGATCGTCGCTGGGCATCCTGATCCCGCCAAGCGTGGTGCTGGTGCTCTATGGCATGATCGCGCGGGCGCCGGTCGGGCAGCTATGGCTGGCCGGCTTGATGCCGGGGCTGATGATGGCGGCCATGTTCACGGCCTATGTCGTGATCCGCTGCCGGCTCAACCCGGCGCTCGCCCCCACGGTCACCGACGACGAACTGAACATGCCGCTGGGCCAGAAGCTGAAGCTGCTGCGCGCCGGCATCATCCCCTTCGTGATCTTCTTCACGATGATGGGGCTGTTCGTGATGGGCTATACCAGCCTGGTGGAAAGCTCGGCGATCGGCGCCACCGGTGCCACGCTGGCGGCGCTGGCCAAGCGGCGGCTGACCTGGTCGCTGCTCAAGACCACGTCGCAGAAGACGCTCGCCATCTCGTGCATGTTCATGTGGCTGATCCTGGCGGCGCTTGCCTTCGGCGCGGTGTTCGACGGCATCGGCGCCGCGCGGGCGATCGAAAGCCTGTTCATCACCAACTGGGAGCTCACCCCCTGGCAGGTGCTGATCATGATGATGGCCTCGTTCATCGTCATGGGCATGTTTCTCGACGACACCGCCATGCTGGTGATCGTGGCACCGCTCTATGTGCCGCTGGTCAAGACGCTGGGCTTCGATCTGATCTGGTTCGGCGTGCTCTACACCATCACCTGCCAGATCGCCTATATCACCCCGCCCTTCGGCTACAACCTGTTCCTGATGCGGGCGATGGCGCCAAAAGAGATCACCCTGATCGACATCTACCGCTCGATCATCCCCTTCGTGGTGATGATGACCCTCGCCATCGTCCTGTTGATGATCTTCCCGCAGATCGCCCTCTGGCTCCCGAACCTCGTCTACGGGAAATAATCCGCCGCTTCCGTCTCTTCCCGCCCTCCCCCGGACCCGACCCTACCCCCGGCACCACGGCTTGGCGCGGCCCGATACCCGACCGCGCCGGATGGAGAATGACGACATGAGTGACACCGAGAAGAAGATCACCTCGGCCGAACCGGTCGCGGGCAGCCGCCGCCAGTTTCTGAAGGCCGCCGGCATCGGCGGCGCGGCGCTCGCCGCCGGCTCGACGCTGGCGGCGCCGGCGGTGCATGCCAAGACGGCGCCGATCCGCTGGCGGTTGCAGACCTATTCCGGCGCACCGCTTGGCGCCCATGTGATCAAGCCCCAGATCGAGGCGTTCAACGCCGCCGCCAATGGCGAGATGGAGATCGAGCTGTACTATGCCGACCAGCTTGTGCCGACGGCCGAGCTGTTCCGCGCGCTCCAGAACGGCACCATCGATGCCGTGCAGTCCGACGACGCCACCATGGCATCGCCGGTCGACATCGCGGTGTTCGGCGGCTATTTCCCGTTCTCGTCGCGCTTCAGCCTGGATCTGCCGGTGCTGTTCCAGCGCTATGGCCTGAACGAGATCTGGAAGGAGGCCTATGACGAGGTCGACGGCGTGGAATGGCTGTCGGCCGGCGCCTGGGATCCGTTGCAGATCTTCACCAAGGAGCCGATCCGCTCGCTGGCCGATATGCGCGGCAAGCGGGTGTTCGGCGTGCCCACCGCCGGCAAGTTCCTGTCGCGTTATGGCCTGATCCCGGTGACGGTGCCCTGGGATGACGTCGAGGTCGCGATCCAGACCGGGCAGTTGGACGGCGTCGCCTGGTGCGGCTTCACCGAGGCCTATGAGGTCGGCTGGGCGGATGTGTGCAATTACGCGCTGACCAACAATGTCTGCGGCGCGTGGTGCGGATCGTATTTCGCCAATTCCAAAAGCTGGGAAAAGGTGCCGCCGCATCTGAAGCAGTTGTTCCTGACCACCATCGACCAGTCGCATTACTATCGGCAGGTCTGGTACTGGGGTGGCGAGGCGCAATTGCGCGTCACCGGCCAGAAGATGGAACTGACCAGCATTCCGCAGGCGGAATGGGCGCAGGTGGAGAAAGACGCCGAGCAGTTCTGGGACGAGATCGCCGATACCAGCCCGCGCGCCGCCAAGGTGGTCAAGATCCTGAAGGACTATGCCGCGGTGATGGAGAAGGCCGGCTTCCCCTATCGTTGATCGGCCCTATCGTTGATCGACTTGTCGTTGATCCGGGTGCCTCACCGCACACCGTCGCTCCTGCGCCGAAGCCCCATCAGGGCTTCGGCCAGGCCGACCACGGCGCAGCACACCGCCATCAGCACCACCGATGCCGCCGCCGCCGCCGGAAGGTCGGCGCCGGTCTCGGAAATCTTGGAAAACAGCAGCAGCGGCAGGATGTTGACCTGGGTGCCGACCAGCGCCAGCGCCGTGCCATAGGCACCGATCGCGACCGCGGCCGTCAGGCAGAAGGCTGCCACCAGCGCCGGCGCCACCTGCGGCAGCAGCACATCGCGGAAGGCGGCGAAACGGCTGGCGCCCAGGCTTTCGGCGGCATCGATCTGGCGGCTGTCGAAATTGACCAGCACCGGCAGCACCACCAGAACCACACGCGGGATCAGGTAATAGCAATAGGCGAAGCCGAGACCGGCGGGGGTGAAGATCATCGCGCCGACCACCGCCGGATCGGCGCCCAGTTCCGCCAGCAGCAGGGTGAAGAACCCCGCCCGGCCGAACACCAGGATGAAGCCATAGGCGACGATGAGGCCAGAGAAGGTCAGCGGCAGCGACAGCACGAACAGCAGCGCCTGACGCCGGCCTTCCGGCTGTCGCGCCAGATGCATGGCGACACAGAACCCGACGGCGACCGACAGTGCCGGTGCGGCGGTCCCCAGGATCAGCGTGCCGCGCAACCCCTGCCAGAACACCGGATCGTCGACCAGCCGGAGATAGGCGACGCCACCCTCCGCCCCGGTCTCGGCGACCAGAACGGAGAGCGGCAGCACGAAGAACACCGCCAGACAGATGATCGCAGGCAGCAGCAACAGGGCCAGAAGCCGCGGCGGCAGGGTCATGGGGCGGGGGTGTCCTTCGGGTTGATGGCGCGCGCCGGGTTACTGACCGAGCACGGCCTTGGCCCAGCCGGCATCGATCACCGGCTTGGCGTCGCGGGCCTTGGCGACATCGACCGGGCGGATCTGCGGCGCGTCGGGCAGCTTGGCCAGCACCGCCTCGGGCAGTGCCACACCCGGCACCGACGGGCGCACGAAGCCTTCGGCGAAGGTGGTCTGGCCCTGATCGGTCATGATGTAGTTCAGCCACAGCTTGCCGGCATCCGGATTGGGGCCGTCCTTGACCAGACTGATCGCATAGGGTGCCGCGGCCGAGGCTTCGCGCGGGATGACCACCGCGACATCATCGCCCATGCCATCGACATATTTCGCCTTCAGACCATCATTCTCATAGCCGATCCAGATCGGGATCTCGCCCTTCACGAACTGGGCATAGGGCGTGGTGCCCAGCGTGCGCAGCACGTTGCCGGCCTTGTGCAGCCGGCCCAGATAGTCGATGCCCGGCTGGACATTGTCCATGTCACCGCCATTGCCGAAGGCGGCGGCGATGGTCACCACCTGGCCCTGACCGGCGGTGCGCGGGTCCAGATAGACGATGCTGTTGCGATAGGCATCGCCCAGCAGGTCTTCCCAGCTCTGCGGCACGTCCTTGACCAGCTTGGTGTTGACCAGGAACGCCACGTTCAGGGTGTGGATGGTGAACCACTGGCCGGCCGGATGACGGAAGGGTTCCGGCAGCTTGTCGAAATTCACCGGCTGGAAATCGGCGACCACGCCCTTTTCCACCGCATCCAGCGCCGAGCCCGCGAAGTAATAGGCGGTGTCGGCCTGCGGACGGTTGCGCGACTTGTCGAGCGCCACCACCGTGGCGGCGGAGCCCAGGTCGTTATAGACGATCTCGACGCCCGGATAGCGCGCCTTGAACGCCTTGAACTGCGCGGCCCAGTTGGCCCAGGTCGGGCCGGTGTCGAACGACACCACCAGACCCTCTTCCTTCGCCGCGTCATACAGCGCCTGTTCGCCCTGATAGAGTTCGGGGCCGTCGAAGGCCAGGGCGGCGGTGGCGGTCATGGTGCCGGCGGCCATCAGCAGGGCCGCGGCCGTCTTCTTCCAGATGCTGGTGCTCATCGGATCGGTTCCCGTTGGTGCTCGATGCGACGGTCCGCCTTGGTCGCGGCCCGTGATCATGATCGGAAGGTCGGCGTCGGGGTCATCAGCGGCCGCCCGGCAGCAGCCGGATCGCCTCTGGCGGAATCGCGATGGCCTCGACGGCATCGCGACGGCGGGTTTCGACCATCACCAGCCCGCCCGTGACCGACAGGTCGAGGCGGCGGAGATTGCCGAGAAAACGATCGGCCACGATCCGGCCGGCAATCAGGTTCGGCGCATCGGGCGCCGGCGCCGCCACCACGTCTTCGGGCCGGACCAGCACGGTCACGGCGGCACCGGGCGCATGGCCGGCGGTGGCGGTGGTCAGCCGGCCGATCGGTGTGGTCACCAGATCGGGGCCGGTCACCGTGCCCGGCCATAGATTGGCGTGGCCCACAAAACCCGCGACCGCGTGGCTGGTCGGGCGTTCATAGAGCGCGCGGGGCGTGTCGACCTGCAACAGCCGGCCATCCTTCAGCACCGCCACGCGATCGGCCATCGACAGCGCCTCTTCCTGATCATGGGTCACGAACAGGGTGGCGATGCCGGCCGCGCGCTGGACCCGCAGGATCTCGTCGCGCATGCCGGCGCGCAGCCCCGCATCCAGGGCCGACAGCGGTTCATCCAGCAGCAGCGCGCGCGGATCGAACACCAGTGCCCGGGCCAGCGCCACCCGCTGCTGCTGCCCGCCCGACAGCGAGGCCGGCAGCCGCGCGCCGAAACCGTCCAGCCCCACCTTGGCCAGGGCCTCGGCCGCTTTCGCCGCGCGCTGTCCACCACCGACACCGCGCAGTTTCAACGGATAGGCGACATTGTCGGCGGCGGTCATATGCGGGAACAGGGCATAGGCCTGGAACACCACGCCCAGGCCGCGTTCCTTCACCGGCACCCGTGCCACATCGCGGCCATCGATCAGGATGCGGCCGCGATCGGGGATCAGAAAGCCGGCCAACAGGCGCAGCAGCGTGGTCTTGCCGGAACCGGACGGGCCGATCACGGCCAGCAACTCGCCATCGCCGATCGACAGGTCGATATCCTCGACACCGGCGCCGCCGGCCGGATAGCGGAAGGCGATGTTCTCGAAATGCACGCTCATCGCCTCAATTCCCCTCGGCCTGGCCGGCTGCCGCCGTCCGCTTCCGTCTGCCGCCGCCGGCCGCCGCCAGCGCCGATCCGCCGGCCGCCACCATGGCCAGCACCAGCAGCACCACGGTGGCCGCACAGGCAAAGCCGGTGGCGCCATAAAACGCCTGCAACAGCACGATCGGATAGGTGCGGTCCAGGAAGCCGGCGATCAGGTTCGACAACTGGAACTCGCCGATCGACAGCGCCGCCACCATCACCAGCCCCGATGTCAGGCTGTGGCGCAGCGATGGCAGCACGATATCGGCGAAGCGCTGCCGGAAGCCCGCGCCCAGCGTGGCGGCCGCCGCCTCCAACTGTGCCAGCCCCAGCGCCTGCATATCGGCCAGCAGCGTGTTCAGCAGATAGGGCAGGGTCAGCACCACATGGGCGGCGACCAGCAGTTCGAACGAACCAAGCCATGGCAGGGTCGATGACGAGAACACCAGAATGAAGCCGAAACCCAGCACCAGTTCCGGCACCGCGACCGGCATCAGCGAGGCGATCCGCGCGGCCACCCGCACCCCGCGCGCGGCGGCATTGTGGATCGCATAGGCGGCTGGAACCGCGATCAGCGCATCGATCACCGCGGTTGCCGCCAGCACCTTCAGGCTGGTGACGAAGGCGCGGCGGAAGCTGGCATCGGCGGCCAGTTCCTCATACCAATGGGTGGTGAAGCCGGTGGGCAGCAGGGTGTTGGTCCAGCTCTGCCCGAACGAGCCCATCACCAGCAGCACGATCGGCGCCGCCAGATAGACCAGATAGAGTGCGGTGACGAGTGCCATCGATGCGGGGTCCGGTGCCGGAAAGGCCGGGATGCCGCGACATCCCGGGTGACGGGCGCATTATCGTTTTCTTCCATTTCAGTCACCAATGATCGTTTGATTACAGATCAGCGATGGCCGGATGGCAGCAACGATCAGGCGGCGGATCAGAGAGCGGCATCCAGCGCCAGCATCCGGCGCGCGATGCGGGCGCGGGCATCGGTCACATCGGCGCAGATGATCGCGCCGTCGACCACCGGCGCATCGGCCAGGGTCAGCACCAGCTTGTCGAAATGCAGGCCATAGGCGATTTCAGACAGCGTGCCATAGCCGCCGCCCACCGCCACCAGCACAGGGGACGCCCGGGCGATCAGGGCGTTGCGCACCGGGCCGATGCCGGTTGCCAGCGGCACCGTCACGTAAGGATTGGTCATCCGCCAGTCCTCGTCGGGCACCAGCCCCAGAACCAGCCCGCCGGCTTCGGCGGCACCGCGGCTGGCCGCCGCCATCACCCCGCCCTTGGCCCCCGTCAGCAGCACCAGCCCCAGCCCGGCGATGGCGGCGCCCAGCGCGCGGGCGATGGCTTCCTGGTCGCCCACCGGCTCCCGCGGGCCGATCACCGCCACCGGCAGGCGACGCATGCCGCCGCCGGCCGCCAGCATGGCCACGGCATCTTCGGCCACCACCGGCGCCACATCGCCCGGCAGCGCCGTCTGGTCCTGCCAGGCCAGCGCCCAGGGATCGAAGGATCGCGCCGTCACACCATCATTGCGCCAGAGCCTGCCGTCTGCCACGAAGAGCTGCGGTTCCATCACCATCTCCGGTCCGATCGGAACCGGGCTCGCGGCCCGGCGGGGGTGCTTGTAAACTATCTTCCAAAATCCGTCGCGTCCAGAGCCGGCGATCAGATGGGATGATGATGCATGACCAGGGATGCCGACCAGATGATCAGGGCTGAAGACGACGCCGGCGGCACCGGCGACGATGACCGGCTGACCCCGCGTCAGGCCGATATCCTGGCCATCGTCCGCGATCAGGGTTTTGCCACCATCGATGCCCTGGCGCGCCAGTTCGACGTCTCGGCCCAGACCATCCGGCGCGAGATCATCCGGCTGGACGCGCAGAAGCGGCTTCAGCGCTTTCATGGCGGCGCCGGCGTCATCGAGCCGGCCGTACGGCCGGTCTATGCGGAAAAACAGGCCACCCAGACCAGTGCCAAAGACAGCATCGGCCGCTGTGCCGCCGGGCTGATCCCCGATGGCGCGGCCATGTTCCTGGATGTCGGCACGACGGTCGAGGCGGTGGCCCGGGCATTGGCGGCACGGTCGGGCTTCACCATCGTCACCAACAGCCTGCCCGCCGCCATGCTGCTGGCCGCCGGATCGGGCGGTGGCGGCGGCGCCTCGGAAATCTATGTCACCGGCGGCAGCATCCACGGCCCCGATGGCTCGCTGATCGGCGACACCACCATATCGGGGCTCGACCGGTTCCGCTGCGATGTGGCGGTGATCGGTTTTTCAGGGGTCGACGACGACGGCGCGCTGATGGATTTCGATCTGCACAAGGTCGCGGCCAAGCAGGCGATGATCCGGGCGGCGCGCATGGTGATCGCCGTGGGCGTGGCATCCAAATTCACCCGCGCCGCCCCGGTGCGGATCGCGACGCTGGCCCAGATCGACCGCATCGTCACCGACACCATGCCACCCCGTCATATCACCGATGCGGCGGCCCAGGCCGGCACCCGGATTGTGGTCGCCTGACGGCCGTTCTGCGTCACGCGGCCACGGCCGCCCGGCTTCTGACCACCAGCCCCTGCATGGCCACACCGATCGGCCCGGCCTCGTCCACCAGCCGCGCGGTGGTCAGGCCCACACCATGCGGCTGCATCACCGTGGTCGCGTCCACCCCCACCCAGTCACCCACCGGCGCCCGGTGCAGATGCACGGTCAGGTCGGTGTTCACGAAGGTGAAGCGGTCGGGCGGCAGAGTCCAACTGATGCCATTGCCGAAATCCGCCGCCGCCATCACCCGCATCGCCGGTGAATTCGCCACGCCCGCCACCAGCGGTACCGCCAGGCGGAACCACACCGCCGCCGGCCCCGGCCGGCGGACCGATCCGGTGGCGCAGCGCGACTCCATGGCGGTGTAGTGGAAGGACGGCACCTCCGGCATGCCCGGAATACGCACCGGTTCGCTGCAATCCGCCGGCGGCGGCAGGCCCGGGCCATCGGTCCGGGGCGGCGACAGATCCAGCGCCTCTTCGCGCATCATCACCGCGACCGCGCGCGCGACCTCCTGCTGCCCGGCCATCAGCGACAGCCCGGCCCGCTGCACCGACCGACCGCCCCCGGCCGTCGCCACGATCCTCAGCGGCGCCACCGGCACCGGGCGCAACAGTTCCATGGTCATCCGGCTGAGAAACCAGCCCGGCTCGCCGACCATGCGCTCGGCCGCATGCGCCAGCAAAGCCGCCGGCGCGCCGCCGTGCTGGGCCGTCTCGCTCCACGGCCCCCGCGCCAGGGGAGAGGACAGGACATCGCCCTCCCCTTGCCAGGAATAAACGTAAAGTTGTTCAGACTGTGGCAAATTGCTCATTTAAAGTTGTATTCCCAGCGTCTTTATAGTTGCGGAACTGTTTTGCCCAGGCTCTGAATTTCATCACGGGTCCATCACCGGGCGCAAGACTTGGTGTCGCCCAATGCATCTTATGGTTCCAGATCGGCACATCCTCGCTCACCTGTTTAATGGCTTCATCAACCAGAGCGAGACTCATATCCGGAATCCGCACGCCCTCAAGTCGGGCGAGCAGGCTGAAGCGAACATCGACGATCCCGTCATCGATCGGCGTCACCGCATCGACGAACAGAATTTCGGCGACATCGCCGATCCTGAAGCGGACGGTTGCGAAGAACGGACCATACAGCGTGGTCTGGATATAACCGTCCTGCAGCCCGGCCGGGGTCCGGAACCGGTGCAGGATGTTCACGTCCAGCACCGGCCCCGTCGGCTGGCAGCGATCCACCACCGCCAGACTGTCGACCCCGTGCAGATAATGAAAATGGGTGCTGTCGACGATGTTCTCCTGAATCTCCTGCCAGACCGTGTTGGCCCGCCAGTGATGCCGGCGATAGCGCGACCAGCCGCGATGGCCATATTCCGGCAGCACCGGCGTCTCGAAGCCCGGCGCCTGTCCCTCCGGATGCCACCAGCCCAGCAGCAGGCCGTTCTGTTCCACCACCGGCCATGCGGTCACGGCGCGCGATCCGCCAAGCCGGGCGTCGGGGCTGTAGGGAATGCCGCTGCACCGCCCCGCCTGATCGAAGCGCCAGCCATGGAACGGGCATTGCAGCTCCGTGCCCTGCACCCGGCCGCCATGGCCCAGATGCGCCCCCAGATGCGGACAATAGGCATCGAACAGATGGGCCGTGCCCTCGCCGTCGCGCCACAGCACGAATTCGCGGCCGAAGGCCCGGAACGGTCTGACGTCGTTGGGTTTTAGCTGATCGGCATAATCGATCTGATACCAGCCGAACGCATAGGGTTCGTGTGGGAACCTGGGTTCGTGTGGAAATCGGTCCATGACTTCAACTCCCGGTGAGGCTCGACTCTTCTTGTGATTGCACAAACTCTACGGCTGCCTCAGAGCGCTTGCAACAAGAAATGAAAGATGGTTCACTCTTTGTCATGGCATATCGACGCACGAAAAAGGTCGAGGAACGGCTTGCCCGGACCCGCGAGGACATCGTCACCGCCGCCCTCACCCTGGTGGCGGGCGGCGGCTATGCGGCTGCCAGCATGCCGGCGATCGCCGCGCAGGCGCAGGTTTCGACCGGGCTGCTTTATCGCTATTTCCCGTCCAAGGCCGATCTGTTCGAAGAGGTGTTCCGCCGCGCCAGCCAGCGCGAGATCGACGCCTGCGCCCGTGCCGCCGCCTTGCCCGGCGCGGCGCGCGACCGTCTGGCGGCGGTGGTGGAAACCTTTGCCCGGCGCGCGTTGAAGGGGCCGAAGCTGGCCTGGGCGCTGCTGGCCGAACCGGTCGATCCGGCGATCGAGGCCGAACGGCTGCGCTATCGCCCGCCTTACCGCGACATCTTCGCGGGCATCATCCGCGACGGCGTCGCCGCGGGCGAGGTCATGCCCCAGGACGCCGACATCCTGGCCTCGGCGATCGTCGGCGCGATCGCCGAGGCGATGGCCGGCCCGCTGACGACGCCCACGGCCACGGCCGATGCCGACCACCTGATCGGCACCGTCACCCGCTTCTGCGTTCAGGCGCTGGGGCCCCGGCCCGATGGCGCGCCCGTCCGGATGGCACAGCTACCGCTGGCAGCCACGCTGCCCTGATCTGCCGCAGACATATCTGCCCAAGGAGACCTCCATTGACCCGCTTCTTTCAGGACCCGCCGCAGATCACCAACCGGTTCCGCACCGATCCGGCCCTGCGCGACACGATTGAACGGCTGGTGCCGCGCGATGCCTTTGAAGACGCGCAGGTGATGCTCGACCGGTTCGGTGCCCGAGCCGCCGCCGAACTGGCGCCGCTGGCCGATCAGGCCGAGCGCCACGAGCCCGAGCACACCGCCTTCGACAGTTGGGGCCGCCGGGTCGACCGGGTGGATGTCGACGCCTCGTGGCTGCGGCTGGTTGCGATCGGCCAGGAAGAAGGGCTGGTGGCGCTGCCATACGAGGCGCCTTACGGTCCCTGGTCGCGCATCATCCAGGCAGGCATGGTCAATCTGTATGATCCGGTCTCGGCGATGGCCACCTGCCCGCTGGTGATGACCGATGGCGCCGCCCGGCTGTTGAGCGAGCATGATCCCGAACTTGCGGCACGCTATGTGCCGAAGCTCACCGCACGCCAGGGCGGCTGGACCTCGGGCCAGTGGATGACCGAAGCCGCCGGCGGCTCGGATGTCGGGCAGAGCGAAACCACCGCCCGACCGCTCGGCGATGGCCGCTATGCGCTGAACGGCCTGAAATGGTTCACTTCCGCCACCACCTCACAGATGGCGCTGGTGCTGGCGCGCCCCGAGGGTGCCGCCCCCGGCAGCCGCGGCCTGTCGCTGTTCCTGGTCGAGCTGAAAAAACCCGATGGCAGTTGGAATGGCATCGAGGTCCGCCGGCTGAAGGACAAGCTGGGCACCCGCGCCCTGCCCACGGCGGAGCTTGAGTTGAAGGACATGATCGGCGTGCCGGTCGGTGGCATCGGGCGTGGTGTCGGCAAGATGGGCGGGCTGCTGAACATCGCCCGGCTGTGGTCGTCGTGGAGCGGCCCGGCCGGCACCGGCCATCTGCTGGCGCTGGCGCGCGATTATGCCGGCCGCCGGCGGGTCTTCGGCTCGACCTTGGCCGAAAAGCCGATCCATCTGGGCTGGATCGCGCGCATCGCCGCCGAATACGAGGCGATGCTGGCGCTGACCTTCCACACCGCCGGGGTGATGGGCGCCGCCGAACATGGCGACAACACCGGCCTGGCCCGGCTGCTGGCCCCGCTCACCAAGCTGGCCTCTGCCCGTCAGGGTGTGTGGGCGACCAGCGAGCTGCTGGAAAGCTTCGGTGGCGCCGGCTATGTCGAGGACACCGGCATCCCGCGCATTCTGCGCAATGTCCATGTCAACTGCATCTGGGAGGGCACCACCTCGGTGCTGGCCCATGACGTGCTGCGGGTGCTGACCACCACCGATCTGGGCGGCGCATTGGTCGAGGAGATGCAGCGCCGGCTGGCCGATCTGCGGGCGCCGGCCCTCGATCCGGTCCGCCAGGCCATCGGCCGTGGTTTTGCGACCTTGTCGCCCCTGCTGGCGGAGCCGACCGAAGCCGACGGCCGTCGTCTGGCCTGGGGGCTTGCGCGCTGCGTGCAGGCAACGCTTCAGGCCGAGGCCGCCGACTGGCGGATCGCCGCCAAGGGCGATGGCAGCGCGCTGACCGCCGCCATGCTGATCACCCGCGAGCCGCTGGTCCAGCCGGCAACCGGCGATCTGGGCGGCGATGCCCTCGGCCATCTGGCGATGGGCACCGCCGACCGCCGCCATGACGAGCGGGCCGCCTGAGCCTCACGACACACCTTGAGCACCAGAACAACAACGCTCCGCAACGGAGCCGGACGCACCATTCCCAGGGAGGGAACATTCATGTGGACGCTCGACGCGGTGCTCGCCAGCGCCGCCGCCAAGTTCAAGACCCGTGAGGCGCTGGTCGCGGGCGACCGGCGCCTGAGCTTCGCCGATCTGGATGCGGCGGCAAGCGACGCCGCCGCCCGCCTTCAGGCGCTGGGCATCGGCCCCGGCGATGCCGTGGCGCTTCAGGGCCGCAACACCATCGACTGGGTGGTGGCCTTCTTCGGCGCGGTCCGTGCCGGTGCCGTGACCGTGCCGATCAATCACAAGCTCGCCGGCCCCGAAACCGCCTATATCCTCGATCACAGCGACGCCAAGCTGTGGCTGGTCGATCGCGACCTCGCCCATGGCCCCGACATCGCGGGTGCGGCGGTCGTGCGGCCGCTGGATGCAGCCGATGACGCTGACCTGCCCGGCCTGTTCGCCGGTGTGGCACCCGGTGACGGCCCGAGCCCGGTGACCATGGCCGATACCGATCCGGTCGAGATCCTGTATACCTCCGGCACCACAGGCCGGCCGAAGGGCTGCCTGCACAGCCATGCCAATGTCCTGCTGGCGGGGGTGGGATCCAGTCTGGTCTATGGTCTGGGGCCCAGCGACCGGGTGCTGCTGGCGATGCCGGTCTGGCACAGCTTTCCGCTCAACAACATGCTGATCAACAGCATCTTCGTCGGCGCAAGCGTTGTGCTGCTGCCCGAATATCACCCGCTGCATTTCGTCCAGACCATGCATGACGAAGGCTGCACCCTGTTCTTCGGCGCGCCGATCGCCTTCCTGATGCCGCCGCGCATGCTGCCGCATTTCGACAGCATCGATCTGTCGCATGTGCGGGCCTGGATCTATGGCGGCGGGCCGATCGATGCCGGCACCGCGCGCATGCTGGCCGAGCGCTACAGATCCGACCGGTTCTATCAGGTCTTCGGCATGACCGAGACCGGCCCCACCGGCACCGCACTCTACCCCGAGGAACAGATTGCCAAGGCCGGATCGATCGGCCGGGTCGCGGTCAGCGGCTGCGACCTGAAGGTCATGCGCGACACCGATACCGAGGCCGGCCCCGGCGAGACCGGCGAAATCTGGCTGCGCTGCCAGTCGATGATGCTGGGCTATCACAAGGATCCCGACGCCACCGCCGCCGCCTTCCATGACGGCTGGTATCGATCGGGCGACCTCGCCCGCATCGACGAGGATGGCTATCTGTTCATCATCGACCGGCTGAAGGACATGATCGTGACCGGTGGCGAGAACGTCTATTCCAAAGAGGTGGAAGACGTGCTGGCCGGCCATCCGGCCATTGCCGAGGTCGCGGTCATCGGCACGCCGCACGATGAATGGGGCGAGACGGTCACCGCGATCATCGTCGCCAGGGCCGACACCACCATCGACGAGGATGAGGTGAAGGCCCATTGCGCCGCCAACCTCGCCCGCTACAAGATCCCGCGCATCATCCGCGTGGTCGACGCCCTGCCCCGCACCCCCACCGGCAAGCTTCAGAAGTTCCTGCTGCGGCAGGGGGCGTGACGCGTAGGTGACGGCTCCGGCCCGCCGGAGCCGTCACGGACGTCAAGGCGTCGGATGCTGAGCCCGCTGTTCGCTCATGCTGGCATAGCGGGCATCAAGCTCGTCGAGGACGGCGTCGGCATCATGCAATCTGCCGGCACGCTCGTCTTCAAGGCCACGGTCTATGGCGGCATCCAGCGCCGCAAGTTGCCGATCCCGAACCGTCATCAGCCGCAGCGCCTCTTGAAGCACCTAGCCAGCGCTGGCAAAGCGGCCGCTCGCAACCGGCACCTGCACATCGTCATCGAAGCACCTTCCAAGCGTATGGCGGCCGGCCGACCCTGAGCCATCGTGAACGACATTGATTGCAGCATCGTTCGACGCCACGATCAATGCATGACACTGGAGACCGGACCATGCGCACCACCATCGCCGTCGATGACGCGTTGCTGGCAAAGGCACAGGCCTGCACCGGTCTGACCGAGACGTCGGCATTGGTGCGCGAGGCCCTGAAGGCGCTGATCGAGCGGGAAGGCGCCCGTCGCCTCACGCGGTTGGGCGGCAGTGAGCCCGCATCGGATGACATCCCGCGCCGCCGGCCCCATCCGTGACGCCTCCGCCCCCGTCTTTGCCGGTCAGTCCTGGTTGTGGCGGGCGCCGGCGCCGCGCCCCGGCACGCCGCTCGATGCCACGGGGCGCGGCGCGAAGCGGCCATGGATCAGCATGCGGTCATACATCACCAGCGCGCCGGCCATCGCCGGGTTGAGCGCCAGCCGCCCCGGCAGGCGCACCACCGCCGAACACCGCCGGCGGGCGTCGGCCGACAGGCCCTCCGGCGCGATCAGATAGACCGCCTGCTCTGGGTGGGGGATATAGGGCATGCTGTCCAAGGCGTCGTCGATCTCGATACCGATCAGCATGGCGCGGTCGGGCAGCATCAGCCCCTCGATCGCCGGCAGCCGGAAGAACGGCAGATGGCGATTTGAGGTCGAGGTATCCGCCTGGGCCGCCTTGCGGGTCAGACCCGCATCCGAGATGGCGAAGGCATAGGCGGCACCGAAGGCATGGGCCGCCCGGAACAGGGTGCCGGCATTCATCGGCCGGGTCACCGCCTCCAGCCCGATCGCGAAAAACCCCCGCATCTCCATTGCCGTCACGCCCCGTCTACATTGTGCCCGGCCTCTCGATACCGCCGATAGCCATCGGCGCGCAAGACACATGCCGGGCAGGTGCCGCAACCATGGCCCCAGTCATGGCGTTCGCCACGGGTGCCCAGATAGCAGGTATGGCTGTCGGCAACGATCAGATCGACCAGATCCGGCCCGCCCAGCCGCGCGGCCAGCGCCCAGGTCTCGGCCTTGTCGATCCACATCAGGGGGGTGTGCAGCACGAAGCGCCGGTTCATGCCCAGGTTCAGCGCCACCTGCAATGCCTTGATGGTGTCGTCGCGGCAATCCGGATAGCCGGAATAATCGGTCTCGCACATGCCGCCGACGATATGGTCAAGCCCGCGTCGGAAACCCAGCGCCGCGGCGAAGGTGAGGAACATCAGGTTGCGGCCGGGCACGAAGGTATCGGGCAGGCCGTCATCACGCAGGCCGATCTCGACCGCACGGGTCAGGCTGGACTCCGACATCGCGCCCAGCACCCCCAGATCGAGGGTGTGGTCATCGCCCAGCCGCGCGGCCCAGCGCGGGTTCATCGCCACCATGCCGGCCCGCAGCACCTGCCGACAGTCGAGTTCCACCCGGTGGCGCTGGCCGTAATCGAAGCCCAGGGTTTCGACCCGCTCGAAATGCTCCAGCGCCCAGGCAAGGCAGGTGGCGCTGTCCTGGCCGCCTGAGAACAGCACCAGGGCGCCGGATGTCCGTGCCGGGAGGCTGGCGGCACGGTCGGGCGCGGTCATGCCGCCACCTCGTCCAGCCCGAGGCAGGTGCAGATATCGCCGGTGCTGTCGCGGTGCACGGTCACCCGGGCCAGCCTCGGCAGCCTGCCCGCCAGCCGCCGCCAGATCCAGCCGGCCAGGTTCTCCATGGTCGCAGGCCCCAGATCCGCGACCTCATCAAGCAGGCGATGATCCAGCCCGTCGCGGGCGTCAGCTAGCGCGCGCTCAAACAGGCCAAGGTCGAGCACCATGCCGCTCAGCGGATCGGGGCGGCCGCGGATCACCACCTCGGCGCGGTAGGAATGGCCATGAATGCGACGGCTGGGTTCGGCATCGACCGCGCGATGCAGGGTATGGGCCGCCTCGAAGCGGAACTGCTTGGACAGTTCGAACATCACGCGATCCCGATCAGCTTGTGGGTCTGAAGGCTCAGGCGCCAGCCCGGATGGGCCAGACACCAGGCGACGGCCGCTTCGGTGTTGCGCGTCTGCGCCGGACCATCCATGGGCTGCACCCAGCGGTGCACGAAATCGAGGTCGCCCAGGGCCATCTCGTCCAGGTCGCCGGGCATCAGCCCGGCCTGCGGAAACACCAGCTTCAGTTCCTGGCCCCGGCGCTGGACCAGCCTTGCCCCGGCCTTGGGGCTGACACAGATCCAGTCGATGCCGTCGGGTGCGGCGATCGTGCCGTTGGTTTCGATCGCGATCTCGAAGCCCCGCGCCTTGACCGCGGCGATCAATGCCGGATCGAGTTGCAGCAGCGGTTCGCCGCCGGTGAACACCACATAGCGGTGCGGCCGTCCATCGCCCCAGCAGGCGGCAATCGCCGCCGCCAATTGGTCGGCGCTGGCGAAGCGGCCGCCGCCGCTGCCGTCAGCGCCCACGAAATCGGTGTCGCAGAACCGGCAGATCGCCTCCGCCCGGTCCATCTCGCGCCCCGACCACAGATTGCACCCGGCAAAGCGACAGAACACCGCGGCCCGACCGGCCTGCGCGCCCTCGCCCTGCAAGGTCAGGAACAACTCCTTGACCGTGTAGCTCATCATATCCCTCATCGCTGCGGGCATCAGCCGATACGGCGATCGCCGCGTGCCGGTGAAGCCGGCTGCCCGTGAGGCCATCTTGAAGCATGATCCGGCTCTCAGGTCCACCATGCGACATTCACATGCCGCATATGCGCATTCGTTTCTTTCAACAAGCAATGGCGTGGATTATGGTCTGGACATGGCGCCGATTTGAGGCTTCAGCTTGCGGGGCGCCTTTATAAAAATGCCGCTAAAGAGAGGCGGATCGATCCCGCCGGCAGCCGACCGCCCGCGGGATTTTTTTGTGTCCGCGGTTCAGGGGCCGCCGGCGCGTCACGATCCGCGAACCGGTTGGACGGAAGGACATGCGCGCATGACCGCAATGGTCACGCTGGAAGGGGTCGCGAAGAGATATGCCGCACGCGGCACCGCGACCGCCGTCTCGGCACTGGACGGGATCGACCTTACGGTCGAGGCCGGCGAAATCTATGGCATCATCGGCCGCAGCGGCGCCGGCAAAAGCACGCTGGTGCGCTGCATCAACCTGCTGGAGCGGCCGACCCAGGGCCGGGTAACGGTGGCCGGCGTCGACATGATGGCGCTGGATCGCGCCGGGCTGATCGCCGGCCGCCGCCGGATGGGCATGGTGTTTCAGCATTTCAATCTGCTGTCGTCGCGCAGCGTGTTCGACAATGTCGCCCTGCCGCTGGAACTGGCGGGTGTCGGGCGTGCCGAACGCCGCCGCCGGGTGGCGCCGCTGCTCGACATGGTCGGCCTCGCCGACAAGGCCGACCGCTATCCGTCGGAACTCTCCGGCGGCCAGAAGCAGCGCGTCGGCATCGCCCGGGCGCTGTCGAACAGCCCGGAACTGCTGCTCTGCGACGAGATCACCTCGGCGCTCGACCCTGAAACCACCCAGCAGATCCTGTCGCTGATCGTCGATCTGAAGCAGCGGTTGGGCCTGACCGTGGTCGCCATCACCCACGAGATGGGCGTGATCCGCGAGATCTGCGACCGGGTGGCGGTGATGGAAGCCGGCCGGATCATCGAACAGGGGCCGGTCTATGACGTGTTCACCGACCCGAAACACGCAACCACCCGCAGCTTCGTGTCCAGCGAGGTCGATCTCGCGATCCCCTCAGGCCTGAAGCGCCGCTTCGACGCGGGTGCCGCCCTGCCCGCCGGCGCCGGCCGCAATGCCGTCGTGCGGATCGTGTTCAAGGGCGATGCCGCCTTCGAGCCGGCGATCGCCCGGCTGGCCACCGATCGCGGCATTTCGGTCAACATCCTTCATGGCCGGATCGAATACATCCAGGGTCGCCCCTTCGGCCTGATGCTGGTGGAAGTGCCCGGCGGCGAGGCCCGCGGGGCCACTGTCGTCGACTTCATCAACGGCCTCGGCCTCGATGCACGGATTACAGATCATGTTCCAGTGGTTTAACGCAGTCTTCCCGCCGCAGTTGATCGACCTGCTGCTGCGCGCGACCGGCGAGACCGCCTATATGGTCGCCGTCGCCACCCTGATCGGCACCCTGATCGGCGGTCCGCTCGGCATTTCGGTGGCGGTCACCGGCCGTGGCCGGCTCTATGGCGCGCCGGCCTGGAACCGGATCGCGGGCGCGGTCGTCAATGCCACCCGCTCGATCCCGTTCATCATTCTGGCGGTGGCGATCATCCCCTTCACCCGGCTGGTGGCCGGCACCTCTATCGGCACCTCGGCCGCGATCGTGCCATTGACCGTGGCCGCGATCCCGTTCATCGCCCGGCTGGTGGAAGGCGCCATTCACGAGGTCGATCGCGGCCTGATCGAAGCCGCCCACGCCATGGGTGCCAGGCCGTTGCAGATCGTGCTGAAGGTGCTGCTGCCCGAGGCCCTGCCCGGCATCGTGCACGGGCTGACGCTGGCGGTGGTGTCGCTGATCGGCTATTCGGCCATGGTCGGCGCGGTCGGCGGCGGCGGGCTTGGCGATCTGGGCATCCGCTATGGCTATCAGCGCTTCATGCCCGAGATGATGATCGCGGTGGTGGTGCTGCTGATCGTGCTGGTGCAACTGGTGCAGTCGGTCGGCGACCGGATCGCCAAGGCGGTCAACAAACGGCATCGGTGACAGATACGTGCCGGCCCCGATCAGACATCACTGACCGGGGCTGCCGTTTCGCCGCCGGATGCCTACCAGCGGCCCGAGAAGGTCACCTCGAACACGACATCGTCCAGATGGGGTTTCAGGGCCTGGACATGCCGGGTCGCGGCCTCATGCCATGCCTTGCTTCGGCCGGCGCCATGTCGGTGACGCGTGAGCTCGTGGACCGCCGGCAGCACCAGATGCCAGCGCGACGAGACGCCGGTGTGCTGAAAGCGTTTCAGGCTGCCATCGGGGTGGTCGAGCGTCGCCGTGTCGATGCTGGGGGCGCTGATCACGATGCTCTGTAAGGCGTATCTGTCCTTGCGGATCTTACCGCCCCGCTTCGGATCGCGCTCGCGGGTGGCATAGCGCGTGTTGGCGATCTGGGTCAGGCGGGCATGCGGGCTGAGGCCGGCCCGGCCGAGGCCCGGAAAGCTGACACGCACGCTCTGGATACGGCGGTCATACTGGCCCGGATAGAGCGTGTCGAACATCTCGTCGGTGAGGTCGAAATAGGTCTCGCCCTGTTCGATCAGGGTGGTCAGCGCCGAGCTGCCGCCACCGGGCGCCGGAAGCTCGCTCATCGCGAAGCTCATCGTGGCGCTCTGGCCCTGCTGATCCATGAGCGCGCGGAAATAGGCCGCCTCCAGCCGCTCGACATCCAGAGCAAGCCGATAGGGGGCGTTCAGCCGCTGATAGTCGCCACCCGGACTTGTCGTCTTGATGAAGCTGGCGCCGTTCGTCTCCCCGGTGTCGTACTCATAGAGCCTCACCAGCAGCTTGCAGAAATCCTGCGTCGTCGCCCATTCTTCCTCGAAGAGCGATTGAAGATCATCCGCCAGCCATTGATAGAAATCGAGCGTGGCGAAATTTTTTGCCTTCTCCAACTTGATGTTTTCGAGATCCTGAAGATCAAAGTCCAAATTCTCTCGCTTTTTTTCCTGCTCATTCAGAGAAATATTTGCCTTCTGAAGTTCCAAAGAGGCAGAAGATACCTTTGCTGTGAGATCTATGGTGTTTTTTAACTGATCAACGATCTTCAGAGAGCTTTCTTTGTATTTATCAATGGCTGATTTTTTTGAATCATACAAAATCTCACTGGTCAACATCCCCAGAATATTTGCAATTGCCCCCTGCTCAGACCGCTGTCCGCCAGATGCCAATCCGTATATATTGGGAATAAATGAAAAAGCGACCGCCCTTATCATGTCATATCGTAGCTTTGCTTTGCCATAAACGAATTCAATGCTCTTTCTGCCGGCATCGACGGCTGCAAAGGAATTAAGCGCCCCCAGTGAAACCAGAACCGATCCCAGATGAAAGGCGAGCGCGCTGGTGGCACCGCTCAGATTAGCCTGCTTTATCTGAACATCCTTTTGAGCGGCATCGCGCGTCAGATCCTGGACGGCAGCGGATCGCCGGATTTTCTCTGCCTCAATACTCTTCTCGAATCGGCCGATCCTCGCGCCGTCGAGTTTCTCCAGTGTGGCCAGCAGTCGGGTGCTGGTGGTTTGCAGATTCCCGATATACAGCTTGGCCGATCTGACGAGGGTGGTGAAGTCGACCAGGGAATCCTGCTCCGCCTCCTCCGGCTCGTCGCCACGTCCCAGGGTCAACGAGGCTTTCGCTGCGGTCTGGAGCGCTCTGGGATCGATCGGCGCCGAGAGCAATGGGACGTTCAGCGGGTTGCCGTCGATGTCGAGCCATTGCCTGAGATTGGCAAGGCGCGCCTCGATCGTGTCATAAAGCGCGCGAAGCTCCTGATTATACGGTGGCAGAAAGCCAGTATGGCCATCGACCGAAACATCATCCAGGCTGGGATTGGGCCATGGCTGGTTGGTCAGGGCATCCAGGATCTCAGGCAACCTCTCGCCGAAGAGCTGCTTTGCCGCGACATAGATTGCCTTTGCCTGTTGCAGCGTCTCCTGACTCTGCTGTTCATAGGCAGCGTCACCCTCGGCAAGCATGACTTCCAGATAATGGCGGATCGCCGCCTGCTGATAATAGAACGGGTAATCGGTGGCGATCCGATCCGGGTCGACGATGATATCACCGGTGTCGAAGGCCAATGCGCCTTCCGGCATCGAGGCACCGATCAGTGGCGCCACTCTCCAGGGCTGGTCGGCGCCAGGATCGAAGATTTTCTCCAGCCAGCCGATGGCCTTGTCATAGTGTCCGCTGTTCGCATAGCCGGCGGCCACGGCCGATGGAATGTGGTAGAAGATTTCCCAGCCATAGCCGCCATAGGCCGCATCGAAGTCAAACAAGGGTGACGGGGTACGGACAGTATCGAGCGATGTGGTGTCGTCAGGATAGACCACTCGCAAGGTGCTCTCGAAGTCTTTGATAAACGTACCAGGGTCTTCCGAGAGCGATTGGTTCCCGGAGGCAAAGAGGCTGGCACAACCTCCGGGCCGCGGCATCGTCTCCGCAAGGGAACTGAGTGCTGGCGATGAATTCAGAAGAAGAAATGTATCCGCGTTGGCCGCGTTTTCCCGATCCATGATATGGATAAAATTGTGGCTGTCATGTGCACCGCCAAGCGCCCATCCGGTATTCAATTTTCCCTTAGCGGGATAAAGCTGGAAGGTAGCAGCCCCAACGCTGAAATTTCTCGGATCGTTATTTGGGCCTTTGGAGAAATCGACAGGCTCTCCCTTCACGATCACAGAGAATATCATATTAGAGACGAGTCTTTCGACCTCTATATCTACAACCAGAAACGCGTCTTCTCCCTCCCAGAGCACCCAGTCGCGGGGAAGTGCCACGCCCCCCTCGATCGTCTCGTCGCGAATATGCACGGTTTTCAGGGTCGTCATGTCCTTGAAGGGCATGTCGGCGAAATCATCTTTGTAGAGTGCCGTGGTACTCGTAAACCAGGCACTATCCAATCTCCTGGCCGGCCTGCGCGACCCGTATATCAAAGTTATAGTCATCTTCATCCGGATCTCGGTCGGCTGCGCCTCTCTCAGGGCAGCGAACGCGCTATCCTGCGCGGTGGAATTGTAGACGCGCCTCGAATATGTGCGGTGCCCCAGATTGGCGCTCACCTTGACAACACCAAGCGTCCCCCCGCCAATGGGAGACGGCACAAAGGTCGTGTTGATCACGGCATTTTTCGGGTCACCATAGTCATTGGTCACAGAAAGATCGACAGGCTGACCGGCAGGACGGCTGCAGATATAGGTCTCAGTGAGTAAATCGATGAGGGGAAAAGAGCCTGTCTTGATGTATGTATCGGCGATTACGCCATCTTCGACGAACAGTCGCGGATAGATGCTCTTGTAGCCGGCTGGTGCGGCATCCTGAAACGTCGTATCAATGACATCACTCAGAATAAAAATGGCGTCGGCCCATTTTTCGGTCAGGCGCATCTGAAGCGACGTTTTCCGGACAACCTGGCTTGCATCCTCAAGATTGACACCGAAGCTGACAATGATGGCGCCATCCTGACCACCCACCGCCTCGGCCTCGGTCTCCACGTCGCCATAGGAAAAGACATTTGCCACGGCGAGCGGCTGATAGGTGCCGTCGAGCGCGGGCTTCCGGCCCGACCAGTTGAACGAGCCGTCGATCATGAGCAGGTCGTCACTGCCGGCGGTGTCGCCGTTGATGAACAGACCGGGCGTCTGCATCACGCCGGTCAGGGCATTCGCATCGCACCGCATATAGCGTGGGTGAATCCGCCAGGAAATCACCTCACCGTCGACGCTCTGGCTCTTTCGTTCCTCGATTTCCAGCCAGAAGAAATAGTACCGGTTCAGGAAGAAGCAGAGCGTCACGTCAGACAGAAGATCATGGGCCTTCGGGATGAAGACTTCCTGCCAGAATGTCCAGTCGAGCGCCTTGAGATACCGCGACGGGTCAGCCAACGATGCAATCGTTTCGTAGTCCGCCTCAAGTTTACGATAGAAAAAACGCCCCGGTTCCCAATGCGCTTTGGCAAGAAAATGATAGATCGTATTCGATGAGGCAGTCTCGTGCCCCTGCTCGACATAGAGGCTGCACAGGCTCAGATCACAACAGCCGGCAAGACCCGTCATATAGGTGTTCACCGCCGCCTCGACACTATCCTCGCTGATATCGCCGCCAGAGACCGATTGCAGCAGGTCATCGAATTCCGGCGAGGTGATATAGCGCAACTCCGGCTCGATATAATTCTGCGGATAGAGCTGAAGCTTCTGATTGGCTTCCCATTGCCGATAATATCTGTTCAGACGCCATTCTGCGGCAAGGGCCGGGCGATCGACGAAGCCGACCCCCGGTTCCAGGCCATTGAGCGCGCGACTGATATAGAGCTGCAAGGAACTGGTCGCCTCGACCAGCCGGCTGGTCGGAACAGCACTCGTCACCTGCACGTCGAGCAACAGATGGCTGTAGAGCGTGTCGCGGTCGGTGACCTGGGCCGCGAGATCGGCATCGGCAGCGATCGTGGTGCGCATATAGGCGGCAACCAGCGCGTCGCGTTCGACTTCGGCGAGGGCATGACGGAAGGCGGATATCTGGCTGCCGCCCTTGAAACGCGCGAGCCCGGCAGCGGCCGCGGCCGCCGCCGCCGTCCAGTCGCCCCCCGTCCGGTCACCGCTCGCAGGCGGGGCGCTCACCCCCTTGAGCGCGAGCAGTTCGTCGGCACCGATGCGAAGATCATCGGCCAGACGGGCATGACGGGCGACCGCGTCGATGGTGGCCAGATCGTCGGCCACACCCTCGGGGCCGGCAAGGTCCACCAGATAGGTCAGAACATCCGCGGCCGGGCAGCCAAGCAGGATGGCAAGCATGTCCTTGCAGGCCGTGCGCCAGATCGTCACCTCGTCATCCGTGGCCTCGGTCCCCGGCCGGCCATCCCGTGCCACCGTCAGATAGCCCAGCCACGCCTCATCCGTCGCGGCACCGACCTGAAGCGTCGCGAAGCGGTGGAGGGCGACAAGCTGCTCAAGACCCAGCGCCCGGGGCCGCCGCGGATCCTGCCTCATATCAGCCGCCGCCGGGGCCAGCCAATCCGGCCTCCAGGCGATCATCTGCAACGCGACATCGCCCAATGCCACGGCATCGACCACTGACGCGTGGCGCCGCAGTTCCCGAAGCTGGAGCAACGCCTCCGCGTCGTCGGCGCCGGCCAGCAGGGTATGAAGCGCGTCCAACGCATTGGTCTGCGCCCAGATGATCAGTGCCCCGGCGCCCAAGGCCGTCAGCGTGGTGCCAATGGTCCCCAGAGAGCGCTGAAGCGTCAATGCCTGGGTGTCGCGGGCCTTGTCCAGGGCCGAGACCAGCCGGTCGAGCCGGGCGGTGTTGCTGTCGATGTCGAGATCGACCGCGTGAGCCTCGTGCAGAAAATCGCGGCAGATCATAACCATGGCCGCGCGGTCCATCTCCGGATGAAACACGCCGGACGCCCGATACAGCCCGCCCGCTGCCCGCATATGCGCGTCCCAGGCCTCGCCGAGGATGATGATCGACGATGCGTCCCGGCTGTCCCATGCCTCGAACCCGCGAAAGCTGTCGGCATTGACCAGCGCGGACGCAATCGCCGCCGCGAGATCGCTCAACCAGAGACGGTCCGCCTCGTCTGCCCGCAGGCCGGCGGTCCCGGTCGGCGTCAGCAGGGCCAGCAGCATGTCGGGCGACAGCTCGACCTCCGCCATCCACCGGGCGAGTTCGATGATCTGGTCGAGTGCCGTGCACAGACGCGCCGTCTCGGCGGCAGTCTCGTTCCTTGCCGTCAGGTCGCGCCGAAGCTGGTCGTCGACGGTCGACTGCCGGCTTACAAGCGACACCAGCCGCAGGCCCGATAGAAGCGGCCAGCCGATCATGCGGAAGACCGTGGTCAGGCGATACAATGCGCCAAGGCCGCGGGCATCCAGCGCCGTCTTCAGGCTGAAACCGGCGTTCAAGGCATCGATCAGGCCATCCAGTTCGACCACCGAAAGCCCGAGCCCACGGCAGACCACATCGGCAAGCCGGGTGTCGTCGATCGGTGTCGCGGCCTCGGTGATCACCTGGTGCAGCCAGGATGCGTCATCGCCGAACAGCGTGCGCAGGAACGAGATTTCGGTCTGCTCCAACCCCGCCATGCCGCCCTCGGCACCCGCGACCACCATGTCGCTCCGCCAGAACGGGCAGATCTCTCCGAACAGCGCCGCATAGGCCTCTGGCCCCAGATCGAAGGCATCGCGGCAGAGCCTGTATCCCGCCAGCACCCGCAGACCGGTCGTGGTGAGATGCCGGCGGGCGACGCGGTCCCACGCCGCTCCGGGATTGCCCGCCTCACTCACGCCCGGACAGGCCAGCAGCCAGTTGAGGTGATGAAAGTCCAGCCCGGTCGCGTGATGCAGGCGCGCGAGATAGTTGAACCCGCGCAGTTCGGGCGGCGCCACATCAATACTGTTCAGATAGACATAGGTGTGGCCGCTCCGGGTTATGAGCTGGAAGGGGAACTTGTTGTCGAGAAATGATGTCGCATAATCCTTCGGGGCAACCGGCCGACCATTTTCCTGGTGAGCGACATAGAGCCCCAGCAACTGGATGAGCCGGTCAAAATCCAGGTCGAGGCGGGCCATCACCTTGACGACCGTACTGGTTTCCAGCTCGTTCGTCACGCCGTAGAGGCCGCCCAGGGTGGTCGGATGGCTCTCAGGAGGAATGCCGGTATCCTCGGTGAGCAGGGCGATTTCGCTGCCGACGCCCGATGCCTCGTCTACAGCACCGGTCAGCCCCAGAAGCCCCGCCTGATCGCTGGCGAGGCAGACATCGGCGCGGAGCGGGAACACGCTCCGGGAGGTCTGCGCGCCGATGTCGTTGAGCGTCGTGCCGCCGATCTGGGCGAGCGCCGCCCGCGTCGCCGATGCCGGTTTATCGAAGGGCAGCGCGATCGGGTAAAAGGCGGTGCGGATATCGATCGCGCCCAGCCCCGCCGTCAACACCTCGTTGACCAGCACGATGGTGGGGATTTCCTGCTTGAGATTGGTTTCGCTCAACACGAGCCGCGCCAGATCCGGCCGTCGGATCTCCAGCCGGCGGCCGCCCTGCTCGGGCGGCGTGATGCCGATCTCCTCGTCCAGCCCCGTGGCGATGCGATAGAGATAGCGCAGATAGGCCGCGGGTGACTGGTTCGATTGCAGGCTCGACGGCTTGGCATAGACCTGCCCACCCGCAGACCGCACCGCCTGCTCCATCTCCACCGACAAACTGGCGCTTGTATGGCGCAGCCCCTGGTTCATCGGGTCTTTCACCGCCAGCATGTGCCGCATCAGCCGGTAGCCGCGGATCGCCTCATGTCGGGCCCGGCCGAAGAAATCCTGTGTCGCCTCGCCTGGCGTCTCGCCCTTGCCCGCGCGGCGCGACAGAAGCCTGTTGAGGCCGGGGAGCGACCTGCAGGCCGCGACCTCGGCCGCCGTCTCCAGGCCGAAGGCCGCGAGATCGGCCTTCAGAGCCTTCGGGCAGGTGGCCGCGGCGATCCGCTGATAGAGCGGATCTCTGGCCATCTCGGCAAAGGGAATCGCCTGCGATGCCTTCAGACCGTTCTGGCGTAACGCCCGTTTCTCGGCAACCCTGGCCGGGCGGCTCTGATCGCGCCGAGGTGACGATGCAGTCTCGGCAGTCAGGCGTGCCAGATGGCGCTCCGGGGTTCCGATCAGGCTATCCATGACGATCCATCCGCTTCAGGCGATTATGATCGGTCAAGCCTAATGCAGTGGTTGCAGGATTTCACGACCGAAGTCGTTTTTGGATTGAAATTTCAATGACACTGCTGCGGAACGGCAATCACCTTCAAGCCGGATGACAGCGACATCAACGAGCATTGTCACCAGGGTGACGGGATGATCACCATAGTCTGGGCGGCAGGCCCGGACGACGAATCCGGGCCTGCCGCCGCCGATCCGATCAGGCCGGCGGCGGCAACCGTTTCTCCATGACGATGGTCCGCTCGGCCCCATGGTATTCATCGCGCAGCGCCACGAATCCAAGCCTGGCATAGAAGCCTTCGGCCGTGACCGAGGATGGCACGACCAGCCGGGACAGCCCGTCCGCCCGGGCCAGACGCTCGACCGCCGCCATCAGGGCGGTGCCGATCCCCCGGCCATGGCCATCGGGCTGGACGAAGACGCTGCGCACCGTGGCCCCGTCGAGACTTGCGGTGCCGATCGCGCCGGTTTGCGCCACGGCCACCAGAACCCGCCGGCCGGCCATGCGCGCGGCGACGGCCGCGGGCGAAAAATTCGCCGCGACCGCCGCGATGACCTCGGGGGTGTAATCCGCCGCATTGGTCTGGCGCAGCGCCTGAAGAATGATCCGGCTGATCGCGTCGGCATCATCGGTCACCGCCGGCCGGATCGTTATGGCATCCGAGGTCATCGCGGCTCCCCGGCCGAAGGACGGCCTTGATCAATGGGCCGAATGATCGGTCTTCTTCATGCCGTGGCCGTCATGGGCATCATGACCAGCCGCACCCGCGCCCGGCTTCTCGACCGCCAGCTCAACATCGACCGTGCCCGCCGTCTCGAAGGTCAGGGTCGCCGGCACCTTGTCGCCCGGCATCAGCGGCTGCTTCAGCTTGATCAGCATGATGTGATAGCCGCCGGGCGCAAGTATCGCCTCGCCGCCGGCCGGAATCTCGATCCCCTCGACATGGCGCATGCGCATCACGCCCTTGTCCTCGAAGCTCTCATGGATCTCGGCGGCCTCGGCAACCGGGCTCGACACCGACACCAGCCGGTCGGTGGCGGCCCCGTGGTTCTGAACGCTCAGAAAGGCGCCGGCGGTGCCGCCGACATTCACCGAGGCGCGCGCCCAGGGATGCTCGATATGCAGGTCGCCGGCCGTGTAGTCATGGGCCGAGGCGGCACCGGCGGCCAGCATCAGGGCGGCGCCGGCAACACCGGCGCGGATGGTGCGGGAGATGATCGACATGGAACCTGTATCCTGTAGTCGCAATGGAAGTGACCGTGATCCTTGCAGGGTCAGTCCACGAAGACAGGTGGTGCCCGCGCCGGCACCGGCGGTACGGCGGCGGCGATATCGACAGGGGATGCCGGCCATGGCCGGTCGGGGACGGCCTGCCGCATCGCCGGCAGCGGCAGCGGAGCCGGCTCGGCGGGTGTCATCACCGCCTGAGCGGCCAGACAATCGTGACAGACGGCGCCCGGCAGCGCGCCGCGATCATCGGTCCGGCTGTCGCCCACCGTGGGCGAACAGATCTCCAGAACCTGCCCCGGGGCCAGAACCATCGCCAGCGCCATCGGCGCATGGGCGATGACGCCCATCATCTGTGCCAGCGCCGCCAGCAGCAGCACCATAGCCGCCCGGCGAAGCCGGCGGCGCGGATGGGGGCTGAGCTGGCGATGGCCGGGCGGCATCTGGCGGCGAGACCTCAGGGCTTGCGTCAATGGTGTCGTCTGACCAGACCATGGCCGGTCGTCGCGGCTTTGGCAAGCGGCGGACAACGGCCGCGCGCATCGGTCACGCCCGCCCGCCGCACATCGCCGCCCCCCACGCAAAACGCCCCCCCACGCAAAACGCCCGGCATGGTCCCATGCCGGGCGTTCGCGCAGAAGGATCGGCGCGATCAGGCGTCGAGCTTTTCCGTCAGCAGCTTGTTCACCACCTGCGGATTGGCCTTGCCGCCGGTCGCCTTCATCACCTGGCCCACGAAGAAGCCGGCAAGCTTGGTCTTGCCGCCTTTGTATTCCGCGAGCTTGTCGGGGTTGGCGGCGATGACCTGGTCGATGGCCGCGGCGATCGCGCCCTCATCCGACACCTGCTTCAGCCCCTTGCGGTCGACCACGGCCGCGGCGGTCTCGCCGGTTTCCAGCATTTCGGCGAAGACTTCCTTGGCCAGACGGCCGGAAATCGTGCCGTCCTGGATCAGATCGACCAGCCCGCCCAGATTGTCGGCGGTCACCGGGCTGTCCTCGATGCCCTTCGACAGCCGGTTCAGCGCGCCGAACAGCTCGGTGATCGTCCAGTTCGCGACCAGCTTGGCATCGCGTCCGGCCGCCGCGGTTTCGAAGAACGCCGCCGATGCCTGCTCGCCCACCAGCACGCCGGCGTCATAGGCCGACAAACCATATTGCTGCTGGAAGCGCGCCTTCTTGGCATCGGGCAGTTCCGGCAGCGCGGCGCGCTGGGTCTCGATGAAGGCGTCATCGAAGATCAGCGGCAGCAGATCGGGGTCGGGGAAATAGCGGTAGTCATGCGCCTCTTCCTTCGAGCGCATCGACCGGGTCTCGCCCTTGGCCACATCATACAGCCGGGTCTGCTGCACGATCTTGCCGCCATCCTCCAGCACACCGACCTGACGATGCGCCTCATACTCGATCGCCTTCATGACGTGGCGGATCGAGTTCAGGTTCTTGATCTCGCAGCGCGTGCCAAGCTCGTCGCCCGGACGGCGGACCGAGACGTTGGCATCACAGCGCAGCGAGCCTTCCTCCATATTGCCGTCGCAACTGCCGATATAGCGCAGGATCGTGCGCAGCTTGCGCATATAGGCGCCGGCCTGTTCGGGGGCGCGCATATCCGGCTTCGACACGATCTCCATCAGCGCCACGCCCGACCGGTTCAGGTCGATCAGGGTTTCGCCCGGCCGCTGGTCATGCATCGACTTGCCGGCATCCTGTTCCAGATGCAGGCGCTCGATGCGCACGGTCATGCTCTCGCCGTCGTCCAGATCGACGACGATCTCGCCCTCACCCACCACCGGCTGCTTGAACTGCGAGATCTGATAGCCCTGCGGCAGGTCCGGATAGAAATAATTCTTCCGGTCGAACACCGAGTGCTTGTTGATCTGGGCATTCAGCGCCAGCCCGGTGCGCACCGCCTGGGCCACGCACCATTCGTTGATCACCGGCAGCATGCCCGGCATCGCCGCATCGACCAGCGACACCTGGGTGTTCGGCTCGGCGCCGTAAGCGGTGGCGGCGCCCGAGAACAGCTTGGCATTGCTCGACACCTGGGCGTGGACCTCAAGACCGATCACGATCTCCCAGTCGCCCGTGTTGCCGCGGATCAGGCCCATCAGACAGTCCCCCGAACCATGGCCGGCACCGCGTCGAAGCCCGAGGCCTGCTCGATCGCGCGGCCCACGGCCAGCACCGTCTCTTCATCGAACGACCGGCCGATCACCTGCAGGCCCAGCGGCAGGCCATCGGCCGACAGCCCGGCCGGCACCGAGATGGCGGGCAGGCCGGCCAGGCTTGCCGGCACCGTGAACACGTCGTTCAGATACATCTGCACCGGGTCGTCCATCTTCTCGCCGAAGCGGAAGGCGGCCGACGGCGCGGTCGGCGCCAGAATCGCGTCCACCTGCTCGAAGGCCGTGGTGAAATCGCCGGCAATCCGGGTGCGGACCTGCTGAGCCTTCAGATAATAGGCGTCGTAATAGCCGGCCGACAGCACATAAGTGCCGATCATGATCCGGCGTTTCACCTCGCGACCGAAGCCTTCGGCACGCGATTTCTCGTACATCTCGCCCAGGCTCGACACATTGGCGCGGGTCCGATGGCCATAGCGGACACCGTCATAGCGCGCCAGGTTCGACGACGCCTCGGCGGGGGCCACGATGTAATAGGTCGGCAGGGCATAGCGGGTATGCGGCAGGCTGATCTCGACCACCTCGGCACCGGCGGCCTTCAGCATGTCGATGCCCTGCTGCCACAGGGCCTCGATCTCGGCCGGCATGCCGTCGACCCGGTATTCCCTGGGAACGCCGATCTTCAGCCCCCGGACGCCCCGGTTCACGGCCGCACGGAAATCCGGCACCGCGATCTCGGCCGATGTCGAATCCTTCGGGTCATGGCCGGCCATGGCGCCCAGCATGATCGCCGCGTCCTCGACCGTGCGGGTGATCGGCCCCGCCTGATCCAGCGAACTCGCAAACGCGATCATGCCCCAGCGCGAGCAGCGGCCATAGGTGGGCTTCAACCCGACCAGACCGCAGAACGACGCCGGCTGGCGGATCGATCCGCCGGTATCCGAGCCGGTGGCGGCAATCGCCGAGCGCGCGGCCACGGCCGCCGCCGAGCCACCCGACGAACCGCCGGGCACCAGGAAGCTGTCGCCATCCGGGCCCCAGGGATTGCGCACCGGGCCCTGCGCGCTGGTGATGTTGGCCGAGCCCATGGCGAACTCGTCCATGTTGGTCTTGCCCAGCATCACCGCGCCGGCGGCCTTCAATTTCGCGCTGACGGTCGACTCGTAAGGCGGCACGAAGCTTGCCAGGATCGCCGACGAGGCGGTCGAGGCGACACCTTCGGTGCAGAACAGATCCTTGACCGCGATCGGCACGCCGTCCATCGGCCCCAGCGCCTCGCCACGGGCGCGGCGGGCGTCGGCGGCATCGGCCAGCGCCAGCGCGATGTCGGGGGTTTCCGCGACATAGGCGTTCAGCGCGCGGGTCGCGGCCATGCGGTCCAGATGGGCCTGGGTCAGCGTGCGGGCGGTCACCTCGCCGCGCGCCAGGGCGTCGGCCGCGGTGGCAATGGTGAAATCGGTCGCTCGGGTCGCCATCGCGCTCACTCCACCACCTTCGGCACCACATAGAACACCGGGTCGCCGACCGGGTTGTTGGCCATCACCTTGTCGCGGCAATTGCCATCGGTCACGACGTCCGGGCGCTGCGGCAGCCCCTTGGCCGAGGCACCGGTCATCGGTGCGACGCCCTGGGTGTCGACCTCGCGCAGCAGCTCGACCCAGTCCAGAATGGCCCCCAGCTCACGGGCATAGCCGTCGAGCTCATCTTCGGGCACGTCCAGACGGGCGAGGGTGGCGATCTTCCTGACGGCGGCTCGATCGAGCGTCATCGTCGCTGCCCACTCCATTGAATCCAGCGGTCGGTTTCGCGAAAACCGGCGGTCAATCCTGACGACGGCCGCCTACCCGGGCCGGTCGACGGCGGATCATGCACCTTCGCGTGTGCATGCCCGCCGTGCTTGACATCCTTGGCGGAAAAGCGGCCAGATGGCGGCTCTCGACACACCCGTTCAGCGGCAGCGAGGCGGCAAGGTAGCACCCGGCATGACGAACCGCAACCCCGCCCCAGAGGCCGATCTCAGCCCTTGGCAGCTTGCCCGTATCCTGCCCGCCCGCGGCCGGATCATGGGCCTCGACGTCGGCACCAAGACCATCGGTGTGGCCGTGTCCGACGAGCGGCGGCAGGTGGCGACACCGCTTGAGCTGATCCGCCGGACCAAGTTCAAGATCGACGCTGTACGGATGGTCGATATCGTCCGAGAACGCGCGGTCGTGGCCGTGGTCATCGGCCTGCCGGTCAATATGGACGGCAGCGAGGGGCCGCGCTGCCAGTCGATCCGGCAGTTCCGCCAGAATCTGGCCGAGCATCTGGATCTGCCGATGCTGTTCTGGGATGAACGCTGGTCGACCGCCGCCGTTCAGCGTCACATGATCGATGCCGATCTGTCGCGCAAGCGCCGGGCGGAACTGGTCGACAAGGCCGCCGCCAGCTACATCCTGGAGGGCGCGCTCGACGCCATGAACCGGCCGCCGCCGATCTGGGAACGCGATACAGCGCCCGATGATCCGCAAAACGCCGGATGACCCGCGGGAAGCCGTATGACGTGCAGGAAGCCGTATGGCGTGCAGGACGACTGGGACCGCTGATCAGGGCGGCCGGAAGCGAGGCTGATGGCCGGGGGCGGAGTTTGGACAAGTGCCCGTTGCAGAACGTCTGACGGCAGTTGTTTCCCTGCAACCTTGCCAATGCGGCGACGACTGCGGCGGTACGGCGACACATTCCGACGATATGCACCGTGATCTGAGACATATCTGATATTTGCGCGGCATTTCCGATGACGGCCGCAATCCGCTCGTGTAGCGTCTCGCTCATGACTGTTGAGACATCAACCGAGCCGGCACCGGCCGCTGTCACGGCGGCACGGAGGCAGTCACGGCAGCCGCGCCGGCCAATGGCCGGGTGGCTGGCAACCGTGGTGTATGGTTGCGTGCTGTTCTCGGCCGGTGGTGGTCTTTATGTGCAGTACCAGCAACGCTTCGCGACATTGATGTCCGATCGTCAGGCCCGGTTGCAGACCGGCGCCGAAATGATCGCCACGAGCGCACGGATTGCGGCTGTCGAGGTCGATGCCCTGGCCATTGCTGCCACGATGGCGATCACCGACCGGTCGGCCCAGCCGCTGCCGATGCTGCCGGACGGACCGGTGGGAGCCGGGGACGACGGCGGAACCATGCCGATGTTCCAGGTGCCGCCCGGCGCGGGTGTCTCGGGCCGGCTGACCGGTCGCCTGCACCGCGATCCCGACCGGGCGATGGTGATGGCGGCGGAGGTCGCGGCCGTGGCGCGGATCGAGCCGTTCATGCTGCAGGCCCTGCGTCAGTTGCCCGAAGCCGCCTGGATCTACTACATCTCGGATCTGGGCTTCCTGATGCTCTATCCCTATGGGCCATCGTCGCAGACCCGGTTCCACGACGATCTTCTGACCGGCGCGGTGCTGACGCCCGCACGGCCGGCCGTCAACCCCACCGGCCGGCAGTTCTGGACCGCCCCCCATGACGATGCCGCCGGCAGGGTGCCGGTGGTGACCCTGGTCCGGCCGGTTCTGGCCGATGACCGGTTCCGGGGTGTCATCGCCCTCGACGTCACCATTGCCGCCATCGCGTCGATGCTGCGGCAGATCGGCACCACCGCCGGCACGCCGATGCTGGTGGATGATACCGGACGGATCGTGGCGACGGCAGATGCCGGTTCCGTCGGCTCATCCCACGCAGGCGGATCGGTGCTGCCGGTGGCAGGGCAGACCGCAGGGCAGACCATCGACGCCGTGTGGCAGGCGGCTGGCGCGCGGGGGTCGTTTGCCGATACCCGCGCCGCCGGCGATGACGGCACCATCCGGGCCGCCAATGGCATGGCGCTCTTCGCCCGGCCGATCGCCGGCACCCCTTGGACATTGGTGCACGGCACCGATCTCAGGCGGACCCAGGCATCGGTGCTGGCGATGATGTGGCCTGAAGCGGTGGCGGCCCTGCTGCTGCTGTCGATGCTGCTGGCGCTGGAGGTCAATCGCCGGACGCTGCGGTCGCTGATCCGCAAGCGCGCCCTGTTGTCGGCACGGGTCAATGAACTGGCGCACGCACGAGAGGATCTGGCGCGGGCGCGCGATGAAGCGCAGGCCGCCAATCACGCCAAGACCGCCTTTCTCGCCCATATGAGCCACGAGCTGCGCACACCGCTGAACGCGGTCATCGGCATGGCCGAGGCGCTGAAGGCACAGATCTTCGGGCCGCTGGTGCCCAAGCAGATGGAATATGCCAGCGATATCGCCAACGCCGGCAGCCATCTTCTGGAACTGATCAACGATCTGCTCGATCTGGCCCGGATCGAGGCCGGCGAGGCGACGCTTGATGAAGAGGTGGTGATGGTCGACGACATCGTCCGGCCGGCGATCGCCATGATCTCCGCCCGGGCCCGCAAGGCCGGCCACGTGCTGCACCTGATGACGCCGTCCCGGCCGGTCGCGATCAGCTGCGACAGCCGCAAGCTGCGCCAGGTTCTCATCAACCTGCTGACCAATGCCGTGAAGTTCACGCCCGATGGCGGCCGTATCTCCCTGGTCGTGCGCCTGATGCCCGACAGATCCCTGACCATCACCGTCACCGACAATGGCCGGGGCATGGCGCTGGATGAAATTCCACGGGCGCTTCAGCCGTTCCGGCGCATCGATAGCGACCCGATGGTGCGCCGTCAGGAAGGTGCAGGACTGGGGCTCGCGATTGTCTCGTCTTTCGTAGCCCTGCACGATGGCATCATGCAGGTGAACAGCACGCCAGGCACGGGAACATCAATCGCCGTCCATCTGCCCACCACCCGCGTGAGCGCCCAGTGAGCCAGACCCAAACCCCGCCGACCGAGTTCGACATTCCCCCTGCAAAACCGTGGGCTGCAGCGAGGCGACGGAACGCGAGAGCCCGTGCATGAGCCCACATTTTCCTCCACACTTCTGCTTTGTGAGGAGGTCGGCGATCTGCCAGGAACACGCGATGCGGCCATCTCCTGTGGTAACGGTCCTGCCAAACGGAATGATCTTCAGGGGATAGGTCAATTCACACGAGGCGTGAGCCGCAATCGCATCAACGGCTTCTCCACATATCGATACGTCTGCATTGAAATGGCGATCGTGACCGCGGGTACCACCGCCAGCATGATCGCAAAGATCCCATACCGGTTTCCACCGACCACTGGCATCAAGAAATGAAGCACCAACCAGATGATTGGAACATGAAGGATGTAAATCGAATAAGATGCAGCGCCAACCGCAACCACCCAATGCGATGACAGCGCACTATCTATTCGAGATGCAAGGCCGCCTCCACGCAAATTGAGCGGCCAGCTGATCGCCAGAAGAAATAGAAAGCCAATAAATACCGCCTGTGACGCAAGAGCGACAGCACAGACAGTCCCTATTATTAACAGAAATTTGGACTGCCGTGGAGAAGCCTTCCCCTCATGTAGTAATTTAAAATAAAAAAGATATGCTCCAATCCCAAGAATAAAGTGAGGCAATCTTTGCAGGATGAATGATGGCTTACCGAACTCAAGACCAGACAATCGGATCAGCCAAAACCCTATATAAGCGAGCGTCAAAGCAATGAAGAAACGGCGAAGCGTCTTGATCCAGCCAATCACAAACGGAGCGATGAGATAGAATTGCCATTCCAGCGAAATGCTCCAGGCAGGGCTGAGGATGGCCATTGAGGACCGGGGCAGGACAGCATCTGGAAGCGCACCATGTAATAACGTCAGATGGACGGCAATGTGGACAAGGAACGCCTCATCCACTTCCGTCTGTCGCTCCTGCTGCGAGCCCATGAATGGCGACAGCGGACTATCGAAAATGATATGCCGATATACCTCTGTAAGTCCAATCGCCAGTGCGAGTGCGAGCAAATATATGGGATAAAGCCGCATAAACCGACGGAAGATAAACTGCCCATAAGGTTCGTCTTTCGCTGTAAAAAGATGCGCGATCACAAAACCGCTTATCAGAATGAACACATCGACCGGTATATCAGGTTGAATGGCGTTCGCGAACGACATGCCGGAAAAAGCGGCGATGTGAAAAAGCATGACCCAACAGGCCATCACACCACGCAGCCCCTCGAACGCAGAAATGCGGCCCATCAGATGGCGATCCCTATGGCTACGCGATACTTTGACATACAGGTTCCGTTGCCTCGCCCTTCAGGCGAGCGTCGGCGCCCTTATCCGAAGTGGTCAGACGAGAGATTTAAAGTCCGGAATCCCGATCCCCGCAGCCCCTAGCTTCTGAACAAGTTCAGCAGGAAAATCGAGGCGAATCTGATCTCCCGCAAGACGAACCTGCTCGATTTGCCGCTTCATATTCGTGCGAGAAAAATCTCGCGTATAGGAGTTTTCGACACCGAATGTGAAGAAAAGAGACATCTTCTGCTGATCTCGGCGCATCCTCACATAGGCTTCCCGAATTCGAACGAATAGATCTGGATCCTGCCTCTGAGCATGCCGCCCCTTAAGCACACGTGACACCTTCTGCATCACAGTCTCAACACCATCGGGAAGATCCCCGCAATGGCTGATCCGGACATCAAATATCACGATATCACCAAGACCTGAATGCAGCGTAAGAAGTTCTCCATCAGTCAAGTTCGCGACCATATGGGACCCCCTTCGCACTTTCAGACCGGTGTCATTATGGGAATGGTCCTGAAGATAAATCCCAATCTTGTAAACACGGCACTCCTCTGCCCCAATGCAGGGTTGAGAGAAATAGCTACCATAGCGCGTTTCGCTATCCTTGTGCCATCCAGCGACCATGTTCATGTGGGCATCGCTATGTCCAGTGAAGATCACCTTTGGGTCATTCAATGACCAGCCAATCGCCTGAACAATCCGATCATGCCCAAAAACCCAGGCAAGTTCGTCGTCATCAGCTGCGACATTGGAGCGCGTCCTTCCCAGGCCCAAACGAAGACCCCGCTTCTCAAGATATGCCTTTGCCTGCTCACGCATACGGGCAATCTCTACCGCTGTGAAGACTTCTTTCACGACAACAAATCCATTGACGCCAATCGATTTTCGCAACATGTCGGCTGAGACGGCACCCGAAACGACATCTTGGAAACTAAAGGTATCTTTGGCTACGACGGACGGCATGATTTTCACTTCCTCGACGATAGAAATAGTGGGTGCGCCAAAACCACAGCGACGACAGGTTATAACATGCGGTTTCCGATTATTCCGCACGCGTTCTGAGTGACAGCCTTGATGTTATGACATCAGGCAGCGGACATTTCGTTCTGCCAGTTTCGCATGTCCCGCCACACGCGCCAAGATATCAGAACGTCGCACCTCACCCTCATCCAGGAATCGCCGGGTCATGTCGAGAATCTGTGGCGTCGCGTCCCCCAGGCGCTTCGCATCGATCGATGCATCTGGCAGTCCAAGCAGACGTCCGAGACCTGCGATCTTGTGGGTATTCCCCGAGAAAAGCACTGATGGCGTTCCTCCGGTCGAGGCAAGGATGGAGGGGTGCCAACGTCCCGAGACGAACACACGCGCATTCGCCAGAATATCGAGACCAATACCAAGCGGGGTGGCGGCAGGCAGGAATGGCAACTTCATTTCGCGCGCAACTGGCGCAAGCAGTGTCTCATCAGTGATGTCCGGTGCAACGACAACGACCTGGCCGCCGATGTCTTTCAACCGAGCGCAGAGCTCAAAAAATGGTGCGCGGTCAATCGGGTCTTTATCTTCCGCCCGCACAAGTGCGGAACTGCCGGTAATGCACAAATATGGCTTGGACGGATCAAAGTCCCCTGCATCGTATGGAAAGATTGAGCATGCACCTAAACGCCCATAGGATTCAAGGAAGTGATCCCCCATAAGGGGCTTCCAGCGAAATGCAGCATCGGCTGCCAAGTCCTCCTCCAAATATGGAAAATAACGCATAGCTTCATCATATGAAGCCGGCTCACGAAAGACAACATCATCAAGAATTGGATAAACCGCCTTGAAAATCTCAAGCATCCGCGGATCATTTAGTTGGACAGTATGATTGACAATAGCACACTTTTTCTTGGCATATTTTTTCGCATAGTACATCCAGAAAAGAGTCATTCTCCCCTTTTTCTCAAAATTATAAATGCTGCCTTCCCCATTCACGAGAATAAGATCAGCCTGATCGATGGCGGCACGTGTGACGGGGAATAGCCGCCCCGCTTGCACTTCGCGCGCCGTCATATCGAAATCAGCCAGAGTCACAGGATCCGCAAGCTTCCCGTGACGCTTACGACGCGCTGCATGCTGCATGAAACGCAGCGAGGCGCGTAAGCGCGGCTTGTCGTAGGCATACTCCTTCAAAAGCGAAATCGCACGCGACTTCAGGCTGAACAGATCCATACCGACGCCGTTCAACGCGCCCAGTTTGACCACGCTGACGACTTCCGCATCAGTCTGTCGAATGAGATCGTACATGGCGTATGTGGTCGCGCGACATCCCCAGTTGTTCTGGCTTGTGCTGTCATTGACGAAGCAGATCTTCATTTAAACTCCACAGGAAAACGAGTTACATCAGCGGGAACCGTCTAGAGGAACAGCTTCTAGCGGTGCGAATCCTACGTTTGATGCCTGCATGCGACAGCGGCGATGATGGCGTCGAGATCGGCTGTCCAGGCAAACGGCTTGGGTTTGGCGTTGTGCTCGCGCGCCAAGCGGTTGATGGCGGCCTGGAGGTCGACGACGGAGTGGAAGGCGGCACGCTGGAGCCTTCGCCTGGAGAGTTTGGCGAAGAAGCCCTCAACGGCATTGAGGAAGCGGATGAACTCCTGGTGGCGATGACGCTGCATGTTCTGCCCAATCATGGTCCCGTCCAGGACGTTCAGCGCGGCGAACAGGGCCGTCGTGCCATGGCGTTTGTCGTCGTGGGTCATGGCGCCGACCCGTCCTTCTTCGTGCACAGGCCGGGCTGGATGCAGTCGAGGGCCTGGATCTGGCTCTTTCCGTCGAACGAGAGGACGATGGCATGGGACGGCGGGTCTATGTAGAGCCCCACCACGTCGCGCAGTTTCTCCACGAATTGCGGGTCGTTGGGGAGCATCAACCGCTCGACCCGGTGCGTCCACAGCCCGTCCGAGCGCCAGATGCGCTGCACCGCAGAAACGCTGATGCCAACGGCCTGCGCCATCATCGCGCCGGTCCAGTGGATCACCTCGGCTGGCGGACCGGCCAAGGTCAAGCGCCACCACGCGCTCCGCCACCTCTGGTTCGAGCGGCGGGATGCGCGACGGTCGCGCCCGGTCGTGCAGCAGGCCCTCCACGCCTTCGGCCACGAACCGCGCCTGCCAACGCCAGACCCAGGGTTTGGACTTGCCCGTGTGACGCATGATCTCGGCGGTCCCCGCACCGTCGGCCGTCGTCAGGACGATGCCCGCCCGCCGGACATGCTTCTGCCGGCGGTTCCGGCCCGCGACGACCGCTTCCAATCGGGCACGGTCGGCGGCGCTCGCTTTGACAGTGATACCTTCGCGCATCGGCAGAGACTCGCACAGGCTGATCCGTTTGGGAATCGTCTGTTGGGTTCTAACAACTAGATTGGCTGGGCGACGTCCCGCTGAGCGCACACCTTCCAGGTCAAGCCGCATGTCATTCCCGCCCCGCGACAATGGCAACTACCAGCTCATTTCATCACAACCTTGTGGATACTTATATCCCGCTCACGAAACACCCCCTCTACATCCCGGAAGAATGCAGCACATTTGCTAGGAGGATTCGACGGCAGAACCGCAGTCACACGTGCATTCGTCATCTGACGCAATGACACAAGTCCGGTACTGTAAAACGAAACGAATTCCCCGGCCCCCAACTCAGTAACGACGTCTTCGACAGGCATCGCCCCCGGCAGTTCAACGACCTGAGTTGTCAATGCACCCACCAGTTCCTCATGCCGCGAAACTCCCTTCGGGTGTGCCTTATAATAGACTGTCGCGAAGTCCCTGGACGTTAGATAGCCAATCAATCCGCGTCTCAATGACGCATCCGCCGCGGTGTCGAGAAGCTCGGAAATTTCCTGATCAAGCACCACCGCTACACGTGGATCAGCAGCAGCAATTGCGCCCGATGCACTGCGCGGCAGCACGATCAACTGCCCGCATCGGCTGATCAATCCTTTTTCATCAAAGGTGTAAGTCAGATCATAAGGCAGGCGATCATATCCTGTGATGTGCCCCAGTCCCCAGATGGGCCGATAAGGCACTCCCTGCATAAGCCCTAAGCCGGCCTTCGCCCATGACTTCACGCGTTCGCTTGGCGACGGGCGCCTGTCGGCATAGTTGATCATGCCATCCGGCAGAAGGGCAAGCCGCCGATATCGGCCGGGGCGCGCGAAGAAATTGGCTGCGAAGTGTATAATATGAGGGATATAGACCGCACACGCTCCAGATCTCAGCGGAGGGTATCTATCAAGCACATCATGAAATACCCGCAAGCTTGCACGATAAGAGGTAGGAAATTCTTCTACATGTACATTTCCATGCTGTGGCGGATATGGACAATCCGATCCACCGAACCACAACAGAAAGACCGGCACTGCTTTATCCAATTTTTCAATTAAAATGATTGCAGCACGCAGAGTTTCGAATCCAGTGCAGATGAAAACATGCGCTGAGACATCATCAGGCAATATGGGAACTGGCATCGCACCATGATCGCCAATCATCACTCACAGCACCTTTTCAGAACGGAGCCCAGCCAGACGCTGCCGTATCCTCCACCTGACAAGAACAAGGAGGACCACAGCCTGCACAGCCATAACGATCGCAGAACACCACAACAAGGTAGAGACGTCGATCATCGGCAACCAGAAGAGTAACCCAGCATAAGAAGCCGCCGCCAAGACGCTCACGACAGCCAACCACCATGTCTCCTTCAATGCTCCGAACAACCAGAACGCCAGGTTGAAGAACACTGCCCCGACAGAATATAACAGTGCCGGGAGGAGCCAGCGCATCTGGAGCTCGTAATCCACAGGCAGGAGCATGTCTTTATAGTAAATGATAACGACTCCGACAGCATAACAACCGACAATACCGAATAGATTGCGCCGAGTGACCCGCAACATAATCGCCAAGGCGTCGCTCAGATTGCCGGCGACAAAGGCGTTCAGAAACGGGATACGGCGTGTCTCAGCATAGGCATTGATAAGGACGCTGAGCACGACCATGCCATAGGAGATCAGCGTAAATCCGGCCGCAGCCGCTTCAGGCAGTGTGAAACCACCGACCCAGCGTCCTGCCTGAGCGATGACCCAGGTTGAGATGACATAGATCGTGGTTCCGCTGGCATAGGCAAAGGCCGGACCAATATGGTAAGGACGGAGACGCCCGGCACGTATGGCTTCTCCGTAGATTGGCGTCGTGCACAGAAACGCCAGGCCTTGCGCAACTATATAGCTGTAAACCAGCGCAAGCACCTTATCGGCAAAAAATGGCTCCAAAATGACGTAGCCTAGCAGCAGACCGAAACCCGATATTGTCGATGCTGCTGCAAACAGAATATTCCGGTCCTTCACCCGCGAAAAAATCGCACCAGCCTGCATGACAACCAGAAAAAAAGCACACGCAATCAGGAGAAGTCGGAAATCCAGCCTTCCGAAGGTGAGTGGATCCTGAACCCCGATGGCCTGCAATACAGCGATGATGGCCGCGCCGCCGGCGACAATTCCGAAAAGCGCGACGACGAGCGTGGACAGGAAGGCCGCTGCCCTGTCCTCCGGCGTCGCGTAATCAAAATACATACGTCCAACCGACATATGAAGATTCTGCGTCAATAGCGGCACCGCCACGGCGACAGCACTGGTAAACAGGCCGAATCGCGTGAAATCAGCTGCCGACATCGTCGCGACCATCACCGGCAACAGGAAAACATTGCCAACCCGCTGAGAGAGCGTACCACCGATAATGAAAACCGTCCGGGCCAGCGACATCAGCGCACCATTTTCAGGGGCATTGGTGTGCCTAATTCGACATCTGTTCCATCATATTGGCTCGCGCTGTTTCTCATGCAGGATGATTGCCAAAAGAGCATCCGCAGGTCAGGGCGATCAGTTGCCGGCGAGCAGAAATTAAAAGCACCTTCAGCATCCATATTGACACCAAGCACGTAATGAAGCGACGCGGGATATCGGAAGCCTGCCTTTCTCCTCGGCGGAATCGTATCTTCGCCACCCTCATGATCCATTTTTGCGTAATTCGCCATGTAGAAACTTTCTTTCATAGGCAAGCTACTGCGTGAATCGTGTCTTCAGCTTAAACTTCAGCCCCCTCTGCCGGCCGCCGCCGCTAGGTCTCCCGACGAACTCAGGCGCGGCATCACATCCAGTGCCACAGGCCGCTTCGGCTCCACCTTACTTGGATTCGTAAAGAGAATGGCCAGAGCAAGAGCATGATAGACGATCCCCTGTGAGCCAATGAAATGATTGTCAAAAGGCGTCACCATCATGTAATAAATAAATAAACGCTGCTGAAGTAGATTTCCACGCCTGAATACATGAATCGCCAAGTAAATAAGCATACAGATCAAAAATGTAATTCCGAAAATTCCGAAATAGTAGAAACTACCCACCCAAGTTGAATGAGGACTCGCAAGATTTTTCACCCAGAATACCGGAAATATTCGAAGGCTCATAATCTCTGCGCTACCTGGGCCCTTGCCAAATAGAAGTGCTTGCGGCGTCGAGAGCAGATCCCTGATCAGATTCGCCCAGATATCCACCCGTCCCGATGACGGGTCAGAACCTTCTGTGATAGATACGACGCGCTCAATGCCACTAAGAGTGTCCAACAATCGATCGATATCGATGGTCACCACAACCAGCAACAGCAGGACAAGGGAAACCATGCCCATGATGGAAATCCGCTTCAGAATCTGCGGGCCGTACAGGAACGCAATCAGCAGTCCAAGCAGGTTCGCACGCGAGCCTGTGCTCAGCAACGTAATCAGAAGAACACTCAGCAGCAGTGCCTTGACAACGATGTGCTTTCCCTGATGGGAAATGATCATCAGCATCGACAGGGTCAGCATGGCGCCGAAGGTATTCGGGCCCCCGGCATTTTCCAGCCACAGCCGCCCCCCCGTGAAGCTGATCGTCCCCAAGGCAAAGACCGATACGAAGATGAACATGGGAAGCCCGATTCCCAGGCCGAACCCGATGTTGGTCATCGTCCGTAAACTCAAAAAATGAGAAACAAAGGCGGCAGACGATGCGTAAATCAAGATCTTCATAATGTCGGATGCATAGCGGTCGCCAAGCCCGACATTCAAGGCGGAATACAAGTTCAACGCGCAGATGACCACGAGCCACATAACGAAGAAGCCAAAAAAGCGCGGGTTCATGACCGCGCAATAGGCTCCCGCAAAAGCAATCATCGTGATGTAGATCAGATGGGACAAAAATATCTGCACCGCGCCGACAACAGGCAGAGCGAAGAATGCGCAGGAGAAGCCAAAAAAAAGCGCAAACGCAGGGGCGAACTCTACACGCTGCACCACTCGATCTTCATATGAAAGGATCATGGCTCTCTCCTGTCCCGCCACCAGTCGTCACATCATCGTCATTTGCGGGCGCCCGTTAGGTGACGCAGTGTGTAAAGGGCAAAATTCAGCGCAAATCCCGCGATTAAACCAAAGATGATTGCCATCACGACCAAAGACATCGGCCGGGGCAGCGTGGGATAATTTGCGACCTGGGGACCATTGATAACTTTCGCCGAAAAGCTTCCCTTCACGTTCGCCATGATGCTGCGTGTATAGTATTGGCTGTAGACGCGGGTGAGAGCAGCCTTGGCATCCACAGTGGAAATTTCGCCGATCTGCCGTTGGAGAAATTCCTGCCACACCGCTAGCTGCCGAAGCTCCACATTACGCACAACTTCGTCCGCAGTTTCATGCGCCAGCCGGAGTATCTCTTCAGCTGCCTTCCCATCACGAAGCGAAAGACTAATCTCAAAAATAGGTGCCGGAATGAAATCGGGGGAGTTGCGCTGTTTTACCTTAATCTTGCTCGACAACTCGTCAATTACGTCATCTACTACAGGTTCACGCTGGACTGGATACTCAAACCAACGATCAAAAACGTTTTCCGACGATTCCCATTGCTTCGTCTCTTTGTCCCAACCCGAAAGAAGCTCACGCAGAAGATCCGGGCGCTTCATCAATGCCTCCGCCACGCTCTGTCCCTGCAGAACGTTGAGATACATCTGGAAGTTGGTAACCTTCTCGCTCATACCCGCACCAAACAGGCTAAGGCCCCCGGCGCTCGGTGTTCCTTCAGCAATGGGATTCGCGTCCATTGCCGCAACAATCATCATCGCCTCGTAACGCTTGGGCAGTAATGACAGAGCCGACACAACCAACAGAAAGAAAGTGATAAAGAATAGAAAAGTAAACCAGCCACGCTTTTGCGCAGCCAGAATGCTCCTGATGCCGAACTCCATATTGATCTGCCTTCTCAAATGACGAGCATACCTCGGCCGCCAGCCATCCTGACAAGGGGCCTGGGACGCCTTCATCACGTGCCACAGCGATAGTATCGACGAAGAGAGCTACTCAAGCTCGGCCGAACTCATCCGCAATCCGAACGATGTCATCTTCACCAAGGTAGCCACCTGACTGCACCTCAATGAGATGCAATGATATTCTGCCAGGGTTTCCAAGACGATGTATCGCACCCTGCGGGATATAGGTCGACTGGTTTTCGTGCAGCAAGAACGTTTTATCATCGCACGTCACCTCAGCTGTGCCGCTGACCACGATCCAGTGCTCGGCGCGGTGGTGATGCATCTGCAACGACAACTTCCGGCCCGGCTTGACCACGATCCGTTTCACCTGGAACCGCTCGCCCAGATCGATGCCCTGATAGCTGCCCCAGGGGCGATAGGTCAGGGATCCGGTCTCGGCCTCGGGCCGTCGCGCCGCGCGCAGGCGCTCGACGATCGTCTTGACGGCCTGCGCCTGATGCTTGGGCGCCACCAGCACGGCATCATTGGTGGCAACCACGATCAGATCGCGGACACCGATCGCTGCCACCAGCGGGCCCTCGCTGCGCAGATAGCTGTCGGCCACATCCTCGGCAACGACGTCTCCGAAGGTGACGGTGCCGGCGGCATCCTTGTCGCCGATCGCCCACAGCGCGTCCCAGGCGCCGACATCCGACCATCCCAGATCGGCCGGCACCACCGCCCCGCGGCTGGTCTTCTCCATCACGCCGACATCGATCGACAGATCAGGCGCACCGGCAAAGACCTCCCGCGGCAGGCGGACGAAATCCAGATCGGCAGTACGGCCGGCATAGGCGGCGGCCACGGCCTCGGCGACCGCCGGGGCGTTCGCCTCCAGTTCGGACAGCACGATCTTGGCCGGAAACAGGAACATGCCACTGTTCCAATAGAACCGGCCCTCGGCCAGATAGCGTTCCGCCGCCTCGCGCGCCGGCTTCTCGTGAAAGCGGCGGATGCGCGCGGAACACCCGTCCAGCGCATCGCCCGCCTCGATATAGCCATAGCCGGTCTCGGGACGTGTCGGCTGGATGCCGAAGGTCACCAGATCGCCGGCGGTCGCCCGCACGGCCGCAGCGGCCACGGCACTCCGGAAGGCCGCGACGTCGCCGATCACATGATCCGACGGCAGCACCAGGATCAGCGCATCCGGATCATGCGCCAGCGCCGCATGTGCCGCCGCCGCCACCGCAGGCGCCGTGTTGCGCCCCACGGGCTCCAGCAGGATCGCCGCCGGCTCGATACCCGCCGCGCGTGCCTGTTCGGCCACCAGGAAGCGGTGGTCCTCGTTGCACACCAGGATCGGCGCCCCGAACCCCGCTTCGGGATCGACCCGCTTCAGCGTGGCCTGCAGCATGGTATCGGTGCCGGCAAGCGCAAGGAACTGCTTGGGCAGCGCCTTGCGCGACAGCGGCCACAGGCGGGTGCCGCCGCCGCCGCACAGGATCACAGGCGTAATGATGCTGGTGGTCATGGGGATGATGTCTCGCATCTCTGCCGGCAGGGGCCGGCCGTCAGGGGCGGCTGGGCGATGGGCGTCGCGGCCGGGTCAGGCCACGAATGCCTTCTCCAGGCGTTCCAGGGCGATCCAGAAGCCTTCGCCGTCGTTCTTGTGACCCTGCCAGATTTCAGGGATGAAGCTGGCGCCGGGCTGGGTGCGGTCCAGCACGTGGCCGAAGGCGCGGAAGTCGATATCGCCATCCCCCACCTGCAGCCCCTCGCCATCGACACCCTTGCTGTCGGCGATGTGCATATGGGCGGTCACCGCGGCCACCGCCTCGCAGAAGCCCTCGAACGACCATTTGTAGTGGTTGCAGGCCAGCTTCGAATGCGAGATGTCGAGGCAGATCCGCATGTTCTCGGCGGCACAGAAGCTGTTGATGGTCTCGGCATCCACGAACAGGTTATGGAAGCTCTGCCCACCGAAATGCCAGGGGAAGGGCGGCATGGTCTGCGGGATGATCTCCACACCGTCGCGGCTGAGCAGCTTCAGGCTGTCCGACAGCCGCTCATACAGCGCGGTGCATTCGCGGGGATGCAGATGCCGGTCGGTGGTGAAGCCGCCGACATTGGTCACGATCAGCGGGTCGGTCGGCTGGTCGAAATACTCGCGCAGGCGCCGGGTCACGTCGATCACCCGCTGCATCTCCTTCACGGAGTGCGCGCGGTATTCGGCATCGTCGGACACAAGATTCATGGTGTGGTCGTTGGCGAACAGCTCCGGCGCATGCACCACATAGCCGATCGGGTAGCGACCCTCCAGATACTTGGCCAGCTCGATGTCCAGATCCTTGTAGCTGAGGTGGAATTCCACCAGCGACAGGTTGGTCTTGTCCAGCAGGCGCTGGAAATCGTGATAGCGCACTGGCACGCCCCAGGGGCGCTTGAAGTCATAGGGCCGGGGCTCGATCGCGCCGTCGGTCAGGTCGCTCGGATAGAAGAAATCGCCGGCCGGAACTTCACGCCGCATCGTGCGGCCGACCAGATCGGCCAGCCGGTTGGGCTGGATGCCCTTGCCGGGGCTCTTGACGTCGACCATGTCGGCCGTGATCACCGTGCCGATGGCGATCTGCTGTTTCGCGACCAGGCTCTTGGCCAGGGTTTCGCGGTTCATCAGCTCGCCCTGCGATAGCTGGCGCGATCCGCCCTCGCCCATCGCTTCCTCGACCTGACGGATGCCGTCGACCAGACGGCGGAACTCGTCGGGCAGCAGGCTGACCTTGTGGTCGTTGCCTTCAAGGCCCTTGTCGACCGTGAAGTGCTTCTCCACCACCTTGGCGCCCAGCGCGATCGCCGCCATCGAGACGTTGATGTCGCGCTCATGGCCCGAATAACCGACGACGCAATCGCCGATCTCGGCCAGCCGTTTCATATAGCGCAGGTTCACGTCCTTGAACGGCGCCGGATAGGTGGAATTGCAGTGCAGCAGCACGAAGGGCGCGCCCAGGCGGTGCAGCAGGCCCGACGACTGCTTGATCTCGGCATCCGTCGACATGCCGGTCGACACGATCAGCGGCTTGCCGGTCGCGGCCAGCGCCGTCAACAGGTCCAGATTGGTCATGTCGGCCGAGGCGACCTTGAAGCCTTCCAGGCCGTAATTGTTCAGCAGCTCGACGCTCTCATGATCCCACGGCGTGCACAGCGGCGTCATGCCGCGGGCGCGCACGTGATCGAAGGCGCGGAACAGATCGTCGTTCGACAGCGAGAACTTGGCCAGCAGGTCCAGCGTGTACTGCGATCCAAGATCCTCGGCGGCATCATTGTTGTTGCCGGCGTTGCGGTACAGCTTGTCCAACTGGCGCATCTGGAACTTGGCGCTGTCGGCGCCGGCATCGGCGGCAAGGTCGATCAGCCGCCTGGCCAGGCTCAGATCGCCCTGATGATTGTTGCCGATCTCGGCAATGATATAGGCCGGATGATCGGGGCCGATCTCACGATCGCCGATCCGCACGACCGCGGCACCCACGCGGGCGACGGCGACGATCCGCCCCTGATCGTCGACCAGCGGCAGAGCCGTGATCCGCTCCGACAATTCGGCCGCGATCCGTTCAGGCGCCGCATCGCGCGGCAGCGACCGGAAGGTCCGGTTCATGGCCTCGGATACGGGCCGCTCCAGGTCGATGGCCGGCTGCTCCACCACCCAGCGACGGAAGTCGCCGTCGGTCAGAACGCCTTCCAGCCGTCCGGCTTCGGACACGGCGAACACGATGCCGTGCTTGTTCTCGCTGATCTTGCGAAGCGCGGTGGCGATCGTCTCCTCGACGAAGGTGAGGTAGGGAACGATCTTGGTTTCGATGATCATCGGTGTCCGATCGGCTCTAGCTGGGGGTCGGCGGTACATGGGGGCGGTCCCGCCGGACCGTCGTCAACATCGCGGGGGCGCGCGCCCTGCCCCCATTGGCCCTGATGATACCGCCACTTACCGCATTTGCGTAAGCAGCGTCTCGATCACGACCATATCGACTTCGCTGTCGATCTCATAGGCCGTCTCTTCCGCCATCTCGTGCAGAGCGATCCGGCCGCCCAATCGGTTGTTCCTGGTCCGCAGCATTTCGGGCGGGAACAGATAAATCGACCCGTTTTCGACATATTGCGGCGTCATATCCTGTCGCCGCGGCCGGTTGGCGGGATCATAATTGATCGCTGTGGCACCAGTGTCACCGCGCTTCCACAAGAAGCGATGCGACACCACCACCGACAGCAGACTGTCCGCGCCATCGCCGCGCAGGGTCGTGATGGCCCGATCGATGTCATCGGCGGCCCGGATCGGTGAGGTGCACTGCAGGAACACCACCAGATCGACCGGCCCGTCGCGGGCCTCGATCTCGTCGACCGCATGGATCAGGGCCGCTTCCGAGCTGGCGGTGTCCGAGGCCAGCGCATCGGGGCGCCGCACCACCTTCGCGCCGAACCGCTCCGAGACGGCGGCGATCTCGTCGTCATCGGTGGACACATAGACCGCGTCGACCAGGCCGCTGTTCAGCGCCTGCTCGATGGAATGCGCGATCAGCGGTTTGCCCGCCACCATGCGCACGTTCTTGCGCGGGATGCCCTTCGATCCCCCGCGTGCGGGGATGATCGCTACCGTCGAACCCATGTCTGTCTCCGGGAAGGGCCGCCCGAAAGGCGGCCCGCTTCAAATGTCGTCAGCCAGCGGTATGCGGGCTGGCCGTGCCCCATTCGCGGCCCTCGCGCAGATCGAAGGCCTCGCTGGTCCAATAGAAATCCTGCCCGCTGATCCTGGGGATCCACGAGCGCGGCAGCCGGTGGGCGTTATAGCCGATCTTGTAGCCCAGATATTTGGCACCAGTCTGAAGGATCGCATAGGGAACAAGCTGTGGCTTTTCACGCATCAGCTTGCCCAGCATCGCCTTTACATAGCTGCCGCCGCGCTTCTCGTCGCGCACACCGTCGAGCAGCAGATCCTTCTGGCGTCGACGCTCATAACCCACATCGAACATGCGCCGGAATTCCTGCTCCAGGCTGTAGGTGTGCGAATGATGCACCACCGCCTCGGCGACATAGGCGATGCGGTGGCCGCGCCTCAGCATCTTGGCGGCGTTGATCGCATCTTCCATGGTCAATGTCGGGCCGATGCCGCCGATCGCCTCCAGCGCCGGGTTGGACCAGGCCGCACAGCTGTCGGAGCAGAAATAGAGGAAGCTGCCCCATTTCGCCTTCTCGTCATAGCTGCGGATGTGGCTCTCAGGGGGATAGTTGAAGTCGCGCGCGAAGCTCTCGAAGAAGCCGGCGCCATGATGCGGGATCTGACGAGCATAGGTCGCCGCCGCGCGGCCATCGACGATCGGCTGGACAAGATGGCCGATCATGTCGGGCGACGTCGCATAGGCGTCGGGCGTGATCATCACCACGATGTCGGTGCCCAGGGCCTGCCGGGCGCGTTCGCGGGTCATGCCATGATTGAACGAGCGCCGCGGCACCACCAGGGTGTCGGCGCCCATCTCTTCCGCCATTTCCACCGTCCCGTCATTGGACGACGAGTTCATCACCAGAACCCGCGGCTTCAGGGGCGACGCCAGCAAGGGCGGCAGGCAATGCGGCAGCATCTTCTTGGCGGTGTAGGTGATCACGGCGACGCCGATGGTCGGGGCACGGCCCTCGGCGATCCAGGGGGCCGCTTCGCGGATCACGGTCTCAGGCAGGCTCTGGCTCATGGCCGGTCTCCCTCGGTGGCAGCCCCGCGGCGAGGCAGGTTCAGGCGCTCGGCATAAAAATCGGCAATCGCATCCCAGGCGGCAGCCTCGTCCCAGCCCAGCCGGTCGATGTCGACGCGATCGGTGTTGATCCGGATCGGCGGTTCCGGAAAATCGGTCTGATGGGCCAGATCCAGCGGGCACGCGATCATAAGCCGGGCCTGCATCTCGCGCGCGAACCTGCGGGCGAAGTCACCCTGGCTCTCGACATAACCACTCGGGCGGCTGACATGGAAGCCCCCGTCCGCGGGCATGCGGCCCACCAGATCGGCATAGGCCGCCGCCAGAAGGCTCGCATGGATGTTGTCGCGGATATAGGCCGGCGTGGCCACGCCCGGCCGCTTGCCCTCGGCCCAGCTGCGCATCAGATAGGCAGTGAAGCGCGGCTCTTCCAAGGGGCCGAACGGGTTCGGAATCACCACCTTGCCAAGCGTAATGCCCTCGCGGGCCGCGTAATAGGCATAGAGGTCGGCCGTCAGCCCCTTGGACAGACCGTATGGGCTAAAAGCGGTTGCCGGCTGGGTGCCGGCCCCTTCGCGCTGCTCGAACACCGACCCGGTCAGCACCAGCCGCAGGCAGCCCGCCGCCTTCATCGTTCTCAGCGTGTCGACCAGCCCGCGCGCATTATCGGCCAGCGCCTGCACCGGATCGAAATCGGGGCTCTTATAGTCGCGGACATCGGCCGCATGGTGGCACAGCACATCGAACGCTCGGCCAGCGGCCACGGCCTCATCGAACAGCGACCTGAACCGGTCGGTGCCGAACGTCACCCGCTCGATCAGCGCAAGCCGTGGCGCCAACGCCTCAAGCCGCCGGACCCGCATCTCACGCAGCGGATCGGCGGCATAATCGGCGCGGGCACGATACAATGTCGCGGTCACGTGGTGGCCCGCCGCAACCAGCGCCTCGGCATACCAGAGACCGGTGAAGGAACTGGCGCCCGTCAGCAGGATGCGCATGGCCGGACGTCCTTAGCGGAGGTGAAGGTCGGGGTCGAAATCAGGATGGCCCTGATCGCGCGCCGACACCACTGTCGGTTCAATCGGCCAACCGACGGCGAAGCGCGGATCGTTCCAGCGCACCCCACGTTCCCGCGCCTTGTCGTAGAAGTCCGATACCATATAGACCAGTTCGGTATCGTCCCGCAGCGTGATAAAACCGTGAGCGAAACCGCGGGGCACATACATCGCACGCCGGTTCTCGGCGGTGATCTCGGCACCGAACCATTGACCGAAGGTCGGCTGATCCTGGCGCAGGTCCAGGATCACGTCCCAGGCGGCACCGCGGATGCAGCGCACCACCTTCACCTCGGCCGACGGCGCCAGCTGATAATGCAGGCCGCGCAGCGTGCCCTTGTTGGCGCTGTAGCTGTCGTTCATCTGCACGAAGCGGGTCTCGAGCCCCGCTTTGCCGAATTCGGTCTCGCAGAACATGCGGCTGAAGAAGCCGCGCTCGTCGCCGATCGGCTCAAGATCGATGACGAAGCCGCCAGGGATCGGTGCGGGGGTGAACTTCATGCGGCCTCCGGCGTGTTGGCAAGCAGGGCTGCCTGTTCATAAGCGGCAATCTGCGCCTGCGTCAGATCCCAGACATCGGCGCCACCAGCCCAGGCCTTATACCAGCCGACCGTCTCGCGCATCGTGTCCTCAAACCGCCAGGCGGGCCACCAGCCCAGGATATTGTTCGCCTTGTCGCAGTTCAGGCGCAACAGATGCGCCTCGTGCTTGGCGGCGCCATCGGTGGCCGGAGCCACCTCGACGGCACCTTTGCCCCAATGCTTGACCACCGCTTCCGCCAGACGGAGGACCGGCTGACAATCACGCGCCGAAGGGCCGAAATTCCAGCCCTCGCCGGTCTGGATCTGCGGCGCGCCGGTCATCAGCTTGGCGGCGATCATCATATACCCCCCCAGCGGCTCCAGGACATGCTGCCAGGGGCGCACGGCGGTCGGGTTGCGCAGGAATACCGGTTCGCCCCGCTCGATCGCGCGGATGCAGTCGGGAATGATCCGGTCCGCCGCCCAATCGCCACCACCGACGACATTGCCCGCGCGCACCGATGCCGATCTAATACCAAGCGGGGTCAGGAACGACTGGGCATAAGCGTGGAAGACCAGTTCCGCCGCACCCTTCGATGCACTGTACGGATCGCGCCCCCCCATGGCATCGCTTTCGCGATAGCCCCAGATCCACTCCTTATTGTCATAGGCCTTGTCGGAGGTGATGTTGATCACCGCCTGAACGCCACCGACACGACGAACCGCGTCCAGGACATGGACGGTGCCCATGACATTGGTATCGAAGGTCTCGATCGGTTCGTCATACGAGTAGCGAACCAGCGCCTGTGCCGCCAGATGGAACACGACATCAGGTTTCGCCGTGGCAACCGCGTCATACACCGCCGCCGGATCCCGCAGGTCACCGACGATATGGCGCATACGGCCTTCAAGGCCCAGCAGGTCGAAATGGCACGGGCTGGTTGCCGGAGGCAGTGCGAATCCGGTCACGTCGGCGCCCAGCTTCAGCAGCCAGGCACACAGCCAGCTGCCCTTGAAACCGGTATGGCCGGTCACCAGCACCCGACGGCCGGCAAAAACATTCTCGAACGGCAGTTCGCTGCTCATATCGCTTCCATCGCCTGCAGGCCGGCCAGGGGGGCACGCACCACGTCTGGCCGGTACGCGGAATGCGGCCGCCCGGATAGCCGGCCGGCCGCATGACCGATCACTTGTCGTCGCTATACGCCCAGGGCGCCTTGCCCTGTTCCCACAGCGCGGTCAGGTGCTCGCGATCGCGCTGGGTGTCCATGCACTGCCAGAAGCCCGGGTGCTTGTAGACGTGCAGCCCACCATCGGCCGCCAGCTTCGACAGCGGGGCCTGCTCCAGCACCAGCGCCGGGTCGTGCGACAGGTAATCGCGGAAGCCGCGGTTGAAGAAGAAGAAGCCGCCATTGATCCAGGCATGGGTGATCTCGGGCTTCTCGGCAAAGGCGAGCAGCCGGTCTTCATCCATCCGGAATTCACCGAAACGCGAGGGCGGGTTGACGCCCAGCACCGTACCGGTCTTGCCATGCGCCTGATGAAAGGCCAGTTCCGCGGCAAGGTCGACATCGGTCACGCCATCGCCATAGGTCACGGCGAAGGTGCCGGCATCGCCGATATAGCGATCGAAGGCCATGGCGATACGTGCGCCGGTCATCGTCTTCTCGCCGGTGTAGGCGAGCGTCACTTCCCAATCACAATCATGATTGATCTGATGATAGGTGACGCTGTTGTCGACGAGGTGGACCGTCGCGTCGCTGTTCATGGAATAGAAGTTCAGGAAGTAATTGCGAATCACCTCCGACTTGTACCCCATGCAGAGAACGAACTTCTTGAAGCCGAAATGCGAATAGGTCCGCATGATGTGCCAGATGATGGGCTTGTCGCCCACTGGCACCATCGGCTTGGGACGAAATTCGGTTTCTTCCTTGATGCGCGTGCCAAGCCCGCCACAGAGGATGAAAACAGGAACCGAAGAAGGAGTCATGATTGCGGTCTTGTCGCCTCTTGCAGGCCGCGATACAGGCCGCCCGCGCCATCCGGCGACGGGCACGGCCGCATCGGCGGTCGTTCGCTCCGATCGTGCCTGATCCGTATACCATGGCGAGGCGGCTGTCACAAGCGGCGCGGCACTCAACGCACCTGCGGGATATCCTTGATTTTTCAGTGCATTTGGCCACAGAACGCGACGCTTTATGCCGCACGCCCCCCATATCGGGGGCGTGCGGCACGACGGTATGGTTAACGTCTTCGCCAGGAACACACGGCTCGGCCGCGCCGCGCCTTCTCCGGGTCAGTCAAGCAGGGCAGGCCAGTTCCGCTGGATACCGTCGGCGTCATAGGCACCGACTCGGCCGATCAGCGCGCTGGACCGGTTCAGTTGCTGCCCGCCATCACGGGTGACAGGACGATAGGTGATGCCGAACCGGGTCTGCGTCGGCCGTGTCGCATAGAGATCCAAAGGCACGCTCAGGAAGAAGCCCTTGTCGAAGCTGCCTTCGCCGAATTCTTCCGACGACACATCGGTGAAGGATGCAAACACGCCGGCACGGATACCGCTCTCGAACTCGCGGGCCAATTCGAATGTCGCACCCCAATCCTTGGCGAGATAACGGCCTGCCCGCACGGACCCGTTCAAGTCCCAGAACGGCAGGTCATAGTACACGCCAGCATGGCCGGTGACCGTGCTGTAGTCACGGAATGCGAACATGCCATCAAAATCGCGCTGCTTCACCCAATTGACATCCAATCCGAATGCCCAGGGCGATCCGACGGACTTATAGAGAACCTCGCCGCCGATGCCGCCGAACATCTCTTCAAGAAGACCCGCATATGCTGTCGCATAAACGCCCGGCGCCAGAGACGTATAGTACGCCCCCTGCAGGCGACCGATCCAGGTCTCGCCCTGCTTCAGATACTCGCCGATGTTGCTTCGAACCCGCGGAAGCTGACTGTCGGAATCGAGTTCAAGCTGATCATAATTGTTGGTGATGTTGAGACCGGCATAGCCGTCGATTTCGGTATTGGGCGTCGGCTTCACCGAGGCACGGGCGCGCAGATAGAGCTGATACAGGACGAAGTTGTCAGGACCACCGACCTGCTGGCGCAACCGGGGCGCAACCGACCAGTCGAAGGCCGGGAAGCGTTCATCATTCAGGATCGCATCGCCTCCGGCCGGCCTGCCCTGATTGACCTGGACCTGATGCCAAACCTCGTCCACCGTCGCCTGGTCCTGCGCCAGTCGTTCAAGATGGCTGCGCAGGATTGTCAGTTCGGCGGCGGCCAGACCATCGCTGCCAAGCACGATCGTGAACCGCTCAACTTCTGGCGGCATCACCTGGGTTGCCACCCGGGCGGCGCGGCCCGCCGAAATGATGTAGTTCCGGAACGGCATGTCACCGACAAAGATCCGGACCGTGTCGCCGTTCAGCTCCATACGATCCAGTTCGATGTCATTCTCGGCCGCCGCGGCAAACAGACGCGTCGCAATGTCCTGTTTCGCCGCACGATCGCGCAACACCACCGGGACGACGCGGGCGTCATCCGTCATGAGCGGATCCGCCTCGGCATCCAGAATCGCATTGGCAGCCAGCAGGCGCTCCCGCGGCAATGTCCAAGTCATGAGCGGCTTGCCGCCGCCGGCCGGCACCAGGGCTACAGCGACAGTATCGACCGTGGCCGGCACGGCACGCGCGGCACTCGCCGCCACCGCGACAGCATCGGTCACTTCACGCCCCGGCATCCCGCCCGATAGCACGATGTCGACCCGGTCGCCCGACACGTCGAAACGGCGCATATCCATCTGGCGATCGGCGGCCACCGCGCGGACGCTTGCCTGCGCGAGTTCGGGCAGCCATGCCGCCTCCGATGGCTGCGGATCGATGGCGGCCGCCTCCACGCCGCGCGGACCATCCCGGCCACGCACGGCAATTTCAGGCGGCACGCCGCGGTTCATCAGCGGATTCGAGTCATTGTTGAAATCGGCAAAGATCGATGCTCTGAGCATGGCCGTATCGCCGCGCTCGAAGCCTGCCGACAGCTGCACCCAGCTTGAAGGCTGATAGCTCACGCCAAAGTTCACCGGCCATTTCGGCGTCAGATCGCTGAAAGCGGGATCGTCCTTGTAGTTGTTCGGATCATATTCCGCGATCAGGACCAGATCATTGTCCAGCAGGGGCAGATCTCGCAGACGATAGACGACGCTCCCGAACAGCGCGATCGGGCCAGTGAAGAAAGCGGCACCAACCGAGCCGGGATTGCGTGAGGTACCGAGCCGCTCGTCGAACCGGTCCATGAACAACCCGAGGGGATTATCCAAATGTTCCCGGGAACCCAATGATCCGAAGCCCAGCCCGCCGGTGACGTCGAAATTGCCGAAGCTCTTGCTGGCGACGACGTATTCACTGCCAAAGAGGCTCGTACCGCCGATATCCCTCAGTCCGACAGCGATCTCCGGCCAGTCGGCATCTTCGCGCGACAGCCTGACCTTCAGATCGACACTGCGATCCTTATAGTCCTGGCCATCGGCAAAACCGGGAACCGTGCTGTATGGCCGGTCGGTGATCCGGGTATAGCGGAACGTGCCTTCCAACCACGGCAGCACTTGAAGATTGATGAAGTACCGGTGATATGGAGAGACATAGGAAATGCCGGCCAGGAACTGGCCATCTTTTCCGAAGCGGGCCGTCGGCGTCTGCAACGCACCGATCCCGCCATAGTCCGACACATTGGGAAGAACCGTCCGTTCCCACGGACGGTATTCCGTCGCCGACTGCTGCGCGGCGGCGGGGATTGCCGCCGCGGCTAACGTGGCCGCAAGCGTGAAGCCTGCGACCACCGTCCATGTCTGCCATCCGTCCACCGATCGCCGCATCAGTCGTCGCTGACGACCTTCAGCGACGCCGCCGTCAGGGCGAGACCGCTGAGAATGCGGGTGACGTCACCTGTCACAGCCAGGAAGTCGAATGGCGCAAGGTCACGCGGCACGACGATCATCGCCCCCGGAGGGATGTTGGCGTCGCTGGTATTCCAAGATCCGAGCGACAACACCTCGGCAGCGCCATTGGGCAGCACCACGAAGGCACGATCCTCATCGCTGTCCAGCGCCAGGCCGCCGGCGGAGTCGATGTACTCATTCGGCCGCCGGCCGCTCATGAACTGTTGTGCGCCCGGATTGAGCACTTCGCCGACCACGAGCACGAAATTCGGCCGCTTGGGAATGTACACCTCATCGCCCGCCTCCATCACGGTGTCCAGCTCAGGACGGGCAGCGAGAACCGCGGGGTCACCTTCCACAACCACGCGGCCGTACGGCTCCACCGACGAAATATCAACAACCAGTTCGCGCATCACGCCCATCGCATCGGCGATACCCGGGCTAGACGAAGACCGCTGCGACTGGCGCGCCAGTAGCGAGACGATCCCCTTCTGAAGCTCGTCCGCCGTACGGCGGTTGGCCTGCCGCTCCAGCTGCCTCACTCGATCCCGGGTGAAAATAGTGCCGAAGGGATAGGCCTCAGCCGTCAGGCCACCGGCCCGCCCGATCAGATCCGACAAGCGCTCGCCGCGCCGAATATCATAGGAGCCGGGACGCAGAACCTCCCCACGCAGCGTCACGAAGCCACGTTCACGGGTCGTGACCCGGGTGGCAATCCGGACCATGTCGCCGGGGCGGACGATAACGCTGTCCAGGCTCATCTGCGTCAGGTCCAGCACGTCACGACGGATGTCCGAGGTGGTCGCGCCGACGCCGGCATCATAACGGGTGACCTCGACATGCGAGATATCCGCCGACCGTCCCAAACCACCGGCCGCGTTCAGCAGAAGCCGCAAGGGCACCGGCTGCACGATCGGATACAGGCCGGGACGGCGGACATCACCGGTGATCGCCGACACATTCTCAAGCATCAGCGGCAGCAGGGCCGGATACTGATCGATGGTCGGCGGGCAGTTAACGACAGACGCCTGTGACGGTGTTCCGGACTGCGCCAGGAACTGCCGTGCACTGATGAAGCTTTCAGCCTGTGTACGACTGGCGATGTCGCGCAAATAACCCGTCGCGCCACACCCCGGGCTGCCATCGCCACGCAGTGCCTCGGCAACACCCGCGGTCGACAGGAACACGATGTCACTGGCTGAAAGCACAATGAAGCGGTCGCCAGACGCAAGGGTCATGTCCTGGTCGCCGTTGAGCACCGCGACCAGATCGACCGGCACCATACGGGGCAGAAGAGTCGTCGGCTCGCGTGTCAACACGACGCCGAATGGCAGGTATGGAGAGCCGCTGAGCAGGTCGATATTCGCCAGCAGCGATTTCAGGCTGCCACGGCTGTCGATGGCGCGCGGGCCGGGGGTCGACACCGCGCCCTCGACGAACACGGTGCCGCCGACGACGTTGCGGTCGATGAAGACCTGAAGGATTTCCCCACGCCGCAACGAGCCGGAGCGACCGCTCACCGTCGAGACGTTCTGAACCCCCTGGTCATCGAACGAGATCTGCATCAGGCGATTGCCCGCGGGGCGAAGCGTTCCACCGGCAAGACCTAGAGCCGTCGACATCGCCATGGTCGACTGCCCCGGCGCCGTCTCGAAAATGGCCGGACGCGCGACATCACCGTCGACAGCCACCGTGGGACCGATCAGCGGCACGACGATACGATCGCCATCGCGAAGCACGGTCTGGGCATTGCTGGCATCGCCGGAAAGATAGTCATAGAGATCGACCGGCACACGCGTGCCGTCATTCCGGATCAGCTCGATCCGACGCAGTGAGCCCGACCGCCGCACGCCGCCGGCATCGCCGATGGCGTCGACGATAGTGGCGAAGCTGTTCACCGCACGGGTGCCCGGCCTCCTCACTTCGCCCAGCACCGCAACGCTGATCAGGCGGATGCTGCCAACAGAGATGTAGACATCGGTGCCGACCATGTTGCGGGCGGTCTGCTCGCGCACCTGACTACGCAGATCGCCAACGGTCGAGCCAACGGCCTTGATCGGTGCGGTTTCCGGAAGAACGATGTCACCGTCACGATTGACCACCACACTGACGGTCCGCGAGACCTGCCCCCGATAGGTCACGACCAGTTCGTCGCCGATCCCCAAAACATAGTTCGGGCTTATCTCGCCGGAGGTCAGCGGTGTGCGGCGTGCCTGCGCGAAGACACGATAACCATACTGGGAAATCGCATGTCCCGTGCGCAATGCATAGTCGCGTTCGATCGACGACGGATTCGCGAAACGGCCAAGGCGCTGTGCTTCGCCATTCTCGTCCATCTCGTCCTCGGAAGCCGCATCGGCATCGGCATCGGCATCGGCGTCGGCTGAACCGCGGTCCGGCGCAGACGGATCCAGCGGCGTAGCGGCACTCCCATCGCCCTGCGGCGTCTGCTGCAGGCTTTGCGTGGCAGCCTCGATCTGCCCCTGAAGATCCAGAAGCGTCTGCGAGCGTGCGACGGACACGTCCATCACCATGGTCGCCGCCAACCCCAGTCCCAGGGCCAGACCGACCAGACGTCGGGTAGCGCTGCGCGATCTCGTCACGAGGGATCTGCGGAGTGAAGCGTTATCGAGGATCATGCTGCGTCCCGTGCCTGTTCGATGCGATAAATAGTTCGAAATCGACGCTTATGAAGCGCGCCTGCCGGTGCCGACCTCAGACCTGAACAGCTGATATCGGCGCGCCGACGTGACGGCCATCACGAAGCGATCCACACCCTACCACAAGCCGGCGGAACGGCAACGCCGGAAAACGCCATCATTGTGCGGCGCACACGGCGGAGATCTGGTGACGAAATTCCAAGTGCAGCGCGGTGTTACAGGCTCCAATACGCCTGTTCGAAGCAGGCCGCGCGATGCCGCCAGACGCCTTTCGGATCGGCGATCAGCCCCTGCGGATGAACCATGCGCCCGACGTCGTCCGGCGTCAGGCCCGCGAAGGCCCGATGTCCCACCGCCAGCACCACAAGATCGAACATGGGCACGCCCATGTCTGCCGGCACATCCACCAGCGCCAGCCCCAGCTTGAGGGCGACGTCGCTGGCATCGGCAACCGGATCATGCAGATCGACCGTGAAGCCGTGCCGGACCAGTCGCGCCGCCAGTTGCGGCACTTTCGAATTCCTGAGATCCGGCACGTCTTCCTTGAAGGTCAACCCCAGGATCAGCGCCCGCGGCCGCACCACATCGGGCGCCACCTCGCGGAACCGGAACGCGATACGGTCGGCCAGTTCGTCCGCCATATGATCGTTCAACCGACGGCCGGCCAGGATGACGTCGGGCTCATGGCCGACCACTTGCGACAGGTGGCTGAGGTAATAGGGGTCGACGCCGATGCAGTGGCCGCCCACCAGCCCCGGCTTGAAGTCGAGGAAGTTCCACTTGGTGCGCGCCGCATCCAGCACGTCATGCACCGACAAACCGATGCGTTCGAAGATCAGGGCGATCTCGTTGACGAAGGCGATGTTGATGTCGCGCTGCGCATTCTCGATCGCTTTCGCCGCCTCGGCCACCCGGATCGATGGCGTCACATGAACCTGGCCGCCATTGAGCGCGCCGTAAAGCCGCGCCAGCGCATCGGCGAGCGCCGGCGTCTGGCCCGCGACCACTTTGACGATCGTATCCAGCCGATGCAGACGGTCGCCGGGGTTGATCCGCTCCGGCGCATAGCCCAGCAGCAGGTCGCGGCCGACGACCAGCCCGGATGCCGCCGCGAGCGCCGGGCCGCAGACATCCTCGGTGACGCCGGGATAGACCGTGCTCTCGAACACCACCACGCTGCCCGGCCGCAGCCGCGGGCCGATCGTGGCGCAGGCGGACAGCAAGGGGCCGAGATCGGGCTGCCGGTCGCCGGTGATCGGCGTTGGCACGCACACGATCACCACCCCTGCGCCGGCAAGCGCATCGGGATCGGAGGCCGGCCGGAACCCGGCGGCAAGTGCCGCCGAAAGCCCGCAGCCGTCCACTTCGCCGGTGTCATCGCGGCCGGCGGCGATCCGCCCGACACGCGCGGCATCGATATCGAAGCCGATCACCCGCCGGCCGCTTGCCGCCAATGCCACCGCCAGCGGCAGACCCACATAGCCAAGCCCGACCACGGCGAGGACCGCGTCATCAATACCGGCCGTGAAGGGCGGGTCCAGGAATGGGTCGATTCCGGCGGCAGGCGACATGTTGGTGCATCCGTTCAGCATGAAATCCGGTGCGCGGCACGCCTGGGCGCGCCTGCGGCGATCAGAGCCCGTGGTAATCGCGATACCAGGCCACGAAACGCGGGATGCCGGTTGCGATCGGCGTCGTCGGGCTGAAGCCCAGCAGGTCGTGCGCCGGTGCGATATCGGCATAGGTGGCGGGCACGTCGCCTGGCTGCATGGGCTCCAGGATCTTCACGGCGTCGCGGCCGAGCGCGGCCTCGATCGCCAGGATGAAATCGCCGAGTGCCACCGGCGCATTGTTGCCCAGGTTGAACACCCGGTGACTGACCGCGCCGGGGGCGCCGCCTGCCGCGGGTGGCGCGTCCAGTGCAGCGATCACACCATTGGTGATGTCGTCGATATAGGTGAAGTCGCGCTGCATCCGGCCCTGGTTGAACACCCGGATCGGCTGGCCGGCCAGGATGGCACGGGTGAAGATCCAGGCCGACATATCCGGCCGCCCCCAGGGGCCATACACGGTGAAGAAGCGCAGGCCCGTCAGCGGCAGCCCATAGAGATGGGCATAGGTATAGGCCATCAGTTCCCCTGCCCGCTTGGTGGCTGCATAAAGCGACAGCGGCGTGTCTACCCGGTCGGCCTCGGAAAACGGCAGATCCTGGTTGGCACCATAGACCGACGACGAACTGGCATAGACCATGTGCCTGAGGCCGGGCAGATGACGCGCCAGTTCCAGAAGGCACAGATGGCCTTCGACATTGGCGCGGGTATAGCTGTGCGGGGCTTCGATCGAATAGCGCACGCCGGCCTGCGCCGCCAGGTGCACGATCCGGTCGATCCGAGGCATATGGCCGGCCAGGGCCTGCACCGCCTGCCTGTCGGCGATATCGATGCGGCGGAAACTGAAGCCTGCCCGACCTTCCAGCCGGGCCAGCCGCGCCCGTTTCAATGCCGGATCGTAATAGTCGTTCAGGTCGTCTATCCCCAGCACGGCCTCGCCGCGGTCGAGCAGAGACAGGGCGACATGCGATCCGATAAATCCGGCAACACCGGTAACGAGGACGGTCATGGTCAGCGGATCCGCGATGCGATGAGGACGAGGCGTGGGTGAAAGTAGCCGCGCCGCGCGCGGATGTGAAGCATTGCCCGGGAAAGGTTTCAGGCCCCCGCGCCATGGCGCTTGACGCAAGTGGCGGGACAGATAGGCTCTGCGCGGACACCGAGCCTCCGCCCAACGCCGCCGCATCCGGAGACAGTCGTCATCATGCAGCCCCCGGCTCCCGATATCTCCTCAGGCGCCCCGACCCGGCCCCCCGCGCCGTCGCGCCGCGCGCAGGCCGCTTGCGATGCCATGCGGCTGGCTGCACGGATACTGGTCGTGCTGATGCCGGTCCTGCTGGTCGTCGGGCGTGCGCCGGCCGATATCGCACTCAGTCTGGTGGCTCTGCTGTTTCTTGTCGCCATGGCCATCGCGCGCGACGCGGCGCCGTTCCGGACACCATGGATGAAAGTGGCGCTCGTGTTCTGGGTGTGGCTGCTGGCCAGCGCGCCCTTTGCCCTGGCCGATATCGGCAGCGCCTTCGGCGTGTCGGCAAGCTTCATCCGCTTTCCGCTGTTCGCGGCCGCGCTCAGCTATTGGCTGATCGACGACGTGACATGGCGCCGGCGGCTGTTGCTGTGCCTGGCCGTGGTGTTGGGCGCATCCGCGGTCTGGGCGGTGATTGAGTGGATCGATATCGCCCTGTCGATCAACGACGAACAGCCGGTGATCCGGCTGACCGGGCCGTTCGAGGATAACAAGGTCGGTATCTTCATCGTCAAGCTGATGTTCCCGGTGTTGGGATTTCTGGCCTGGCGGGCGCTGCTGCCAGCCGACCGGGTCGCCGGCGGTCCGGCACGGGCATCGGCGCGCGGCACCGGCCTGGTTCTTGGATATGCCGCGGTGTTGCTGGTGGCGATCCTGCTGTCGGGCGAACGGATGGCGCTGCTGATGGCGCTGGCCGGCATGCTGATCATGGGCCTGCTGGTGCGCGCGCGCCTGCTGCGGCGCCTGACGCTGGCACTGCTTGCCGCCGCCATCATCCTGGGCGGGCTGACCGCCGTGCTGGCGCCCCGTCTGTATGACCGGCAGATCACCTCGACATTGGCTACCGTGTCGGCGATCGGCGACAGCATTCACGGCCGATACTGGCAGTCGGGGCTGGATGTGGGGGCATTGGCGCCGTGGACCGGCGTCGGCGGCAAGAACTTCCGGCTGCTGTGTCCAGAGATCAAGGCCGCGGAGATCGCAGCGTTCGAAGATCCGCAGGAGATCCAGTTCTGTGCCACCCACCCGCATAACATCTATATCGAGGCCTATACCGAACACGGCATTCCCGGCCTCATTCTGTTCTGCATGATGATCATTGCCCTCATTCTGGCCCTGCGCGGCGCCGGCCGCGATGATCGTGTCACTGGCGCCGCCATAGGCGTGCTGTTGACATTGTGGCCGCTGGCCACCCATGGCAGCTTCTACAACAATTGGAATGGCGCGGTCTTCTGGCTCGCCACGGGCCTGATGCTCGCCCTGCGCAATGCGGCGGCAATCGAACGGAAGGGACGGCCGGCATGACGATCAAGACGCAACTTCGCGTAATGGTGACAGGCGGTGCCGGGTTCATCGGATCCCATCTGTGTGCCCGGCTGCTGAATGACGGCCATGACGTGCTGTGCGTCGACAACTATTACACCGGCCGGCGCGCCAATATCGCGCCACTGTTGAACAATCCACGGTTCGAGGCGATGCGCCACGACGTGACCTTCCCGCTGTTCGTCGAGGTTGACCGCATCTTCAACCTCGCCTGCCCGGCATCGCCTGTGCACTATCAGTTCGACCCGGTGCAGACCACCAAGACCTCCGTGCATGGCGCGATCAACGTGCTGGGCCTGGCCAAGCGCACGCATGCCCGCGTCCTGCAGGCATCGACATCCGAGGTCTATGGCGATCCGGAGGTCCATCCGCAGCGCGAGGATTATCGCGGCAGCGTCAACACCATCGGCCCGCGCGCCTGTTACGACGAAGGCAAGCGCTGCGCCGAGACCCTGTTCTTCGACTATCACCGCCAGCATGGCCTGGAAATCAAGGTCGCCCGGATCTTCAACACCTATGGCCCCCGGATGCTGCCGAATGACGGACGGGTGGTGTCGAACTTCATCGTTCAGGCATTGGCTGGTGAAGACATCACCATCTATGGCGACGGCCAGCAGACACGCAGTTTCTGCTTCGTCGACGATCTGGTGGACGGATTGATCCGGCTGATGGACAGTCCGGCCGACATCACCGGGCCGATGAATCTGGGCAATCCGCACGAGATCACCATTCTGGAACTGGCGGAACGGGTGATCGCGATGACCGGTTCATCCTCGCGGCTGATCCGCAAGCCGCTGCCGGCCGATGATCCGGTCCGGCGGTGCCCCGATATCGGCTTTGCCGAGCGCACGCTTGGCTGGCGTCCGCAGGTGCCTCTGGAACAGGGGCTGGACAAGGCGATCGGCTATTTCCGAAGCCTCATGGCCGGTTGACGCCGATGGCATGTCGCATCGCGATCGCTGCGGTGTGGTGTAGGAAAAAGGGCACGCGAAAAAGGGGCTGCCGTCGCAGATCGACGGCAGCCCCTTTTTCGCGACAGATCGTCTGGAATGACGGTCAGTACGCGCCGCTGTTCGACGAGAAGACCACACGCACCGTCTGGACCAGCAGCTTCAGATCCAGAAGCAGCGACCAGTTTTCAAGATAGGTGCGATTGAACGAGATCCGCGACCCGTAATCGCTGTCGGTCCGACCGTTCACCTGCCACATGCCGGTAATGCCCGGGCGCATCGAGGTGTACTCGACCAGGCTGGCACCCCAGCGCGAGGTCTCATGCAGCGCCATGGGCCGGGGGCCGACCAGGCTCATATCGCCGCGGAGCACGTTCCACAACTGCGGAAGCTCGTCCAGGCTGGTCTTGCGCAGCACTCGGCCGATGCGGGTGATACGCGGATCATTGCGCAGCTTTTCAAACTGCTCCCATTCTGCACGCGCCTCGGCATCACGGGCCAGCAGATCCTTCAGCAGCTTGTCGGCGTTCGGCACCATCGAGCGGAATTTATAGCACTTGAAATGATTGCCGCGATAACCCAGCCGCTCGTGGCCGTAGAAGATCGGCCCCTTGGTCATTGCGACAAAAATGCCAAGGATGAGGAAAAACGGCGACAGAAGAACCAGCAGCACCGAAGCGCCGACAATGTCGAAAAGCCGCTTGAGAATGCGTGCACCGACCGTCGTGGCCGGCACCACGCCGCGTTCAAGGCTTGCCTCGAACACATGGCTGGTGTTGACGTCCGTCATGATGCTGCTGCCCGCTTGACGTTTCTGCCCACCCGGCCGCCAGTGTGTCGCACGGACAATATAGGTCCATGCGTCCAGACAGGGGTGCATTCGGTCGGGGCGACGCCAGCGGCCGTGCTGTCAAAGCAGCATGTTCTGGTCGGCCGGGCGTCGCTTCAGGTTTAAGTTTATACCTTGCCCGCATCCTGCCGCCAACCCGCTTTCCGCACTGCACAAATCCCCCGAACGGGGGGCGTTTCTGCGACAGTCCGTGATGGAAGCGTCAAGAATGAAGGTCGGTCATGACGTTAGCAGATCGTTAACCATGTTCCAAGGCGCCCACTGCGCAACTTGCAAGTCGACATTTCACCCACACCGTGTGCTTGCGGCCACACTCCCGTCTCCCGTCATCCGTTTTTGGATTGGAGGCGGGCATCTGGAATGCTAATCATGGGGCCGGCTTCATCGACAACGGCCTGAAGGGCGGGAGCAGACGCCTCCTATGCGGATTCTTGTTTTCGGCGGCAACAGCCTGCTTGCGCGGGCCTTTTCGGACATTGCACGGGAACAGGTCGAGCTCAGGGTCGCCGGCCATGCCGAGATCGATCGCCCCGACCTGCTCGACGGTGTTGATGTGGTGGTGAACTTTGCCCGCCACCCCGACGATATGCGCCTGCCGCACGATCCGGCCCGCGATGTCGACGTCCGACTGGCGGTTCGGGTCGCCGCGACGTCGGCACGGTTCGTCATGCTCAGTTCCCGCAAGGTCTATGATCAGGCGGCACAATGGGGCGCTGCCGAGACATCGCCCCTGGCGGGCCTGGACATCTATGGCCGTAACAAGGTCGCGGCCGAAGCCGCCGTGGCCGCGCTGATCGCCCCCGAACGCCTGCTGGTGCTGCGGATCGGCAACGTCATCGGGCCTGAACGTATTCCCGGACGGCGCAGTTTCATGGGGTTCATGCTGAACACGCTTGCCGAGACCGGTGAAATCGTGTTCGACATGAGTCCGTTCGTGGCTCGTGATTTCGTGACCGCCGGGCATTTCGCCCGGCAGCTTTCGGCCGCGATCACGAACGGCTTGTCCGGCATCTACAATCTGTCGTCGGGTGTCGGGCTGATGTGCGGTGAACTTGCGCTCGCCGTCATCCGCGGCCATGGCCGCGGTCAGTTGCGGATCATCGATCCACGCCATGCCGACGCATTCCATCTGGACGTATCGCGTCTGGTTCAGACCACCGGCCTTCGAGAGACGGCCGACGACATCATCACCTACTGCCACAATCTGGGAAGGGCTCTGGGATAATGCCGAAGATCGTCATCACCGGCGGCGCAGGCTTCATCGGGTCACACATCACCGACCACATCTGCGAGCAGTTCCCGGATTACGACGTGGTCGTCTTCGACAAGATGACCTATGCCGCCGATATCCGAAACATCCAGCATCTGGTGGCGAATGAGCGCATCGAGCTGGTCGTGGGTGACATCTGCGACTTCGACCTGGCCTGCCGGGTCGTCGACGGTGCCGATTACGTCGTGCATGCCGCGGCCGAAAGCCATGTCGACAATTCGTTCGGCAATTCGCTGCTGTTCACCATGACCAACGTCTATGGCACCCATGCGATCATGGAGGCCTGCCGCCGCATGGGCGTCAAGCGCATCGTCCATGTGTCGACCGACGAGGTCTATGGCGAGGTTCTGGACGGTGCCGCCGACGAAAGCACGGTCCTGAACCCCACCAATCCCTATTCGGCATCGAAGGCCGGCGCCGAGATGATCATCTCGGGCTATCTGCATTCCTACCGGATGCCGATCGTGACGGTCCGCGGCAACAACATCTATGGCATCCGCCAGTACCCTGAAAAGATCATTCCGCGCTTCTCGCTGCTGCTGGAATGCGGCAAGAAGCTGACCATTCACGGTGCCGGCAACAACCGCCGTCATTTCCTGGCCGCCGAAGATTTCGCCGCCGCCATCGTCCTGCTGATGCGCAAGGGCGAGATCGGCGAGATCTACAATATCGGTTCAGAAGATGAGTTCGAGAACATCGTCGTCGCCGGCATGATCGCTCAGTCCTTCGGCTATGCGCTGGATGACGTGGTTGAATATGTTCCCGACCGGCCGTTCAACGACCGGCGCTATGCCATCGACAGCCGGAAGATTCGCGAACTGGGCTGGGCGCCCGAGCGGCATCTGCTGGACGACCTGCCGCGCGTGGTGGGCTGGTATCGCGAGAACGCGCCCCGTTTCCGCCGGCTGATGGCGACGTTCGAAGGCCATGGCAGCGACATCGACCTCGATCTGCGCGCCATCACCCACAGCGCCTGATCCGGCGCCACGGGCGGATGATCCCGCCCGACACCTGAAATGCCGCCCCCGATCCGTCGGCCGGGCGGCATTTCTTTGAGCACAAAATACATTATATATATGTATAAAATATCAGTTCTTCACTGTTTATTGATTAAATAATCTTGATTCACATAAAAATATGAGTCTTCATGATATGAAGATCATAAGAATTGACGGTTGCGGTTTCTGCCCTGCATGCCCCAGAGAGGTTCTTCCATGCCTGCAACGGTTTCCGTCATCGCCCCCCATTGGCGCCGCTTTGCCCCGTCTCCGGCCAGACTGCTCGGCGCCCTGGCCCTATCGGCCCTCGTATCGGCTCCGGCCGCGGTCATTACGCCCGCATCTGCGGCCGAGATCACCCTGCTGAACGTGAGTTACGACCCCACCCGCGAGTTGTACAAAGACGTCAACGCCCGCTTCGCCGCACTCTGGAAGCAGCAGACCGGCGACACGCTGACCATCCGCCAGAGCCATGGCGGATCGGGCAAGCAGGCACGCAGCGTCATCGACGGGCTGGAAGCGGATGTCGTCACCCTGGCGCTGGCCTATGACATCGACGCCATCGCCGACCATGGCGGCGCTCTGAAGGCGGACTGGCAGTCGGCCCTGCCCGACAACAGCGCGCCTTACACCTCGACGATCGTGTTCCTGGTCCGCAAGGGCAATCCCAAGGCGATCCGGGACTGGGACGATCTGGTCAGGCCCGGCCTTCAGGTGATCACACCCAATCCGAAGACCTCGGGCGGCGCGCGCTGGAACTATCTGGCTGCCTGGGCCTATGCGCTCGATCAGGGCCAGGATGCCGCCGGCGCCAAGGCCTTCGTACAGGCGCTGTTCGCCAATGTGCCGGTCCTCGACAGCGGCGCGCGCGGGTCCACCACCACCTTCGTGCAGCGCGGTATCGGCGACGTGCTGCTTGCCTGGGAGAACGAGGCCCTGCTGGCCGTGAACGAACTGGGCCCCGATGCCTTCGACATCGTGGTTCCGTCGCTGTCGATTCTGGCGGAGCCGCCGGTTGCGGTGGTCGACAAAGTGGTCGATGCCCATGGCACGCGTGCCGTGGCCGAAGCCTATCTCAGATTCCTCTACACGCCTGAGGGGCAGGAACTTGCGGCCCGGCACTATTACCGCCCCCGCGATGCCACCGTCGCCGGCCGCCATGCCGACCGTTATCCCGATATCCGGCTGGTGACGATCGACGAGGTGTTCGGCGGCTGGCGCAAGGCTCAGGCCGAGCATTTCAACGACGGCGGCATCTTCGACCAGATCGTCACCGGGAAATGATCCTGATGCGCAAAATCGGTCCGCCCAACCGGCCCACATCACGGAAACAGGCCGGGCCGCTGCCGGGCTTCGGACCGGCGCTCGGCCTGACGGTGTTCTGGCTGTCGGCGATCATTCTGATCCCGCTGTCCGCGGTCTTTCTGCGGGCGGCGGGCCTCAGTCTCGACGAGATCGCCGCGCGCGCCTTCTCGGGCCGCGCGCTCGCGGCCTATCGGCTCAGCTTCGGCGGGTCGCTGGCCGCGGCGATGATATCGAGCCTTCTGGGAATCGTGGTCGCCTGGGTGCTGGTGCGCTATGACTTTCCGGGCAAACGGCTGGCAGATGCCATCGTCGACCTGCCCTTCGCGCTGCCGACCGCCGTCGCCGGCATCGCGCTCACCGCACTCACGGCACCAAACGGATGGATCGGCGCGCCATTGGCGGCGCTCGGCCTGCATATCGCCTTCACACCCGCAGGCGTGATCGTCGCCATGGTGTTCATCGGCCTGCCCTTCGTGGTCCGCACCATCCAGCCGGTGCTCGAAGATCTGGATCGCGAGATCGAAGAAGCGGCGGCATCGCTGGGCGCCGGGCGCTGGCAGACCCTGCGGCGGGTGATCCTGCCGGTCCTGACGCCGGCGATCAGCGCGGGGTTCGCCCTGGCATTCGCGCGTGGCGTCGGCGAGTACGGCTCCGTGATCTTCATCGCCGGCAACATGCCCGGCATCAGCGAGATCGCCCCCTTGCTGATCGTCATCAGCCTGGAGCAATACGATTATGCCGGCGCCAGTGCGATCGCGGCCGTGATGCTGGTCGCCTCGTTCATTCTGCTGCTGCTGGTGAACGGCCTGGACGCGCGCCGCCGCAACGCCATGGAAAGGTAGAATCCCATGGCCCGTCTGCGATCATCCCCCCATCCCGGCGTCCGCATCACCGAATCTCCGGCGGCCCGCGTGGCGCTGACCCTGGCAGGCCTGCTCATCCTGGCCCTGTTCCTGGTCCTGCCGCTGGTCAGCGTCTTCGCGCAGGCCCTGGCGAAGGGCGCCATGCCGTTTATGGAGGCGCTGCGCGAACCCGATGCCTTGGCGGCCATCCGTCTGACGCTGCTGGTCGCGGCCATTGCCGTACCGGCCAATCTTGTCTTTGGCATCGCCGCCGCCTGGGCCCTCACCCGCTTCCGCTTTCCTGGCCGAAGCCTGCTGATGTCGCTGATCGACCTGCCCTTCTCGGTGTCGCCGGTCATCTCGGGGCTGGTCTGGGTGCTGCTGTTCGGCGCCCATGGCTGGCTTGGTCCATGGGCCGCAGATCACGGCCTGAAGATCATCTTCGCGGTCCCCGGGCTGGTGCTGGCCACGATCTTCGTGACCTTCCCCTTCGTGGCCCGCGAACTGATCCCGCTGATGCTGGCCCAGGGCTCCGACGAGGAGGAAGCGGCGCTCACTCTGGGTGCGGGCTGGTTCACCATCATGCGCCGGGTGACCCTGCCCAATGTCCGCAACGGGCTGCTGGCCGGCGTTCTGTTGTGCAATGCGCGTGCGATGGGGGAATTCGGCGCGGTGTCGGTGGTGTCCGGTCATATCCGCGGCCTCACCAATACCATGCCTTTGCATGTCGAAATTCTGTACAACGAGTATGACTATGTCGGTGCCTTCGCGGTCGCCTCGCTGCTTGCGGTGCTGGCACTGGTGACGCTGATCGCCAAGACCCTGCTGGCGCACGGCCGCGCTGGCGCCTGACGACTGCCGCAACGGCACCGCCCGCACGGCCATGCCCCCGTGCGGGCGGCAGAATTGCCGTCGGAGTCGGAGGTGGCGCCGGTCAGACCCGGTTGTTGGTCAGGATCACCACCGAACTGGCTTCGACCTCGCGCCGGTCGAACAGATCGGCATCGTCCATCCCGCCCGAAACCGACAACCGGTCGACGACATCGACGCTGCTGCCCACCGGGCTGTTCTCGATGCCCGAGGTGTCGACGGCAACGGTGCGACAGCCCAGTTGAGCGTGAACCGGTCCGCCTCCACCGACTTGACCTCGCCGGTCAGGCTCAGCCATTCACCGTCGTCGGCGCGGGTCACCACGTCGATCCTTCCCTGCCGATCAGAGCCGGCGGGAGCGGTCGTCGTGGTGCTGCGGCTGGCAGCCGTTGGATCGCCGGTCTGGCGCTCCGGATCGGCCCGATTTGTCTGGTTGGCCGCACATGCCGGCACAGCCACCAAGGTGGAAGCAAACGTCGCGGCGGCAAAGGTCGACATGAGATTTCGCATAGTTCGAGATCTCCCTCCTGTGCTGTTCGTGCCTGTGCTGTTCGTGCCTGTGCTGTTCGTGGTCTGGCCGGCGGCGCTCATCGCCTCCGGCTCTGCGGGGCGATAAGCATGTCTGCCGCGACGGTTCCAGGGCGGGCGAACAAAAATGCCCCGGCCTGCGAACCGGCCGGGGCATTTCCATGGCGACCATGCCAGGGCTGTCTGATCGTCTCAGAGCACCCGGCTGATCGCGAAGGTCCGCTCGATATAGCTCATCACCAACCGCACCGCGTCGTCGATTCCGAGCGCGCCGGTATCGACCGTCAGCTCAGGCGCCTCCGGTGCCTCATACGGCGCATCGATGCCGGTGAAATCGCGGATCTCGCCGCGCCGCGCCTTGGCATAAAGTCCCTTCGGGTCGCGGCCCTCGCAGACATCCAGCCCCGCGCGGACATGCACTTCATGGAAACCGGCACCGGCGGCGGCACGCGCCCGGTCGCGGTCGGCGCGATAGGGTGAGATGAAGGCGGTGACCACCAGGAATCCGGCTTCGGCGAACAGGGCCGCGACCTCGCCCACCCGGCGGATATTCTCGGTGCGGTCCTCGGGGCTGAAGCCCAGATTGGCGTTCAGCCCATGGCGGACATTGTCGCCATCCAGCACGAAGACCTGATAGCCCTTGGCGAACAGCCGCTGTTCCAGCTCGATCGCCAGCGTCGACTTGCCCGCCCCCGACAGACCGGTCAGCCACAGCACGCCACCGGTATGACCATTGCGGCGCGCGCGGGCATCGGGCGTCACCCGATGTTCCACCGCCGTGATGTTGGTCGATTTACGGGTCACGGCATCGCGCTGGTCCGGATAGCCGTCCATCGAGATGGTGCCGCCACCGACCGTGTCGTAATCCTCGATCAGAACGAAGCGGCCGGTGTTCGGCAGCCGATTGAAGGCATCCAGCGCCAGCAGGCCGCGCGACCGCAGCACCACCTCGGCAACCGCATTGCGCTCCACCTGCGCCGGAACAGTGCCATCATCGGCGCCCGACAGGCTGCCGGCATCGATGACCTTCTCGATCCGGTCCACCGTCACCCGAACCTGGCGGGTGGCAAGCTTCATCACATAGCTGCTGCCCACCGCGAGCGGCGTGCGGCCCAGCCAGAACAGCCGGGCCCGGAACACGTCGGTCAGCACCGGCGGCTGGTCCACATGGCTGATCACGTCGCCACGCTCGATGAAGATCTGATCGTCGAAGGTGATGCCGACGCTGCGGCCGGTGCCGGCCACCACCGGCTGTGTGCCGCGGCCCCAATGCTCGATGCTCCGCACCCGCACGGTCTTGTTGGATGGCGACACCATCACCGTATCGCCCACCGCCAGACGGCCGCTTTCGATCCGGCCGGCGATGATCCGGCGCTCGTCGAATTTATAGACATCCTGCACCGGCAGGCGCAGTGCACGATCGTCCAGCACCGGGGCGGGCGTGAAACCGTCCAGCGCGCCGATCACGGTCGGCCCGTCATACCACGGCATCGTATCGGTGGCGCGGTCGACGATATTGCCGCCCTCGCGCGCCGCCACCGGCACGAAGTGGGTCGCGGTCACGCCGATACCAGCCAGATAGGCGCTGTATTCGGCGACCACCGCGTCATAGCGGGCCTGATCGAAGCCGACCAGATCCATCTTGTTGACCACCACGGCGATCTGCCGCAGGCCCAGCAGATGCAGCAGATAGCCATGGCGGCGCGACTGCTCGCGCACCCCTTCGGCGGCATCGATCACCAGCACGGCCGCTTCGGCGGCGGCGGCGCCGGTGATCATGTTCTTCAGGAATTCCTTGTGGCCCGGCGCGTCGATGATCACATAATCGCGCCGCGCCGATTTGAACCAGATCTGAGCGGCATCGATGGTGATGCCCTGGTCGCGCTCGGCCTTCAGCGCATCCATCACGAACGACCATTCGAACGGCATGCCGCGGCGTTCGCTCATCGCGCGGATCGCATCGACCCGCCCCTCGGGCAGCGATCCGCTGTCATTCAGCAGCCGACCGACCAGGGTCGACTTGCCATGGTCGACATGGCCGACGATCACGATCCGCATCAGCGCGCGTTCGGCGGCGGCCGTCTCGGATGCGGAGGACGGTACGGCGGCGATCTGGTCCTGGATCGGAGCAGTCTGTGCAGTCATCGTGAAAACATCCCGTCCCGGATCACATATAGCCTTCGGCGCGCAGGCGCTCGAAGGCATCTTCGGATTCCTTGTCCTGAGCGCGGCCGGCGCGTTCGGACGTGCGGCTGCCCTCAAGCTCGGTCACGATCTCGGCGACAGTGGCGGCCCGGCTGGTGATTGGCAGCGTGCACGGCGCGCAGCCCAGCGAGCGATAGCGCTGGCCGTGCTCGTTCGCGAAATACAGGCTGACCACCGGAATCTCCTCGCGCTGGATATAGCGCCAGATATCGACCTCGGTCCAATGCAGCAGCGGATGAATCCGCACCGAGGTTCCGGCCGGAAATTCGGTCTTGAACTGGTCCCAGAACTCCGGCGGCTGATCCTTCACGTTCCAGGCATTGTCCTGACCGCGCGGGCTGAACACCCGTTCCTTGGCGCGGGTGCCTTCCTCGTCGCGGCGGATGCCGGCGATCACCCCGGTGAAGCCGTGGGTGTCGAGCAGCGCCTTCAAGCCATCGGTCTTCAAGGCCGAGCAGCATGTCACGCGGCCCCGCGTGTGGTTCATGCCCGCATCCAGCGCCGCCCGGTTCTGCCCGACAATCAGGTTCAGCCCCCATTCCGCGGCCATGCGGTCGCGGAATTCGATCATCTCGGGGATCTTGTATGATGTGTCGACATGCAGCACGGGAAACGGCACATGGCCGAAAAAGGCCTTGCGGGCCAACCATACCATGACGTTGCTGTCCTTGCCGATCGACCACAGCATTGCCAGCTTGTCGATGCGGTTGAACGCCTCGCGCAGGATATAGACGCTCTGCGCCTCAAGACGGTCGAGATGGTCCATGGATCAATCGCTCCTCAGGCCCTGGCTGGCGCGCCCTTATTGGCGCAAAGCGGGCAGGCGGGCTGGGTTCAGGATGCCGATGGCCGACAGAAAACATGATCCACACCGATTGTCCAGACACTAATCGGATATTATTTTAATTAACGATCATTATTTGTGTTATTTGCGCCAGCCCGGTTGCTGCAATGCCGTGCCGATTGCTGTAGCTTTGCCCGGCTGACCGATGACAAAGGGGCCGCATCCGCGATGACATTCGCCCGTATCCGTTTCACCGCCATGCTGCTGCCAGCCCTTCTGCTCGGCGCCTGCACCGACACCACAGACCTTCCGGCGCCCTTCGACACGCTGAACGCGGTGTTCTTTCCGCCATCGGCGCCGACCGCTCAGGAAATCGATGTCGACAAGCTGCCGGTCGCGGCAATCCTGGTCGGCTTCGGCCGCGGGTCGGCGCGGGTCGCTCTGGCCGGGAACCGCGATGGCACGCTGATCTGGCGGGCGGCCGACCGGGCTGAAATCCATACCCGGCAAGGCATTCTGGTGCGCACGGTCGGCCTGCCCGACAATCTGCGCATCGTGCGGATCGACGGCTTGCCGGAGGGGGCCTCGGCGCCCGTGCCCGCGGCAGCGGGTGCCCGGCCTTACGTCCGGATCTTCGACCTGCCGAACCGCCGGCTCTATGGCGCGCGCGCCGATTGCAGCCTGGCCGAGGTGGGGCAGGAGCCGTTGCAGATCGGCCAGTACCAGTTCGATACCGTGGTCTATGACGAGACCTGCACGGTCGAGGTGATACGCTGGCAGTATACCAACCGCTATTGGTACGAGCCGGACAGCACCCGCGTCTGGCGCAGCGTTCAGCATATCTCGCCCGAAATGGGCGATATGGACATCACGCTGCTGCGCTCCGCCCCCATTCCCTGACCTCGCGCAGACCCACAGAACCAAAGTCGCCCACACAACCAAAAAGGGCGGCCCCGTTTCCGGGACCGCCCTTCCTGTCGGCCAACAGACGTTCGATCAGCGGGTGCTGGTCGAGGTCGAGGTCGAGGTCGACGAACCGCTGTCGTCGTCGTCCGAGGCGATGATTGCAATCGCCACGGCCGCCGCGGCGCCGCCACCGATGGCCAGGCCGGTCAGCTCGTCGTTGAACAGATAGCCGCCTTCGTCGTCAACGTTGTTCGCCGGCGGCGGGGTCTGGGCGCTGGCAACGCTCGCCATGCCCGCCAGGGCGAGCACGACAGCGAGAGCGCTGATCATGGTCTTGATCATGGTATGATCTCCGATATTCCCCATGGGGTAGGTGCTAGCGTTAACAGTTATACGGCACACAGGTGCCGTCGGGCAACCCCGATACCGTGACGCAATAGGTATGCTGCGCTGCAATGGTCGGCCTGTCTACCCCTGGTATCTGGTATACAGGCCCGTCGGCCGCGAATTGGGACGATGGATGGCATCATGGCAACAGATGCGGCAAAGCCCCGGATGTCACGGCAAGAACTAAGGCAGGGTGAACCGGATTCCAGATCTTGACGGAAGCAATCTGAACCTGCGCGGCAAACTCCGGCGAGGTCAGCCGATGTGCCGAATATCTTTCATATCGAACAACAGGAGCAGCAGATGATCGTCGTGACCGGCGGAGCCGGGTTCATCGGTTCCAACATCCTGGCCGGGCTGGAAGCCGATGGCCGGACGGACCTGGTCGTGGTCGACACGCTCGGATCCGACGATAAATGGCGCAACATCGCCGGCCGCGGGCTGGCCGATGTCGTGCGGCCCGATCGGCTGTTCAACTTTCTGGACGCCCGGGCCGATGCGATCGAGGCCGTGATCCATATGGGTGCGATCTCGTCCACCGAGGAACGTGACAGCGATGTGATCGTCGAGAACAACATCCGCCTGACCCTCGACCTCACCGGCTGGTGCGCCCGCCATGGTGTGCGTCTGATCTATGCCTCCTCCGCCGCCACCTATGGCGACGGCGCGCTGGGTTTCGACGACGATGCCGAGCCTGGGGCCCTCGCGCGGCTGCGGCCGCTCAATGCCTATGGCTGGTCGAAGCACATGGTCGACCGCCGGATCGTCGATCTTTCCCGCCGGGGTGCGGCATTGCCGCCACAATGGGCGGGGCTGAAGTTCTTCAACGTCTATGGGCCGAACGAGTATCACAAGGGCGGCCAGCGCAGCGTCGCGCATCAGGTCTTCGAGCGGATCCGCGACGGCGGCGAGGCGCGGCTGTTCCGCAGCCATCGGCCCGATTATCCGCATGGCGGCCAGTTGCGCGATTTCGTCTGGATCGGCGATTGCGTGGCGGTGGTCCGCTGGCTGCTCGACACCCCCGCCGCCAGCGGTCTGTTCAATGTGGGATCAGGCAAGGCACGCAGCTTCGCCGATATGGCGCGGGCCGTCTATGCGGCGATGAACCGGCAGCCGGAGATCGAATTCGTCGACATGCCGGTCCATCTGCGCGAGAAATATCAGTACTTCACCGAAGCGAAGATCGACCGGCTGCGGCAGGCCGGCTTCACCGCGCCGATGACCGAGCTGGAAGATGGCATCGCCGCCTATGTGCGCGGCCATCTGCAGTCCGACGACCCATACATCTGAACGGGCATCACAGCCATGGCCGCCGCCTCGTGGCGGCCAGGCACGTCACGCCGCCGCCTGCCGCGCCAGCGCCTCTTCCACGAAATCCAGCCGGTCCTGACCGAAATAGAGCGTGTCGCCCACAAAGAAGCTGGGAGCCCCGAACACGCCGCGCGCAACCGCCTCTTCGGTTTCCGCCTTCAGCCGGTCCTTGACGTCAGGCGTGGCGCAGGCCGCGATCAGCGCCGCGGCATCGAAGCCGGCCGCTTCCAGCACCGCGCCCAGCACCTCCGGATTGCCCATGTCGCGACCATCGGCCCACAGCGCCGGGAAGATCGCCGCCAGATAGGCCTCGATCCGGCCATCGGCCAGGGCAGCCACGGCACCGCGCTGCATGGTCAGGGTGTTGATCGGAAAATGCGGATTGAAGCGGAAGGGCGTGCCCGCCTTCTCGGCGAAGCGCGTCAGATCCGCCATCAGATAGCGGCCCTTGGCCTTCACCGCCGCGGGGCTGGTGTTGCCGGTGGCCTGAAACACGGCGCCCAGCAGAATTGGCCGCCAGCGGATATCGGCGCCGGTGCGCGCGGCAATGCCGGGCAGCCGCGCCCAGGCGAGATAGGTGGCGGGGCTGCCGACATCGAACAGGAAGTCTACGACAGGACGGGTCATAAGGGGCATCTCCTCGGATGGGTCCGGCGCTCTTCGGCGGCGCCGTGGGTTCAGCGTCCGGTGGCTGGCGGGGGCGCGACCGGATCGGTGCCGAAATCGGCCGGCGAGGTGATCTCCAGCATCTCCAGATCGTCGGATCCCGCCTGCAGCTCATGCGCGATGCCCGGCGGCTGATAGACGCAGTCGCCGGCGCGCAGGTCCACCACCCCGGTGCCGTCATACCAGAACCGCACCCAGCCCTTCAGGATATAGACCATCTGGAAATCCAGCCGGTGGGCATGGCGGCCGGTGCCGGCGGTCACCGCCTCTTCGGCGCGGATCACATGGGCATGGAACCGCCCCTGGGTCGCCGTGCCGATATCGAGGTCGCGATAGCTGAAAAAGGCGCGCAGGCCGTCGCCGGCGAAGCTGGCCCTATCGGCACGGGCGATGGTGACCCGCGCTGGCGGCTCGGTTGCGTGCGTCGGCACGGTCGGCTGGGTTGTGGCGGTCATGGTTTCTGCTCCTCCCCGGTTGTCGGGCGGCCCGAAGGCCGGCTCGCGGCTTCTTGGTCCGGCGCGCGGACGTCTGCGACGATCATCCGTCGGCGCGGCCGGCAGGTCAAACAAGCGTTCGAGTGGCCCCTGGCGACTTGTCACCGGCCACGCCGCCTCCTATCGTTGCCCGCGCACACGCGCCGTACCGGCAGATCGGACCTGGGCCATGGATATCGACAGCTTCTTCGATGCCGAACTCGATGAACACGCGGCGGCTTTCGCCCGCACCCGTGCCGTGCTGAAGCAGCCCTTCGGGCAATGGGTGGCGATGGCGCTTGTCACCATCCGCGCCGGCGGCAAGATCATGTTCTTCGGCAATGGCGGTTCGGCCTCGGACGCTCAGCATCTGGCGACCGAACTGGCGGTGCGCTATCGCCGCGATCGCGCGCCCATTGCCGGGCTCGCCCTCACCACCGACAGTTCGGCCCTGACCGCGATCGGCAATGACATGGGCTTCGATCAGCTCTTCGCCCGCCAGATCACAGCCCTCGGCCGGCCGGGTGACATGGCGGTCGGCATCACCACCTCGGGCCGCAGCCCGAATGTGCTGCTGGGGCTCGATGCGGCGCGGGCCGCCGGCATCACCGCCGTGGCGCTGACCGGCCGCGATGGCGGCGACACGCCAGGGCGCGCCGATCTGGCGCTGGTGGTGCCAAGCGATACCACCGCCCGGATTCAGGAAATGCACATCATGCTGGGCCAGATGCTGTGCGGGGCGCTGGAAATCGCCCTGGGCCTGGTTCCCGACGAACGCTCCTCCGGCAACTGACCAACAGATCTTTGGCCGCCCGTCCCTCTCCCAACAGCCCGGACCCGCCATGTCGACCAGTTCTGTCCGTGCCGCCGGCGCCGCCCGTGTGGATTTCCTCGATCTCGACCGGCGTTTCGGCGCGGTGACGGTCGCGGTCATCGGCGATGTCATGCTCGACCGCTTCGTCTATGGCAAGGTGGAGCGGATCTCGCCCGAGGCACCGATCCCGGTGCTCAGGGTCGAGCGCCGCCGCACCATGATCGGCGGCGCCGGCAATGCCGCGCGCAATGTGGCCTCGCTCGGCGCCCATGCCCGGCTGGTCGCCGTGGTCGGTCCCGATGCCGCGGCCGCCGAGTTGCGCGACCTGCTGGCGGCGGAAGACCGCATCACCGGCGATCTCGCGGTCGATATCGATGGCGGCACCATCGTCAAGACCCGCTATGTGGCGCAGAGCCAGCAATTGCTGCGCTCCGACGAGGACGGCCCCGGCGGCCTGTCGTTGACCGCCCATGCCGGGCTGATGGCGGCGGTGGCCGAGGCGGTGGCTGCCGCCGACATCGTGCTGCTGTCGGATTACGGCAAGGGCGTCCTGGCACCTGATATCCTCACCGATATCATGGCCTGCTGCCTCGCCGCCGGCCGGCCGGTGGTGGTCGACCCCAAGGCCCGCGACCTCAGCCGCTATCGCGGCGCCATGGTTCTCACCCCCAATGCCGCCGAACTGGCGGTGGCGGCGGGAGAGGCGATCGATCCCGCCGATGACGACGCCGTCACCCGCGCGGCCCTGGCGCTGGTTCGGGCACATGGCTTTCAGCATCTGGTCGCCACCCGTGGCGCCCATGGCGTCACCGTGGTCGGTGCCGATGGCAGCGCCGTGCACCTGCCCGCCCGCGCCCGCGAGGTTTTCGACGTTTCAGGTGCCGGCGATACGCTGGTCGCGGCCCTGGCCTGCGGGCTTGCCGCCGGCGGGTCGCTGGTCGATGCCGTGCAGTATGCCAATGCCGCGGCCGGCGTCGTGGTCGGCAAGCTTGGCACCGCCACCGTCACGCCCACCGAGATCCGGGCCGCGGCCGCCGGCGATGCCGAGGCGCGGTCGGTGGCGGCCGGCGGTGCCCCCCGCCATGCCCGCGTGGTCGACAGCGCCGCCGAAGCCGCCCGCATCACCGCCGGCTGGCAGCGCGACGGGTTGAGTGTCGGCGTCACCAATGGCTGTTTCGACCTGCTGCATCGCGGCCACCTGGACGTGATCGGCAAAGCGCGGGCGGCCTGCGACCGGCTGGTGGTGGCGGTGAATGCCGACGCCTCGGTCCGCCGGCTGAAGGGGCCGTCGCGGCCGGTGCAGGATCAGGACACCCGCGCCGCGGTGCTGGCGGCCCTGGCCGATGTCGATCTGGTGCTGATCTTCGTCGAGGACACCCCGGCCGAGCTGATCGCGGCCATCCGCCCCGACCTGCTGGTCAAGGGCGGCGATTACCGCCCCGACACCGTGGTCGGCGCCGATGTCGTCACCGCCCGTGGCGGCCGGGTGATGATCGTGCCGATCCTGCCCGGCCATTCCACCACCGCCACCGTTGCCCGCATCAACCAGAGCAGCGATTGATCGGGCAGTCTCGCCCCGGTCAGTCGTCCGTGCCCAGCAGGCGGAGCGTGGCGCGCATCAGCGGATGATCGTCTTCGCCCAGCGCCTCGACCGCGCTCATGTGATGCCGACCCGGCAGATCGATCGTATCGACCCGGGCACCGGCGGCCCGCCAGCGGCGCCCGAAATCGCGACTCTGGCGGTGAAACTCAGACGACTCGTCACCGCCCACCGCCAGCACCAGCCGTGTGCATGGCTGCGGTGCCAGCCTGTGCGGACTGACGGCGCGGGCCGCGGCGGCATCGAGGCCCAGTTTCGCGTTGATGCTGGTCGCGATCAATGGCTCCAGATCGAACACGCCGCTGATCGCCACGCCGCCCGCGATCAGCGGCGCCGCCGCCGCCAGCGCCGGATCGCGCGCCGCCCAGTCTGTGGCCGCCAGCATGCCGACGATCTGGCCGCCGGCGGAATGGCCCGCGACCACGGTGCGCCGGCGATCGAGCCCGAGCGCCGGCGCCAGCCGCCACAGCAGCGCCACGGCCTCGCGGGCTTCCTCGACGATGCCGGCAACCGTGGTCGCGGGTGCGAGCGTATAGTCGACCAGCGCCACCGCCGCGCCTCTGGCCGCATACCCCCGTGCCAGTTGCGTGAAACTCTCGCGGCTCATGGCCTGCCAATAGCCGCCATGAAAGAACACCAGCAGCGGCACCGGCACGCCGCCGCCGGCCACGGGCCGGGTTTCGGGCATCACCAGATCCAGCACCTGATCGCCACGCCGGCCATAGACGATCGCCGGCCGGAAGCGGCCGCTGCGGGTGAAGTCCGCCCGGGCCGCCGCCGCCTCCGACGCCCAGCGCGCGAAGATCACCGGGTGGTCGGGCACGGCGGCACGGGCGTTATAGGCCCGCTCCGCGTCACTGGCGGCCATGGTCGTGCCGGTCGGGTCGGCGTCGGGGGCGGAGGGTGAGGCGTGGCAATCGGTCATCGGCAGCGTGTTTCCGGATACGAGACGAGGTGGGCGAGAGGCAGTGCCGTCAGAATACCCTCCCGCGCCGCCGATGGCTGCGGCGAACTGTCATGCAGCCCGCCCTGATCGGCCATTCTGGAACAAGCGGCCTGCTTCGGCATTGGTCCATTACCGATCATGCTTACCTCATCCACGGCCGCACCCTGCGGCCATGGGTCACTGCCAGTGGAGCCGGAATGTTCGAATGGATCGTGGGTGTCGTCTCATCCGCAGGCTATATCGGTGTCGCCGCGTTGATGGCGCTGGAAAACCTGTTCCCGCCGATCCCGTCGGAGCTGATCATGCCGGTGGCGGGCTTTGCCGCCGCGCGCGGCGACCTCACCATCACCGGCGTCATTCTGGCCGGCACGGCGGGGTCGGTCATCGGCACCCTGCCCTGGTACTGGCTGGGGCGGCGGCTGGGGCGGCGGCGCATCCGCCATCTGGCCGAGCGCCACGGCCGCTGGCTGACGATTTCACCCGACGAGGTCGACCGGGCCCATGGCTGGTTCGAGCGCCATGGCGGCAAGGCCGTTTTCTTCGGGCGTCTGATCCCCGCCATCCGCACTCTCATCTCGGTGCCGGCTGGCATCGCGGCGATGCCGATGGGGCGGTATCTGGTCTGGTCCACCCTGGGCTCGCTGATCTGGACCAGCCTGCTCGCCCTTGCCGGCTATGTGCTGGAAAGCCAGTACGATCTGGTCGCCGCCTATATGGATCCGGTGTCGAAGGGCGTGATCGCGCTGATGGTGCTGACCTATCTGTACCGGGTGGTGCGCCGCAAGGGTTAGCCGGCGGCGGGCGATTGGACCAGCCACTTTGGCCAGAACCGGCCCTGGACGGCAGACCATCCGGCCGCGACAGTGGCGCTGCCCCCCGCGCCCGCCGCCGAGAGAATGCCATCCGATGTACCAGCCCAGGATCTTTCAGGAACACCGCCCTGCGGTGCTGCATGCGCTGATGCGCGACCATCCGCTTGCCACCCTGATCACCGCCGGATCGGGCGGATTGATGGCCAATCTGCTGCCGTTCGACCTGATCGAGACGGCTGGAGGCGACCACCTGTTGCGCGCCCATCTTGCCCGCGCCAACCCCCAGATCGATGACCTCCGCGACTCAGCCGAGGCGCTGGTGGTGTTCCAGGGACCGGCCGCCTATGTCACGCCCGCGTGGTATGCGTCCAAGGCGGCGCACGGCAAGGTTGTCCCGACCTGGAATTATGTCACTGTCCAGGTGCGGGGTCGGCCGCGGATCACCGACGATCCGGCCTGGCTGTCGGCGCAACTGACCGCACTGACCGCCGCACAGGAAACCGGGCGCCCTCAACCCTGGGCGATGACCGATGCCCCGGCCGGCTTCATCGCCGCCCAGATGAAGGGCATTGTCGGTCTGGACATTCCGATCGCCCGCATCGAGGGCAAATGGAAGGTGAGCCAGAACCGCGACCGGGCCGACCGTCTGGGCGTGATTGCAGGCCTTGGCGCCGAGCCCGGCGACGATGCCGCGGCCATGGCCGCACTGATCGAGGCCCCGCCCTGAAAGAACGGACGGGCATGCTGCGGAGTGGCATCCGGCGGTTGCCCCCGCTAGGCTTCCCCCAATGACAAGGGCAGATCCACCAAGGGCGTGGATCATGCCGATGCATGTGGAGGAATGACCGATGGGCAGTGTCGAGGGGCGCTTCGTCGCCAATGGCGGTGTGCGGTTGCATGTGATCGAGGCCGGGCATGGCGAGGCGATCGTGTTCGTGCACGAATTCGCCGGCGACCGGCGGAGCTGGGAACCGCAGATGCGGCGCTTCGCGCGCAGCCATCGCTGTGTCGCCTATGATGCTCGCGGCTATCCGCCATCGGATGTGCCGGCGACGGTGGACGAATACGGCCAGGCGCAGGCGACCGACGACATCCGCGCGGTGATGGACGGACTGGGCATTGAGCGCGCCCATCTGGTGGGATGCAGCATGGGCGGTTTCGCCGTGCTGCATTTCGGCCTGCGTCATCCCGATCGCGCCCGATCGATCACCGCGATCGGCGCCGGCTATGGCGCGCGGCCGGAGCAGCGCGCCGATTTCGCCGCGAATTGCGAGGCCACGGCCGCCCGTATCCTGGAGGACGGCCTGGAGGCCGCCGGGCGCAGCTACATGTCGTCGGCCGGCCGGCTGCCCTTCGCCGCCAAGGATCCGCGCGGCGCCGACGAGGCGATGGCCGTGTTCCTGGATCATTCACCGCTGGGCGCGGCGCAGACCCTGCGCGGCTATCAGGCAAGGCGGCCGTCGCTGTTCGCGCTGAAAGACGAATTCCGCACGATGAACCTGCCGGTCCTGCTGATCGTGGGCGACAGCGACGCGCCGGCGATCGAGGCCAATCTGTTCCTGAAGGCCACCCTGCCCGCGGCCGGCCTGACCGTGCTGCCGATGACCGGCCATGCCGCCAATCTCGAAGAGCCCGACACCGTCAACCGCCTGCTGGCCGATTTCTTCACCGCCGTCGAGCATGGCCGCTGGGCAAAAGCGGGCAACGATAGCGGCCAGAGCGGCGATGTGCTGGGCATGGGTGCCACGCCCTGACCAGCCGCACCACGTCGGAAACATCGATTGCATTTGCGTACCATTTGGTCAAAATTTGCCCAATCGGTCACGCCGCCTGCACAAGTCTGAGGCATTCGGCGGCAACCGACGGGCAGCGCAGGTTTTCTGCCCGTGGATTTGGCGGATCTTGAGGCATTGGCGCAGTCCTTGCGTTATCATGAAAGTTCCGCGACACCCTTCGGAGATCGCTCATCCATGCTGCTCGCAAAGCTCAGGGCCGCCGCCCTCGCCGCCACCGTCGCCGTCTCGGCGCTGATGGCCGGCAACGCTGACGCCGCCGACAAGATCAAGGTTGCCAGCGTCTACACCGTGCCGATCGAGCAGCAGTGGGTCAGCCGTATCCACATTGCCCTCGACGCCGCCGCCAAACGCGGCGACATCGACTATGAATGGTCGGAATCGGTGACCAATGCCGATTATGAGCGCGTGATGCGCGAATACGCCGAGAAGGGCGCCGACATGGTCGTCGGCGAGGCCTTCGCGGTTGAACAGGCCGCCCGCCGCGTGGCCCGCGACTATCCCGAAACCGCCTTCCTGATGGGCTCGTCGTTCAAGCCGCAGGATCCGAATTTCTCGGTGTTCGACAATTACATCCAGGAGCCCGCCTATCTGACCGGCATGATCGCCGGCGGCATGACCAAATCGAACGTCATCGGCGTGGTCGGCGGCTTCCCGATCCCCGAGGTCAACCGGCTGATGAACGCCTTCATGGCCGGCGCGCTTGAGGTGAACCCGCAGGCCAAATTCATGGTCAGCTTCATCGGTTCGTGGTTCGATCCGCCGAAGGCCAAGGAAAGCGCCTTCGCCATGATCGAGCGCGGCGCCGACGTGCTGTATGCCGAACGCTTCGGCGTGTCGGATGCCGCCAAGGAGCGGGGCGTTCTGGCGATCGGCAATGTCATCGACACCCAGGCCCAGTATCCTGAAACGGTCGTCGCCTCGGCGTTGTGGCATATGGAGCCGACCATCGACAAGGCGATCGCGGCCGTGAAGGACGGCAGCTTCAAGGCCGAGGATTACGGCAGCTATTCCAACATGAAGCCGGGCGGCGCCTCGCTTGCCCCCTATGGCACCTTCGACGACAAGATCCCGGCCGATCTGAAGGCCCGGGTCGAGGCGAAGAAGGCCGCGATCCTGGATGGCGGCTTCACGGTCGCGGTCGACGACACCGAGCCCAAATCCACGATGTAAACGGCTGGCGCAGGGAAACTGTCGACCATGGATGCGGCCACCTCGGGCCGCATCCTCCACGACACCGTATCCGCATCGGGGCGCTTGCATCCATGACCACATCCGCTGAACCCGCGGTGGTGGCGACGGGCCGGGCGCCGGAGATCGTTCTCCGGCTCTCGGGCGTTACCAAGCGCTTCGGCGCGCTTACGGCCAACGACGCCATCGACCTGGACCTGCGGCGGGGCGAGATCCTGGCGCTGCTGGGCGAGAACGGCGCCGGCAAGACCACCTTGATGAGCATCCTGTTCGGCCATTACGTGGCCGATGCGGGCGATATCGAGGTCTTCGGCCGGCCGCTGCCCGGCGGCTCGCCCAGGGCCGCGATCGCGGCCGGGTTGGGCATGGTGCATCAGCACTTCACCCTCGCCGAGAATCTGAGCGTCATCGACAATGTCACCATCGGCACCGAGCCGTTATGGGCATTGCGGCGCGATCGGGCGAAGGCCCGCCGGCGCCTGGCCGAGTTGGGTTCCCGTTTCGGCCTGACGGTCGACCCTGATGCCCGGGTCGGCGCCCTGTCGGTGGGTGAGCGCCAGAAGGTCGAGATCCTGAAGGCGCTGTATCGCGACGCCCGGATCCTGATCCTGGACGAGCCCACCGCCGTTCTGACCCCGCAGGAAAGCGAGCGGCTGTTCGTCACGCTCCGCGCCATGGTCGCCTGCGGGCTGTCGATCATCTTCATCAGCCACAAGCTGCCGGAAGTGATGGCGGTCAGCGACCGGGTGGCGGTGCTGCGCGCCGGCCGGCTGATCGAACAGCGCGACGCGGCCGGGCTCGACCGCGCGATGCTGGCCGAGCTGATGGTCGGGCGCAAGGTCACCGGGCCGATGCGCACGCCAGTGGCGGCCGGCGCGCCGGCCCTGATCCTGGACCGCGTCTCGGCGACCGGCCCCGGCGGCAAGCCCCGGCTGCATGATGTGCAGCTTTCGGTGAATGCGCGTGAAATCGTCGGCATCGCCGGCGTCTCGGGCAATGGCCAGTCACTGCTGGCCGATCTGATCGCCGGCATGGCCCGGCCCGAGGCCGGCCGCATCACCATTCTGGGTCAGCCGATCACACGTCCCGATCCGGCGCGGATGGTGCGCATGGGGGTTGGCCGCATTCCGGAAGACCGCCACAGCGAAGGCCTGATCGGCGACATGACGGTGTGGGAGAACGTCATCGCCGAACGCCGCAACCGGCCCGATTTCTCCCGCGCCGGTTTTCTGCGCCGGGGGCCGGCGCGCGCCCATGCGGCCGATCTGGTCAGGGCCTATGAGGTGCGCTGCCCGTCGGTGGATGCCACCGTCCGCCAGCTTTCCGGCGGCAACATGCAGAAACTGATCCTGGGCCGGGCGCTGGCCCTGCATCCGGGGCTGATCCTGGCCAACCAGCCCACCCGTGGCCTGGATATCGGCGCCGTCGCCTATGTCCATGAACGTCTGCTGGAGGCCCGCGACGGCGGCGCCGCCATCCTGCTGATTTCCGAGGATCTGGACGAGATCCTGGCCCTGTCCGACCGGGTGGCGGTGATCCATGACGGTCATCTGACCACGCCTGCCCGACGTGAGGCGGTCACCATAGCCGGTCTCGGCCTGCTGATGGCCGGTGCCGGCGACACCGCATCCGCCACCGAGGCTGCCCATGCGACTTGAACGCCGCACCGAAACCCCCGCCTGGCTGTCTGTGCTGGTGCCGGTGGCGGCCCTTGCCGCCGCCTTCGCCATCTCGGCGGTTCTGATCCTGATATCCGGCGCCTCGGTGCCGGCCGCTTATGGCGCGATGGCCGATGGCGCCTTCGGCAGCCGTTTCGCCATCACCGAAACCCTCACCCGCGCGGCGCCGCTGATGCTGACCGGGCTTGCCGCCGCCGTCGCCTTCCGCGCCCGGCTGTGGAATATCGGCGGCGAGGGTCAGCTTTACGGTGGCGCGCTGGCCGCGGTCTGGATCGGCACCGCGCCGCTGGGCCTGCCCGATGCGCTGCTGCTGCCGGCCGTCATCCTGGCCGGCGCCCTCGCCGGCGGTCTGCTGCTGCTGGGCCCGGCGGTGCTGAAAACCCGTTTCGGCGTCGACGAGGTGGTGACCACCCTGCTGCTGAACTTCATCGTGCTGCTGTTCGTGTCGATGATGATCGAAGGGCCGATGAAGGATCCGATGGCCATGGGCTGGCCGCAGAGCGACACTCTGCCGATGGCCGCCGAACTGCCACGGCTGATCCCGCGCACCCGGCTGCATGGCGGGCTGATCCTGGCGCTGGTCGCGGCGGTGCTGATCTACATCATGATGACCCGCACGGTGCTGGGCTTCGAGATGCGCGCGGTCGGCGCCAGCCCGCGCGCGGCCCGGTTCTCGGGCATGAGCACCGGCCGGGTGATGCTGCTGGTGGCGCTGATCTCAGGCGGCCTCGCCGGCCTCGCCGGTGTCAGCGAGGTTGCCGGCCGCACCGGCTATCTCACCCTCGACATGTCGCCCGGCTATGGCACCGGCGGCGTGGTGGTCGCCATGCTGGCCCAACTGCACCCGCTGGGGGTGATCCTGGGGGCATTGATGGTCGCCAGTATCTTCGTCGGCGCCGACGCCATGAGCCGCGCGGTCGGCGTGCCCACCTATATCGCCGATGTGCTGGTCGCGGTCTCGCTGCTGTGCATGCTGACCGCGATGCTGTTTGCCCGCTACCGCCTGCGCCGTGGCTGATCCCGGCCGATTTTCCGGAGCTGACCCGTCATGGACATCATCGAGCTTCTGATCTCGGCCGGCCTGTGGGCGACCGTGCTGCGCATCGCCACACCGCTGATCTTCGGCACGCTCGGCGAATTGATCTGCGAGCGCGCCGGCGTTCTGAACCTGGGCATCGAGGGGATCATGACGCTGGGCGCCATGGTCGGCTGGATGACGGTCTATCAGGGTGGTGATCTGTGGGTGGGCATCGCCGCCGCCGCCATGGCCGGCATGCTGGTCGGGCTGCTGCACGGCACGCTGACCGTGCCGCTCGGCCTGTCGCAGCATGTCACCGGCCTTGGCATCACCATGCTGGCCACCAGCCTGTCCTATTTCGCCTATCGCCTTTTACTGCCGCAGATCAGCACGCCGCCCTCAGTCGACCCCTTCGCGCCGCTCGGCGATGGCTGGTGGTCGGCCCTGCCCTGGCTGGGCCAGGTGATCGGCCAGCAGACCGCCCCCACCATCCTGGCCCTGGTGCTGGTGCTGGCGGTGGCCTGGGTGCTGTACCGCACACCCGCCGGGCTGGCGGTGCGGATGGTCGGTGAAAATCCGGCCGCCGCCGATGCCCAGGGGATCTCGGTCACCGGTGTGCGGATGCTGGCGGTGATGGTGGGATCGGCCTTCATGGCGGTTGGCGGCGCCTTTCTCACCCTCTCGGCCTTCAACGCCTTCTTCTTCAACATGATGGGCGGGCGCGGCTGGATCTGCATCGCGCTGGTGGTGTTCGCGTCATGGCGGCCGGGCAAGGCCCTGCTCGGCGCGCTGCTCTTCGCCTTCTTCGATGCGCTTCAGACCCGCCTGCAACAGATGACCGGCGGCGCCCTGCCCTATCAACTGTTCCTGATGCTGCCTTATGTGCTCAGCATTCTGGCACTGGTGGTCATGTCCAGGCGTGCCGCCTATCCTCAGGCGCTGATGGTGCCGTTCCGCAAGGGAGAACGCTGAACCCATGGCCCTCGATCTTCTGGTTCTGAACGCCCGCCGCGCACCCGCCGGCACCGCACTGGTCGACATCGCCGTGGCCGGCGGGCGGATCGTCGAGGTGGCGCCGGGCATCGCCGCGCGCGGCGCCGCCGCCGCCGAGACCATCGATGCCGCGGGCTGCCTGGTCACCCCGCCCTTCGTCGACGCCCATTTCCATATGGACTCGACCCTCTCCTATGGCATGCCGCGGGTGAACCGGTCCGGCACGCTGCTGGAAGGCATCGCGCTGTGGAACGAGCTTAAGCCCGAACTGACCCATCAGGCGCTGGTCGACCGCGCGCTCGCCTATTGCGACTGGGCAATCGCGCGCGGCCTGCTGGCGATCCGCAGCCATGTCGATGTCTGCGATCCCCGGCTGCTGGCGGTGGATGCGCTGCTGGACGTGAAGGCGCGGGTGAAGCCCTGGCTGGATCTGCAACTGGTGGCCTTCCCGCAAGACGGCCTCTATCGCCGCCCGGGCACCGAAGCTCTGCTGATCGAGGCCCTGGATCGTGGCGTCGACGTGGTCGGCGGCATCCCGCATTTCGAGCGGACAATGGCCGATGGCGCCCGCAGCGTGGCGCGGCTGTGCGAGATCGCGGCCGAACGGGGCCTGCGGGTCGACATGCATTGCGATGAAAGCGACGACCCGCTGTCGCGCCATGTGGAAACGCTCGCCGCCGAGGTTCATCGCCTGGGGCTGCACGGCCGGGCCACCGGCTCGCATCTCACCTCGATGCATTCCATGGACAATTATTATGTGTCCAAGCTGATCCCGCTGATGGCCGAGGCCGATCTGGGCGTGATCGCCAACCCGCTGATCAACATCACCCTTCAGGGCCGCCACGACACCTATCCCAAACGTCGCGGCATGACCCGGGTGCCGGAACTGATGGCCGCGGGGCTGACGGTTGCCTTCGGTCAGGATTGCGCCATGGACCCGTGGTATCCGCTGGGATCGGGCGACATGCTCGACGTGGCGTCGATGGGCCTGCATGTGGCGCAGATGACCGGTATCGACGACATGCGCCGCTGTTTTCAGGCCGTGACCGCCAACCCCGCCCGCCTGCTGGGCCTGGATGGCTATGGTCTCGATGTCGGATGCCGGGCCGATATGGTGATCCTGGATGCCGGCGACGAGGTCGAGGCCCTGCGCCTGCGCGCGACCCGGCTGTCGGTCATCCGTGCCGGCCGGATCATCGCGCGCACCGCCCCCGCCGAAACCACCCTGCTTCTGGATGGCGGCACCCGCCTGACCCGCTGCCGCATCGGGACTTAATAGGCGGCCAACCGCCGCATCTCCGTCGCTAGGTGGCGGCGCTGCGGTTCTGGGCCGCGCGCGCCTTGGCGATGGTCTCGAACTTGTGCAGCAGATCAGCATCGCCGCCGATCAGGCGGCGGAAGTCACCGGCATCCAGAAACAGGAGCTGGCAATAGCCAAGGGCCGCGATCTCGGCGCTGCGCGGACGGTTGTCGAGCAGCGCCATCTCACCGAAGAAATCGCCACGCCCCAGCCGGATGCGCCGGTCCTCGATCCGCACCTCGACCGCGCCCGACGAGATGAAATACACCCCGTCGCCCTTGTCGCCGGCCCGGAAGATCACCGATCGCGGCAGCACGAAGACCGGCCGCAGCAACTGGCGGACACGGGCGCGCATGTCATCGCCCAGTTCCACGAACAGGGGCAGGCGGCGCATCAGCTCGTTGGTGTCCAGGCCCAGATCCAGCCGTGGCAGGGCATCGCGGCGGGCTTCGGCCGCGGTCACGCCCCGGCGCAGATCGTCATGCAGTTCCGCATCCAGCAGGCCTTCCTCGGCCAGCGCGTCATAGCGGGCCAGTTCGTGGCGTTCGGCCATCCGCGCCAGGAACCGTCGCTCCAGCGCCTCGGCATAATCGGGATATTGCAGCCGCATGGCGTCCAGCGCACCGGCCACCTGGCGGGCGCGGCCATCCAGCATATCGGCGATCAGCTCGGCGATGCGCCGGCCCAGCATCGGCCGGATCCGCTCGTCGACATAGGGCCTGAGTTCCTGAATCGACAGCCGGAAGGCCAGCAGCATCTCGAAGCGGTTGGCCAGCCGGCGCGCCAGCGGCCGGTCGATGCGCATCCGCCGGTGCAGCCAATAGGCGACGCGGAATCCGTGCTCGAAATCGAGCGCGGTGCGCACCACGCGCATATAGCCCAGGCGGCCTTCATTGCGGCCGCCTTCCAGCAGCGCTTCGGTCAGGCGCAGCAGCCGGTCGACGGTGGCGGTCGACAGGGTGCGGCGTTCATGCAGATCCAGGATCAGCCCGCGCTCGCGCACCGCCAGCGCCACCAGCCCCACGCCCAGCCGTTCACGATCGGCGATCTCGGTCTCGATATCGGTATCGCTCGACACCTGCTCGGCGCGCCGGGCATAGGACTGGGCCACCTCGCGCACCACGGTCGGGCTCACGTCATAGCGCCGTCCGGCATCCTCGACCGCCCCCCTGACATCGGTCAGCGACAGGGCCAGCACCTGTCGGCGCAGCACCTCGCCCACCGGTGACAGCCGGTCCAGCCCCAGCCAGGAAATCAGCGGCCGGAGCGTGGTGCCGTTGATGAACAGCGTGAACAGCACATAGCCGGTCGCTGTCACCGCCACGAAGCGCTTCAGCCCGTCGGACAGGCCGGGCGCCTCGACCACACCCAGCGCCAGCACCAGCGTGACCGCGCCGCGCAGGCCACCCCACAGGATCACCGCCCGATAGCTGTGCGAGACCCTGGCCGACAGCCTCAGCATGCTCAGCACCGGCAGCAGCAGCCACAGGGTCAGCGCCCGGCCGATCAGCGCCAGCAGCGCCAGTGTCGCGATGGTCAGGATGTCATAGATGTCGACGTCTTCCATCAGCCGCGGCACGATCAGCGCCGCCAGCACGAAAATCATCGACCCGGCCCAGAAGGCGATCTGCTCCCACACGTTCAGCAGATGCCGCCAGTTCTCGGGCGCCACATGCGACCGGCCCAGCGCCGAGACCACCAGCCCGGCCACCACCGCCGCCACCACGCCCGACACCCCCAGGGTGTATTCGCCGACCACGAAGATGATATAGGCGCCGGCCAGGGTCAGCGTCGCCTCGGCGGCCTTGATGTCGTCCAGCAGCAGCAGCCCGGCCACCACCAGCCGGCCGACCACCAGGCCGAACACCGCGCCGCCGATCAACCCCACGGCCAGATCGTTGGCGGCATCCAGCAGCATGGCGGAGCCCGGCTCTTCGACGCCGGTTGCGCGCGCGGTGACCAGTGCGGCCATCAGCACCGAGAACAGGGCAATGGCGGTGGCGTCGTTCAGCAGGCTTTCGCCCTCGACCAGCCGGGTCAGCCGGGCCGGCGCGCCGATGTCGCGGAAGATCGCCACCACCGCGGCCGGATCGGTGGTCGCCACGATCGCGCCCAGCAGCAGGCAGCCCAGGATCGGCACGCCGAAAATCGCCGACAGCCCCAATCCGATCGCGGCGGTGGTCACCACCACCGCCACCACGGCCAGCAGCAGGATCGGCGCGATGTCATCCAACAGCCGGCGGACATCGATGGTGAGCGCGGTCTGGAACAGCAGCAGCGGCAGAAAAACCGTGATGATGGTCTGGCTGTCGATCCTCAGATAGACGACCGCCCGTGCTGCCTCGTTGAACACATCGGTAAACGAGGTGAACAGCAGGAAAGCGGCCAGAGCGCCGATGGCGACCCCCACCGCCGCGAGCAGCACGTTCGATGCCAGCCCCAGCCGCCGGGCGAGTGGCTGAATGGCGGCGATGACGACAAGAAGCAGGGCGAGTGTCAGAACCAGTCCGGTAATACCGCCCGTCGTCACGCGTCCATCTCCCCTGACCCCTTGCCGAAAGCGGCCAGATCATAGCAGACGCCGCGGCTGACGGTGAGAACAGCTCTGTGACCTGACGCAATTCTCAACAGCCGCCGCGGCGGGTCACCCGGCTCTCAATCCGCGCGGCCATGGCGCTGGATACCGAAGGCAACCATGCCGCCCAGGGTGAGCAGCGCCGAGGCGCCGACCATCCCCGCGCCGCCTGTCACCACGATCGCCTCGCCCCCCGCGCCGGACCGGGGACTTGCGGAACCGGCGCGCTCCTCGGGACGGGCGCCGCCTGCGACGCCGTCCAGATCATCATCATCCAGCATGTCATCCGGCAGGTCCGGGTCATCGGACATGGCGGTCCGGGCCAGCCGGCCGGCGAACGAGGCAAGGCCGGTCGGCGCCGGTTCGGGGATGACCTCGGGAATGATGATGTCGATCCGTCCGGGTTCGGCATCGATGACGTCGACCGTCATGCCCGGTGCCAGAACCACGCCCTGGCCGCGCAGGGTTGCGACCGGCGCCACCCGCAGATCCTCGCGGAATGCCGGCTCGCGCGCGGCACGCAGCATCGCCTCGGCCATCGGCCGCAGCGCCGGATCATCCGGCAGGGCGTCCACGTCGCCGCAATCCGTGGCCAGCATCGGCGGCAGCGTCAGCAGCAGCCGCCCGGGTCGCGGCTGGTGGATGCGGAGATCGGCATCCGCCGGCACCTCCACCCCGGCCTCTGCCAGTGCCTGCGCGGGGTTTTGAACCAGGCTCTTCAGAAAGGCCGCATCCGTGCAGGCACGCTCGATCGCTGCATACAGGGCCGGATAGCTCGGAAAGCCGGATGCACGGGACGGCATGATGACCTCGTGGAGCGGACCGCCAGTCGATGGCGGGGGCGACCGGGCGACGACAGAGGGAGGTGCTGCGGATGCGACGATGCCATCATTGCCCCATCCCGTGCCAGCCACGCCCGTCCGGCGATCAATCATGGTTGACGCCGCGCGCCGGCGGTTCGCCGCGCCAGGGGCCATCGGGCGGCATCACATCGGACAGATGTAACGCTTGCGGCGCCACACGAAGCGCGGCATCGTCTCCCGTGATCAGATATGCCCCGTCAGCGCCTGAGGATGACCACGATGCCGAGCCCCCGTCGCTATTCCGAAGCCCGCCTCACGCGCTATGTCGACCATGGCCTGCACGGTGTTCAGGGCTGGCTCGACGATTTCAGCGCGGCGGTGATCGCGAGGCTCGGCGACAGCCAGAGCGATCATGGTGTGGCAGGCGCCGTGGCCGAAATCGGCGTGCATCACGGCAAACTGTTCCTGGTTCTGCAACTGACGCTGCGCCAGGACGAACAGGGGCTGGCGATCGATCTGTTCGAGCAGCAGGAACTGAATGTCGACCTGTCGGGCCAGGGCGATCGCGGCCGCTTCCTTGAGAACCTGCGCAAGCATTGTGGAACCGAGGAGGGCGTGGTGATCCGCGCCGGCAGTTCGACCGACATGACCGTTGGCGACATTCGTGCCACCGTCGGTCCGGTGCGACTGTTCAGCGTCGATGGCGGGCACACCGAAATGCTGACCGCGAACGATCTGGGCCTCGCCGCCGGGGCGCTGGCCGAAGGCGGCATCGTCATTCTGGACGACCATTTCAACCCGTACTGGCCCGATGTCGCGGCGGGGCTGGGCCGGCATATCCTCGTCGATCAGTCGCCGCTGCGGCCATTCGCGATCACGCCGGGCAAGGTGTTCCTGTGCGCGCCCGAATGGTCCGAGACCTGGCGTGACGCGCTGATCAAGGCATTCCCGACCGCGCATGAGAAGCACAGCGAGATGTATGGCGCGCCGGTCGAGATTCTGGGCCTGGGCCGGTTCTCGCTGCGCAGCGAGGCCGACCGCCATGTCTCGCAGTTGAAGGCCTATGTGAAGACCCGGCCGGCGCTCGCCGCTTTCGCGCGCAAGGTTACCGGCCGGGAGAAATAACGGGGCGCCACCTCCCGTCTCAGCGCAAGGCCATGGTCGATGGCAGCCACAAGGCGATGTCGGGCCATATCATCACCAGCCCCAACCCCAGCACCATCAGCAGAACATAAGGCGCCACACCCCGGATGATCTCACCCATCGGCGCGTGGGTGATCGCCTTGATGGTGAACAGGTTCATGCCCACCGGCGGCGTGATCAGGGCCATTTCCAGATTGATGGTCAACAGGATGCCATACCAGATCGGGTTGATGCCCAGATGGGCCAGCACCGGCAGCACCACCGGCGTGGTGATCAGGATGATCGAGATCGTCTCAAGGAACATGCCGAGCAGGGCGATCAGCAGCATCATCGCGATCAGGAAGCCGGCGACGCCCACCTCCCAGTGCACCACCAGTTCCACCAGTTCCTGCGGAACGCGCATCTTGGTCAGCACATGGCCGAACACGCCCGCCGCCGCCAGGATCATGAACAGCATCGCCGAGGTGCGCGCGGCATCCATGGCCGAGGCCCAGAGGTCGCGGATGCCGAAATTGCGATAGACGATCACCGACACCAGCAGCGCCGCCAGGCCGCCGGCAGCCGCCGCCTCGGTGGCGGTGAACACGCCCGCATACATGCCGCCCAGCACGAAGACCGGCAGCGACAGCGCCCAGCCCGACCGGCGCAGCGCCCGGCCCATTTCATTGAGCGAGGCCCGCGGCGGCCGCAGCCGCTGGCCCCGGTCGGCGAACGCGCACCACAGGGCGAACAGGGCGGCGATCATCACCCCCGGCAGAATGCCGGCCATGAACAGACCGCCGATCGAGGTGTCGCTGATCACGCCATACAGAACCATCGGCCCGGATGGCGGGATCAGGATGCCCAATGTGCCGCCGGCCGCGACCACGCCATAGGCCATGCGCGGGCTGTAGCCGTAATGGATCATCTGCGGGATCGCCACGGCGCCGATGGTCAGCGCGGTGGCGATGCTGGAGCCCGAGATCGCCGCGAAGATCGTGCAGGCGAACACCGTGGCGATGCCGATGCCGCCGGGCAGATGGCGGAGCAGCGTGTGGGCTGTTTCATACAGATCGTCGACCACCCGGCCGCGGATCATGATATGGGCCATCAGCGTGAACAGCGGGATGGCCACCAGCAGATAGCTGTCGAGCTGGCCGAAGACGATATCGCCGATGCCGCCAAGGTCGCCCTGGGTCGCCAGCAGCAGCCCGCCCGCGAACAGGCCCAGCCCGGTGAAGACAGGCAGGCCGGTCAGCAGCACCGCGACCACGCCGACCAGAATCAGAAGAAAGGTCATGGCAGGGGCCGCCCTTCGGCTTTGCCGGCATCATCGGGCAGGTCGACCGCATGCAGCCCCGCCGCCATCCGCGCCAGCCCCGACAGCGCGCCCAGCACCAGCAGCACGCCGCCCAATGGCACGAAGCCCTGCGGATATTCCATCGGCATCGCCAGATAGCCGGTCGACAGGATGCCGATCATCCGCGAGAACGAGATCATCTCCCAGCCTTCGATGATCAGGATCACGCCGACCAGGCCCACGGCGATCAGCCCGGTTACCGCGACCACATGGCCGGCGCGCGCGCCCAGCCGCTGGGTCAGCACATCGACGCCGATATGTTCGCCACGGCGCAGGGCATCGGTCGCCCCCAGCATCACCACAGCCACAAGGCCATAGCCGACCAGTTCATCCACCCAGGTGATCGGCTGGCCGGCGAAATAGCGCATCACCACCGACCAGCAGATCAGCACGAAGGATGCCAGCAGCATCGCGGCGGCGATGCCGGCGGCAATGAGGGCGATCACGCGCACCACCCGGTCGAAACCGAGCAGCAGGCGGGCGAGGCCGCCCGCGACCACCGGTCTCGGTGGCGGCGGGCGGCGATCGGCGGGCATCCCCGTCGACATCCGGCGGACCTCGTCGATCAGCGTTGCATGAGGCCGGCGGTCAGAGCTTGTCCACCATCTCGACCAGCTTCGGCGCGTCGGGGCTGGATGCCTTGAACGCCTCCATCACCGGCGGCAGCATCACCGCCTCGAAGGCGGCGGCCTCTTCCGGGGTCTGGACGTGGATGGTCATGCCCTTTTCCGACAGGGCCTTGATCGCCTCGTCGGCGGTTGCCTCGGTCAGCGGGATCGACGCCGCCTCGGCGGCCTTGGCGGCATCGTCCACCGCCTTGCGCAGGTCCGGCGCCAGGCCGTCATGCCAGGCCGGGTTGACGTAGAGATGGAAATAGACGCTGAAGAACGGCGAGACCGTGCCGTATTTCTGCACCTCATAGAACCGGCGGCTATAGGCCGCCGAGACATCGGTCAGCCCGGCATCGATCACGCCCGTCTGCAGCGCCTGATAGACTTCCGAGCCGGGCATCGCCGCCGGTGCCGCGCCGGCCGCGATCAGCCCTTCGTCGACCAGCTTGTTCAGGCCGCGGATCTTGATGCCCTTGAAGTCATCGATCGTGAGCAACGGCTTGGCCGCCGAGGTGAAGATCGACTGACGCGTGGTATAGAACCAGGCGATATTGCGGACACCCTTCTCCATCAGCTTCGATTCAAGCAGACCGGCCGCGTCGGACCCTGGAAATTTCTTGATCCGGTCCAGCTTGGTGAAGAAATACGGCAAGGTGACGATGTTCATCTCGGGGATGGTATTGCCCCACTGAAAATTCGTCGACACCGCCGCCTCAGCCTGCCCGCGCGCCACCGCCGGGTGGTTCTGGTTGGCCTTGAAAGCCTGTTCGGCACCGAAGATCTGAACGTCGATGCCGCCCTTCGAGCGGGTCTCGACATCGGTTGCGAACTGCTCGATCAACTGGGCGATGTGGTGCGCCGGCGGCAACTGATGGCTGATGCGCATCACCACCGGATCGGCGGCGGCGGCGCTGGTGCTGGTGCCGGGCACGGCCAGCACGGCGCAGGCGGCAAGCAGCGCGCCGGCAAGGCCGCGGCTCATCCGCGACGAAAAGCGCATGGTCCTGGTCATGGCGGTCTTCCTCCCCTTGTGTCGTCTTGACCCCGGCCTCGTATGGGCCGGTTCGGTCGGTTGAAATCTCTCGTCGCCGCAGCGGGTATGCCCGGCGTGACTATTCAGGCCACCTCCGGCCCGTCCAGCACGGCGAAACCGCGCACCGCGAACCCCCGGCGCTGGGTCTTCAGGGCATCCAGCAGACGATCGCGCCCATGCCGGACATGCGCCTGCACGGCCTGGGCCGCCTCGTCGCCGGCACCGCCCGTCACCAGTTCGACGATCCGCTCATGTTCCATGAAGGCGCGTTCACGACCGCCGGTGCTCCAGATTTCGAGCCAGCGGCCGCGGGCGATCCGGGTCATCACATCGTCGATCGCGCGCACGAAGAACGCGTTGCCCGACAGTCGCGCCAGCTCGACATGAAAGGCGATGCCGATGTCGAACCATTCATCGCTGGAGGTATCGCGCACCTCCGGCAGGATCAGTGGCTCGATGCCCGACAGGTCGAGCGCATCGGCCCGCGCCGCCGCCAGCCGGACCACGGTCATCTCGATGGTTTCGCGGAACACATAGGCCTGTTCGATCTCGCCGATATCGATCGGGGTCACGATATAGCCACGGCCCTGGCGCTGAACCAGCCCCTCCCCTTCAAGCCGGACCAGGGCCGAGCGCACCGGCGTGCGCGAGGCCGCCAGCCGCCCTTCCAGCCAGCGTTCCGAAATCGCTTCGCCCGGGCGCAGTTCGACACCCAGAATGGCATCGCGCAGCGCCTGATAGACCGATTGGGTCTGGGTCAGGGTGGTGGTGCGGTCGCGGGTGGTGGTCATCGGGTCCATGTTCGCTTGGGGAACGTCGCCTGACAGTGGTATACCATGAGCCGGTTGCGCAAGGGAATTCGCCGCGGGCATGCCCGCCTGACGCCGCCGACATGAAACCGGCCCGGAGATTGTGGAGATGCGGACCATTGGGCGGACCATCGGGGACAGGCAGTTGCGCGCAGCCGCCACGGCACTTCTGGAAGCGGCCGGCAGCGCGCCCGCCGAGGCCGCGATCGTGGCCGATCATCTGGTCGGCGCCAATCTGGCCGGCCATGACAGCCATGGCGTGGGCATGATCCCGCGCTATGTGGAAAACGTCGCCGCCGGCCTGCTGCACCCCAACCATGCCGGCGACATCGTCACCGACAGCGGCAGCCTGCTGGTGGTGGATGGCGGCGCCGGCTATGGTCAGGTGATCATGCGCGATGCCACCGATCTGGCCGTCGCCCGCGCCTCGGAAACCGGCGCCGCGATCCTGGCGGTGCGCAACTGCCACCATATGGGCCGGATCGGCAGCTATGGCGAACAGGTCGCCGCCGCCGGCCAGGTGGGGCTGATGTTCGTGAACGTCACCGGCGCCCGGCCGCTGGTGGCGCCGCATCTGGGCTTCGATGCCCGGTTCGCCACCAACCCGATCTGCCTGAGCTTTCCGGGCCCGGGCGGTCAGCCGCCGGTGATCTTCGACGCCGCGACCAGCGCCGTGGCTCTGGGCAAATGCCGGGTGGCGATGAACAAGGGCGACCCGATGGCCGCGGGGCTGCTGATCGACCCTGACGGCCGGCCCACCACCGACCCGTCGGTGATGTTCGCCGACCCGCAGGGCGCGCTGCTGCCGGCCGGCGGTCACAAGGGCTATGGCCTGGCGCTGTTCTGCGAATTGCTGGCCGGCGCCCTGACCGGCGCCGGCACGGTCCAGCCGGGCAATCCGCGATCGGACGCGATCATCAACAGCATGCTGGCGATCGTCATCGCCCCCGGCCGTCTGGTCGATGCCGGCTGGCTGGCGGCCGAAACGGCGGCCCTGCTGGACTATATGCGCACCGCCCGCAGCCATCCCGGCGCACCGGTGCTGATCCCGGGCGAGCCTGAAATCGCGGCCCGCGCCAGCCGCGGCCGCGACGGCATCCCCATCGACGACACCACGCTGGGCCAGTTGCGGACGGCCGGCCTGTCCTGCGGCATGACCGCAGACCGCCTGGATGCGCTGGGGCTTGCAGCCGCCGCCTGAGCCGACAGGGGCCGTCCGTCAGCTATAGGCGATCATGCGGCCCTCCACCGCCACCCACAGCCAGAGCAGCAGCGAGGCGGCGGCCTGGAGCCTGATGGCGGCGGGCGGGGTGGCGTCATCGGGCAGACCGGCAATGCGCCGCCGCCACAACAAGTGGACCAGCAGCGCATTACCGACCGCCAGCGCCACCAGCAGCAGCTTCAGGCGAAAGCCCGGATGGGCGATCAACGGCCCGGCATCGGCCGCGAACATCATCCCGCCCGAGATCGCCATCAGCACCAGCCCCGCCGCGGCGATCGGGATCAGACGTGCGGCCAGGGCGGCCAGGGCCAGACCGCGCATCAGCCCGATGAGCCGCAGATCCAGCAGGCCGATGCCGCCAAGCAGCATCACCAGCCCCAGCAGATGCACCAGATTGGCCAAAGGGTAGAGCCATGCCGAGGCACGTATCGCCTCGCCCGCAGCCGATTGTTCCAGCGCCAGCGCCCAAGGCGTCAGCGCCGTAAAGACCTGGCCAGGCATCGGCCCCCCTTCCGGCCTTCCGGATGTCGCGCGGCCACGTACAGGGCGTCAGCGCAGTTCCTCAGCGCAGTTCCACCGTGGTGCCGCCGGCGGTGATCCGCTCGGCCCGCAATTCGGGCGAGCCGTCACGATGCGGATAACCTTCCACGGTCACCTCGCGACCCTGGGCGATCATCTCCCGGCTCACCCCCCGCGTCTCCATGCGCGCGGGCGGCGCCAGAATGACCGTCCAGTCCCGGCCATCATGGGCCAGCACCAGCGAGCCGTGCGGGTTGCCATAGGATGACGACACCACCGGGCCGGTGATGGTCATGGGATTGTCGCTGTCGTACCGGCTCCAGCCGTGATGGGCGAGGGCGGCGACAGGCAGGCTGATGATCAGGGCCGCGGCGGCGGCGGTCGCGATGCGCATGGTCCTGTCCTTCGGATGGTTCATGGTCTGGATGATGCCGGGATCACAATGATGTAGGGCCATGCCCGCACGAGAAAAAGGCTCCATTGCGTCCATGGCATGAAACCCCGGCGATCCTTCCGGGTTGGCCATCCTGCGCCCCCCCCTGCGGGACCACCCCCCAGCGGGACCGGGCCGTCTGGCAGATCATGGAGCGACACAGAGGGACCAGATGGTTGAACGGACCAACGGCTTCCATCAGCATGGCAAAGGCCGGGCGGAGGCGACGCGCCGGCGCTATTTCGCGATCCATGTCGCGGTCCAGGCCCTGTGTTCGCTGTTGTTCGTGACCGGCGGCATCCTGACCCTGATGCGCGACGCCACCTCGGCCGCAAGCTGGGTCTATCTGGCGGGCAGCCTGGCCTTCTCGGCAAGCCCGGTCATCCGCCTGCTGCATGAACGCGCCTACCGGCAGTTCCAGAAGCTGCCCATGGCCCCCGACCGGATACAGGCGATGCGCCACCCGATGGTCCGCTCACGCCGCCGGGGAACCGCCAGCGGCCTGGCCGGCGGCAAGGCCCGCGCGTCGCGCGGCCATGATAAACGCTGATGCTGACTTGACAATGACGTGCCAATGGCATGCCGTAGCATGTGGCACGCCTGCACTAGACACGACAAAACCCCCTGGTTTCCCAGGGGGTTTTGATGGTGGGCGCGACAAGGTTTGAACTTGTGACCCCTACGATGTCAACGCAGGGTCCGACTGCGGCTTGCGCACATTATCAATACCTT
>NZ_JBBKTV010000015.1:0-104923 GCF_039630945.1 Tistrella arctica
GTGTGCACGTGCGGCAACGCACTGAGCTAACCGGTACTAATCGCTCGATAGAGCTCTATTGATCCCCGTCGCGCCCAGAACCGGGCCCGCGGGCCACACAGCTTGCATCACAGACACAAAATCAGACGATCTCGCGCACATACCCGACCGGGTGCCCCTGAACAGGGGCAAATCCCCGGGCGGTCGTCTTGTGCGGTTTCATGACCTGGTGGCTATGGCGGACGTGAACCACCCGATCCCATCCCGAACTCGGACGTGAAACCGTTCTGCGCCGATGGTACTTCGTCTTAAGACGCGGGAGAGTAGGTCGCTGCCAGGTCTTGTAACCGCACAACACGCCGGCCCAGCCGGGCAACACGAAAATACATGCGCGAGACATCTCATCTCAACAACACTGCCCAACGCACCACACCCGACGCGGGGTGGAGCAGCCCGGTAGCTCGTCAGGCTCATAACCTGAAGGTCGCAGGTTCAAATCCTGCCCCCGCAACCACGAAAAGCGCCGCTAGCTCAATCAGTTAGCGGCGCTTCGCTTTTTGCAAACCAACACGACGAAACACCCAAAGCTACCATATAGCTACCATCAGAAGTCCGATTTGCGGCGGTTTGCGCGCGTGCCATCCATCCGGACTTGCCGTCGCAAGTGGCTGATAGCGGTTCACGAGACTGGCCACACCGAATCGCCAAAAGTGGCTGTTGCACCTGATCAAACGACGATCTCGCCCCAGGTCTTTGCCTGCAACGCGCGCGTCGCGGCAGCCCTGATGGCTGTGCGCTCGGCGGCCGAGAGGTCGTCGGAGATCACGTTATTTGTGTTGGCAGGGTCCTGGATGCGCGCGGAAGAAAAGTCGGCACCAAGGTACTGGAACACCTTCCAGACATCCGCCGCCAGACCACTTTTATAGAATCCGGGCGCAAGCGCCTTGATGACCGCCAGTTCAAGGTAGAAAGACGGAAACTCCAGCCCTTTCTGGTTCCGCCAGAGCTTGAGAATGCGGGTCTCGGAAAGCCAGTTGGCCGCGACGACGTGATCGATGTGCGTCCTGACGTTCGTTTTCGTCCAGGTATCCGCGCGCCGGCGGTAAAGGCTGTGATCGTCGCCGGGATAGCCCTGGTGCTTTCCCGGCACGAGGTCAACGTCATAGGCTCCGACCCGGATGTTGATCGACACATTCTGGCGCTTCGGTGTGTAGCCGATCTCCTGCATGCGCGTGAACAGGCTCTCATAGATTTCCTTGAGCGTCTCGCGCGTCTCGGAGGAAAGCGAAATGAATAGGTCGATATCGGTCCCGCTCCTGTTGGCGGTGCCCTTGGCGAAGGAGCCGCTCGCGCTGACGCCGATCAGAAAGCGGTTCGCCCACTGCCGGATGGCAGGCTCCAGCGCCGCCTGCACGGCGCGGACCGGGGAGAAGATTCCGGTATCGACGGCTTCACGGTTCAGGATCTGTTGCAGGTAGGCGTCCGCGCTCATGGCCGGCGCGCCCGCGGCGCGGCGTCAGGCCAGACAAGGACGGATCGGTCACGCGCTGCGCTGGCCATGGCGCTTATCCCCCGACGGACAGGCCGAGGCTGTACCCGCCGCCTCTTTGCCCGTCGAAGTCCCATTCATAGGATGAGACAGGACCGAGCGCCTGCTGGTGCTGACCAAGGAAAAACGTGAAGGCATTCGGGCCGGCGACGAACAGGTGCGCCGGGCCCTTGGCGGCGCCGCTCTCGCGCAGGCGCCGGACCTGCTGCACCGCCGACTCGACGAGCATCCAGGCGTGGCGGCCGCAGACAACGGACTGCTGGCTGGCGCCGCCCCGGGGCCGGCAGTGCAGTATCCGGCCTATCGCGGGCGCATGGGCATTTGCGAAGGCCCGGACCCCGCCGGCCACATCGTGCGTCAGCCCTATTGCAAGCGCGGTTTCGTCGCCGCGGGAGTCAACGATTTCCTCGTCAAATTCAAATGGTGGCCAACCCTGATCGGCAGGCTGATCGTCCATCGACCAAAAGCGGCGCCCGCCGAAGCGTTGCTCGATCTCGATGCGCTTGCCCGATTTGACATTGAGAAGCGCTCCTGTCGCGAGGGCGAGCGACGCGTGGGCGTCGATAATCAAGCGCAAATGCTCCGATGCGCGGGCGGCGCCGAGCACGAACGCGGCAAGCGCAGGATGGACCTGCTCCTGCCAGTCCGCGTCGTTGCGGATATAGCGCCCGTCGAAATACGGGACAAGGTTGAGCATCTGCGCGCACCGATCCTCTATAGGATCGATCGGATGCATGAACGAGCGGATGCCGATAGCGAGCGCATCGGCCGGCCTGGCGGCGGGGTCGATTAGATTTTCACGCTCCGCCATTTTGCGGAAGCCGTCGCGGTCGAACTCGACGCGGCCCTGGGCAAGGAGCTTGGCGGCCAGGTCATCATAGAAAAAGCCGGCTTCGCCTGCCGGAACGCGCTTCATGCCGACGGCGGCGAACCTGTCGTCCAGGCGCTCCCGCAAGCTGGAGAGCGATTCCGGGAATTCCCCGACCGCGAGCGTCCGGGCAACCAGGGCAAGGCCGGCATGGTCCACACCGAGGTGATCGCACCAGAGTTTGCGGACCCGGCCCATGCGGCTGCCGTCCGTCTTGCCCTCGAACAGCCGGGCCAAGTCGAGCGCATCGCTTTCCTTTCGGACCAGTTCCAGCAATGGGTCGTCGGCCTTGATCCGCCAGTTGGTCAGAAGCTCGAAGCGGCAGCCGGTACCGTCCGGGGCGTGCTGCGCCTGCGCCCGATGCGCGCGCTGAAGCAGCGAGTATCGCTCGGCGTTGATGAACGTGGGATCGATGAGGTCCGCATGGCCGAACACGCCCGCCGTCGTATGCCATTTGCACTGGCTGTGCCTGCGCAAGATCGGTCTGCCCTCATGATCCTGCGGCGCCGCCTTCGGGTCGTACTCGACCATAACGTCGTCGAAGCTCTTCGGCCCGGTCTCGTAGGCGACCTTGATCACGTTGCTATGCGGATCCAGCAACGAGGCGGCCCGCAGCCAGAAGAGCCGTGCCTGAAAATCGTCACCGTGGCGGCGTGCTGCAATCGACCGTGCCATGCGCGTCAGCTCGTCGGAAAGTATTTGCCCATGATCTCCCGCCAGAGCGCGAGCGCCTCGCCGGTCTTGCCCTGCTGCTCCAGCCGGACGGCGCGGGTCGCCTTGACCTCGGCAGCGCGCAGCGCTTCGGCGGCTTTGGCCCGCTTGTCCGCCGTCATCTGATCGGAGACAGGCGGTCCGAAGCCAGCGGGGTCCGGCCAGTCCTTCATGATGCCGCTGAGCGCGGCGGCGAAGAAGCGCCGCACCTCGCCGGGATAGGTGGTGAACGGCGGATCGACAAGGTCCAGCGCCATCACCTCGATGAGAAAGGACGGCGCGATCGGCTTGTCCGCCGAGCGGTTCCACCGCTTGAGCATCTTGACGAGCGGCACCCACTTGCCGCCGCAATCCTTGTTCTTGGCGGTGGATTTCTCCTTATGGATGTCGGGATCGGTCTTGATCCACTTGCCAAGGTCGCGGTCGGGAATCTCGTAGCAGTCCTCCAGTTCGTAGGCCGGCACGGCGTCGTTGCTGAGCACCTTGCCTTCCTCGTCGGCCGTCGGGTTGCGCTTTTCGAACTCGACGGTCACGCAGCGCCGGCCCGGCTCCACGTTGTCCGCGTCGTATTTTTCGGCAAGGCACTTCTCGAAGGCGTTCAGGACCTCTGCGGGCGGTTTGCCCCGCCAGTGGCGATCCTTTTCGCCGAGGCAGAAGAATATATCGACGTCCTTGAGCGGCTTGGTCTTGGTGTGCCGGGCATAGGAGCCGGTCAGGAAGTCGCGCTCGATGTCGAAGCCGGCCCGGATGCACTCGCGCACGTCGTTGTGACGGCGGATCGCATCCTGCTTCTCCGTCTCGCTGAGCTCGAGGCGCTGGCGGAACTTCTCAAAGGCTTCTTCGACGGTGATCATCGGCGGTAGTACCTCGCGGAGGCCATGATGTCGGGGGTCGCAATGACGGTGCCGATCTCGCGGGAGGAGAGACCATTTATCGAACGCATCGTCGTTGAAGAGACGCCGGAAACATACGGCTCACCGGGTTTGTGGAAGAGCACGATCCGGTACAGGCACCCGGCCGGCGGTGCTTCAGCCTTGGCGAACGACTCTTCAAAGAAGAGGCGATCGACCCACATTTCGTCGACGCCGTTGCCGTCGTAGCGGATCGGGAAATCCCAGCGGGCGTCAGCGGTGTCATAGCCGGGGCGGTAGAACTCGATGACGATGGACTCAAGGTGGCCGGATTCGAGCCAGGTGCGGGCTGCGTGGTCCACCCAGTCGGACCAGGCGTCGACAACGCCTTGCGGATCGAGGCCGTAATGCCGGACCAGGAGCTTGAGGAAGTTGCGCAGCTTGTCCGACACATACACGGACGTGTGGCTGCGGGCATAGGCATGGACGGACACGGCGCTCATGGCTTGATCAGCGCTCCCCAGTCGATTTCGAAGGCCTCAGCGACCTGCCCGGATTCATCGGACTCTTCGTCCGCCGGCGGCTTGTCGGCGTTATGGACGCTGATGCGCTGCGCCCTGCTCTTGAGCGACTTGTTCATCCAGCCCACGTCCTCGGCTTCGCATGGCGCCGTCGCGCGCCAGTCGCCCGCCGTGGGGTTGGAGGCCAGCGCGTCGATATCGCGCCCCGCCTCCATGGCCTCTTCGTTGTAGAGGCAGTAGATGAGAACGCGCGGGCCAGCTCCTTTGAAGACGATCGGCACCTTGGCCGGGATCTCATCGGCGATGATGGACTCCAGAATGCTGGAGGCGGCATCGAGCTGCTGACGGTCTACGGAACCCTCGCCGGTCACCAGATCGATGATGGCGCGCCAGGTTTCCTTTGCCGAACGCACCGGCACGGAGGCGATGTCGCGGCGAACCCTCATGCCGCCTTCTCCGAGGGCATCGCCTTCGCCACAGCCTTGAGGGTAGCAAGGACGTGCTCGGCCTTGAGCTTGTTGATGTCGTGCGCCGTCTCGACAGAAGAGGCTGCGGCAGAGACAATGGTCTTGCGCAGCCTGCGGCCGTCCAGCCTCTCGGACGCGGTCACAAAAGCGCCGATATGCTTCTTCAGCTCGGCGACCCGCGGCCACGCGGATGCGAGCTGACCGAGCGTATCGGCGATGATTTCCGCGCGGGCCTCCGGACCCGGCAGCCCGATATCCTCGACCCAGTCGGCGCGGGACATGAGCGCCCGGTCCACGGCCTGCGGGAAGTTGGTCGTCGCTATGAGCAGGACGTTACGGTTCTTGCGCGTCAGCAAATCGATTCCGGCCAGTGCAGCATCAGTGGCCCGGTGCACGTCGATCGGGTTCGCCTCCAGGCTCATGCGCTGGCGGTCCGGGGCAAGTGTTTCCACCTCGTCGAGCAGGACGATGCACGGCCTGCCTCCGGCGAACTCCGGAATGGTCTGATGGAAAAGCTTGGCGACTTCCTTCTGGCTGCGCCCCAAGGCCGAACTCGTCAGGGCGTGAGGATCGATCTGGATGAAGCACGGCTTCGCGTCCTTGATGACTCCCGCGACCCGATTCGCAAGCCCCCGCGCGAGGGTGGTCTTGCCTGTTCCGGGCGGGCCGGACAGCACAATGAGGCCGTGAACGGGCATGATCTCAAAGGCGAAGCGCTGCCGTAGCTGAAGCGCCAACACCGCGTGGGCGAGAATCCGCTCGCGGACGGGTTCGGGGAGCTTGATCGCCGCCCACGCGGCCGCAAGGTCCGCGCGCGGCAGGTCAGCCTGATCGATAATCGTGTCCATAGTTCAAACTCCCCGTTCCGTTTTCAGTGTTTCTTGTCGCGCGGCGGGAACGGGTCCCGGCCCGGCGCTACGGTGTCCGAATCGCGCCACTTGCCATCCCGGCCCTGGATGCGGACCTCGCCGCCGCCGAGATCGCGGACCGTGCTCTTGGCGGCCCCCTGGGCCTGGCTCTGCTTGTGGTGCACGCTCTCCGGCGCGGCGGCCCCGCCCTTCTTCACGGCCCAGTCCTTCCCGTGCTTGACGACGTAGCGATCATTCTTGGCCATGATGCCCTCCGTTTCAGGTTGACCGCGATCCCTAGATGAGTTAAGAAACTATACGCGTCGCGTTACGATGTCAATATAGTTTCTATCCGTATCTGGAGCAACAGGAAGCATGGACAAAGGAGCGGCTGGTCTCCGTTGGGGTGTCGAGCAGCGGCTGGAATTCATCGAGTTCCGCCTCCTGTGGGAAGGCGGGGTCAATCGCTCGGACATCACGAAGCATTTCGGGGTTTCGGTGCCGCAGGCCTCGAAGGACCTGACGCAGTATCAGGCGATCGCCCCGGAGAACATCACCTATGACCGCAGCGAGAAGCGGTATTTCGCGGCACAGGCTTTCCAGCCGCGCTTCATGAGGCCGGATTCCGACCGCTATCTCTCTCAACTGCGCTCGGTCGCGGACGGCGCGCTGGCGCAAGAAGAGACGTGGCTCTCAAAGCCGCCACCCTTCGAATCCGTGCCCATGCCGAATCGGCATGTCGATCCCGGCATTCTACGCGCAGCGCTCGACGCGATTCGCGAGGGCCAGGCGCTGGAAATCCGCTACCAGTCGCTCAGCGGGAGCCGGCCTCTGCCGACATGGCGCTGGATATCGCCGCATGCCTTCGCCTTCGACGGCAACCGCTGGCATGTGCGGGCCTTCTGCCATATCGACTGGGGCTTCAAGGATTTCCTGCTGCCGCGCATCCTCAAGACCCGCGCCACGGCGAATGCCGAAGCCGGCCCGCGGGACGATTCGGACTGGAACGAGATCGTGAGCGTAGCCCTGAAGCCCCATCCCGGCCTGACGGATGATCAGAAGCGAGTCATCGCCCGGGATTTCGGCATGAAAGGCGAGCGGCTGGAAGTGAAGGTCCGGCTGGCGCTTCTCTATTACCTTCTGCGGCGCCTGGACCTGCATGATTTCAAGGGAGAGGAGCGCCCAGCGCGTGAGCAGCATGTCATTCTGGCGAGTCCTGAGGAGGTCAGGTGGGCGCTAAAACGGGCGCAGCGCGGATTAGGCAGTGAGGACGACAACAACGCGGTAGTAGCCAGCGCAGGACAAGACAGAAAAGCAGATTAAAAGCCAGGAACGATGATGACAAAATACGGCCCTCATAATCCCCACCCTCTTTCAACGATGCGCACCGAGCTGGTGTGGGAAGGGAAGTACGACGAGTTCGGCAATCGACGCGAGGTGGATAACGCCCGGCTTGCGATGCCGCTACAAAAGATCGAGACGATCGACGAGCCGCGCTCTCGGGCGGAAGCGCAGGGCACGCTGTTTGACGAGAAGCGGGAGCACCGGGACGATTTCCGGAACCGCCTGATCTGGGGAGATAACAAGCTCGTGCTGGCGTCCCTTCTGGAGGAATTCAGAGGCCGGCTCGAATTGATCTATATTGATCCGCCGTTCGATGTGGGGGCCGACTTCACGCTTGAAGTGCCGATTGGCGACACCAACGAAATGCTCGAAAAGGCACAATCGATTCTGGAGATGGTGGCCTATCGAGACATGTGGGGAACGGGAACCGACTCGTACCTGCACATACTCTATGAGCGGTTACTTCTGATGAAGGAGCTTTTGTCGGAGACAGGCAGCATTTACGTCCACTGCGACTCGCGGGTGAACAGCTATCTGCGGCTCATTCTGAATGATATTTTCGGCAGGGATAACTTCGTTAATCAGATTACTTGGCGGCGGACCGGGGCGCATAATGATCCGGGCCGGTACGGGATGATATCCGACACCATTCTGTTCTTCAGAAAGGGCGATGACTATACGTGGAATCAGCCTTACAGCGAGCGCTCGAACGATACTGTCGATAAGGTTTTTCGGTACGCGGAGAAGCCGGACGGGACATGGGTCACAGTTCGGCCCGGCGAGGAGATTCCTCGCAACTGGCGGCGTTTTCAGTCAGTCACCCTGCGCAGTCCGCATCCGCGGCCGAATCTTACATATGATTATAAGGGCTACAAACCCCATAAGAATGGCTGGTCAGTCAACATCGAGAGGATGAAGCGCTACGACGCGGAAAACCGTCTGCTATTCCCGAAGGACAACGACGGTGCCATCCGGCTGAAGATGTATCTGGACGAGTCGCCGGGGGTACCCGTTCAGGACTTATGGACCGACATCAACAAGGTCGAAGCGGCCTCATTAGAGAACCTGAACTACCAGACGCAAAAGCCCGAAGCGCTTCTTGCTCGGATCGTAAGCACATCATCCAGCGACGGCGATATCGTCGGCGACTTTTTCTGCGGCAGCGGGACAACCGGTATTGTGGCCGAGCGCCTCGGCCGGCGGTGGATCATGGCCGATCTTGGTCGTTTTGCAATCCATACGACGCGCAAGCGCCTGATCGGTCTGCAACGCGAGCTACACGAGGAGGCAAAGCCATATCGGTCGTTCGATGTTTACAACCTTGGGCGCTACGAACGTCAGTGGTGGCAGAAAGAAACGCTAAAGGGCGCCGACGACGAGCACCGGAAGATCGTACTCCGGTTCTTCCGCGCGGAAGAGCTGACGCAGACGCCCTCGCCCCTGCTTCACGGACGCAAAGGAAACGCCTTCGTGCACGTGGATGGCATCGACAGTATCTTCAGCCGCGGTGAGGTCGTCGCGGTGGCGGAGGCTGTCAAAGCCGCCGGAGGGGGCGAGATTCACTGCCTTGCCTGGGACTTCGAGATGGATATCCGGCAGGTTGTTGCCGCGGTCGACGCCGAGCATGGCGTGAAGGTGCGGCTGCACCGCATCCCGCGCGAAATCATGGAGCGCAATAGGACGGAGGTGCCGCCGTTCTTCGAGGTGGCACTGCTTGAAGCAGCCCCGGTCTACCGGACCAATGGCAAGGGCGGGAAGTGCGTCGATATTAAGCTCTTGAATTTCCTGCCCTCTCTGACCGAGGTACCTTCGAAAGAGCTTGAAGCATTGCAGGAGCGGGCAGTGGAGAGTGGGTTCGACTTCATCGATTTCTGGGCAGTCGATTTCAACTGGAAGCCGGGCCAGCCGTTCAATCACCATTGGCAGGAATACCGGACGCGCAAGGCCCGAAGCCTCAAGACAGTCAGCGACGCAAAATTCATCTATGAGCGCGTGGGCAAGCACACCGCATGCGTCAAGCTCGTCGATGTGTTCGGCTGCGATACGAGCATCATTGTAGAGGTCGAGACATGAGCGCGGAAGCTCCCTCCACGGAAGGGCTGGTTATCAATACGGCAGCCTTGGAGCCGCTGTTCGCGCCGTGGGAGGAGCCGGACAAGCACCGGGTCCGTGCGGCTAAGGCGGGACAGCCGCCCGAAATCAAGACCTACAGGCGGCGCTCGCCGGTCAGGCTCGTTAATTCCCTGCGCGAGGCGGTCAAGGAATGGCGCGAGCTGGGCTATCCCGGCGCCAGCGACACGACGCAGCAGCTTCTGGGCTATTGGTTCGAGCGCCCTCACCGGCAAGCTAACGGCAGCGGCGGCGAGATCGAGTTCCGCTACTACTTCTGCCAGCGCGAGGCGATCGAGACCTTCATCTATCTGATCGAAGTCCGGCAGATTCGCACGTTGTCCGGGATGCTCGCGGATTTCGGCGGCCCGACGGGGGAGCTGGAAGCCAGCGGCATCAATCCCGAAGACGAACTGTGGGCGCGTTACGCCTTCAAGCTCGCGACCGGGGCGGGCAAGACGAAGTGCATGAGCCTTGCCATCGTGTGGAGCTATTTCCATGCGCTGCGCGAGGGCTCCGACATGCCGCGCCATTTCGTCGTCATCGCGCCAAACCTCACGGTATTCGAGCGGCTCAAGGAGGACTTCCGGCCCGAAGGCGGCGGTCCCGACATCTTCGTGCGAGACCCGCTCATCCCGGCCGAATGGAAGGGCGACTGGAATTTCTCCGTCGTGCTCCAGGACGAGGCGAGCGGAGCAAGCTCGGGCGGCGTCCTCTACCTCACCAACATCCATCGTCTGTTTGATGCGCGCGAAGGCCGTGGCAAGGAAGCCGAAACCTTCGTATGGGCCGGACCGGCCGTCTCGAAAGCCAAAGCTCTCAATACCGGCGAAGAGCTGCGAGACCGGATCACGGCGCACCGGCGCGTGCTCATTCTGAACGATGAAGCGCACCATGTCTGGGACCCCGGTTCCGCGTGGAACCAGGCGATCCGTTCGCTTCACGAAACGCTCAAAAAGCGCGGAGGGGACGGCGTTGTCGCCCAACTGGATTTCTCGGCCACGCCCAAGAACGACAAGGGCGTGGTTTTTCCACATGTGGTCTGCGATACGCCGCTCGGCGAAGCCGTCGATGCGGGAATCATCAAGACCCCTGTGCTTGGCAAGAGCCGCCAGATCGTCGAACAGCCCCACGACGACGCGGCCTACCGATTCGAGGCTCATCTGCGCGTCGGCTACGAACGCTGGCGGCGCAGCCGCGATGAGTGGAGCAGGAGCGGCATGAAGCCTCTGCTGTTCGTCATGTGCGAGAACACGGACGCGGCGGACCAGATCACGGCGCGCCTGAACAGCGACGCAGTGTTCAAGGACTTGAATGGGAAGACGATCAACCTTCACACAAACCTAAAGGGCAAGATCAAGAAGCAGAAGATTGACGGCCGGACGATCGAGGTCTTTGTCGAGGATGAGAAGGCAATCTCGGACGAGGACCTGAAGGCGCTTCGGCGGATCAGCCGCGATCTCGACAGCGGCGCAAGCCAGTACACATGCATCGTCTCGGTGCTAATGCTGCGAGAAGGATGGGACGTGCGCAACGTCACGACCATCGTCCCTCTACGTCCCCTCACGGCACAGTCGAACATTCTTCCCGAGCAGACGCTCGGCCGCGGCCTGCGGCGCATGACGCCGCCGGGCCAAGCCAACGAGTTGGTGACCGTCGTCGAGCATCCGTCCTTCATCAATCTCTATGAGCAGGAACTTGAACAGGAAGGGCTGCCTATCACCATCGAGGAAGTCGAGAAGGTGCCGGCAACGACGGTCACCATCTTCCCCGACGAGACGAAGGACTTTGAGAAGCTCGATATCGTGCTGCCGGCGCTGACGGCTGCGCACGAAATCCAGCCCCGGCTCGAAGGGCTCACGATCGAGGACGTGCGCGCCGCCTTCAGGCCGTACAAGCCGCTGCCGCTCGGCAAGGCGAGCGCCGCCGACATTGAATATGAAGGCCGGGCGCTGATCACGGATGAGCTTGTCGAGTCGATGAGGATCAGCCTGCCGCTCTTGCAGAACGGAATCACGGCGATCTCATTCTTTGTGCGCGAACTCGAATCGGCATGCCGTGTCCAGAGCACGCACACCGTGCTCGCGCCCCTGCTGCAAGCTTTTCTCGGCGAGCTTCTGTTCGGCGAGAAAATCTCCCTCGTCGATCCGCGGCTCACAGGGCGCCTTTCGGATCAGGATGTGCGCGAGCATATCCGCGCGGTGTTCATCCCGCTGATCCGGGAGAGGACCGTCACGACAGAGAAGCGCCGGGTGAAAGGCTCCCCGCAAAGCCTGCGGCACTGGAAGCCGTATCAGGCGACGTTCTCGGAGAACCGGCCCGTCGAGAAGGCGGCAAGAACGCTCTTCAACCTGGTGCCCTGCAACCGCTCGCTCGAAGTCGCGACGACCAAGTTTCTGGACAAAGCGCCAGATGTCGCCGCCTTCGCGAAGAACGCGGGACCGCAGGCGGTGCGCATCGACTACCTGACGGCGGATCACCGACTCGCATTTTACACGCCTGATTTCTTCGCCCGCGACCCGGAGGGCGCTTACTCCCTGATCGAGACGAAGGGCCGGCAGGATCAGGACGTGCCGCGCAAGGCGAGCGCGGCAATCGAGTGGTGCAAGACGGCGTCGAAATCAGGAACGCGCTGGCATTACGTGTTCGTACCGCAGGCCATCATGGAAGGGCTGACGAGCAGCCGATTTGCCGATCTCACGCGAGCCTGCGCGCCAGCGCTGCAAAACCTGCTGAGTGAGACGACGGGGGCGCCCGAGCTGCCGCTCTTCGGCGAGCAGGCGCGCGAGAAGGCGCAGGCCTTCTACTCCGAAGAGACGCTTGGCAAGCTTACGGCCCGCGAGCGCAAGGCCGCGGAAGATGCGGCGGAGCTTTACAGGTATTTTGAGAAGAAAGGCGACGGGACGAACTTTGCGCCGGCCTTTAATGCCCTGCTCGGCCCGTTCGATGAAGCGGCAAGGGCCGTCATTCTGAAGCTGCTGCAGGGCAAGATGCCGGCAACCCGCGGCGATCAGGAGAACTGGTTCGAGCCGTATATGGGAAAGGTGGACCCCCATCTGCGCGACCGGTACCAGAAGGTGGCGAAGAATCTCAAGCGCGGCCTGGTGTTCGGGAACCCGCATTCGGTCATTGGCCTCCTGTGCGCGTGTTTCGACTTCGCGCTGAACGACAAAAGCGGCCTCGACGGCGTGTTCAAGGCGGTCCACGACTCGTTCCGCCTGCCGGGCTCGCGCAAACTTCTTGAGCGCCTGACGACGGTCAATGACTTCCGCAACACCTATGTCGCTCACCATGAGAAAGAGCTGAATGACAAGGCGCTTGCCGAACGCAATCTGAAGCACTGGGTCGAGACGCTGGTGCTGCTGCGGGTCTGATCGCACGGCAGGGCGACCCGCGCGGGAAGCGGTTTCCTCTGTCCACACCGCTATTATACCTTATTGGCGTTTCAGCGCTGGGGGTTGCGCGTCTGTCAACAGTTGCCGATAGCCCCGCTCCGTCATCCATTTGGCCCGCTTCAGGTGCGCCTCCCAGCAGCGTCGTGTCCGGTCGGGCTCGGTCGCCGGATTACGGTGCAGGACGATCCGCGCCACCTCTCGCCAGTCGGCCCCCTCGTTGTCTGCATCCAGCAGCCGCAGGTAGGTGACGAAGTGCTGCTCGTCGTAAGGAGTGACGCTGTCTGACCATGGCACGTCATCGGCAACGTCAGGGTCAAGCTCAGTCATAGTGGGTCTTCCTGAAGGTGTCCGTCTCCGCCGGGTGCAGACGGAAGCGCCGTCGTCGAAGTATATCCTGATATGGGATAATCCGAAATCAGGATTAGTGGAAGAACCGGCCTCACCATTTAGCCGGTCTTCATGTCCAAATCGCTCCGCACACCGCGGCAACAACGACTGCAAGCATTGTTAGCGGAAGTCCGGAAGGCCAGGAAGCTCACGCAATCCGATGTTGCCGAACGGCTCGATCGCCCGCAGTCCTTTGTCGCCAAGTATGAAGGCGGGGAGCGTAGGCTGGATGTCGTTGAATTCGTTGAGGTCGCCGAAGCGCTTGATACAGACCCCTGCGCATTGCTCTCGAACCTTCTTCACGCCGACGAGCCCTTGCCTCCACCGATTCAGGGTCGCCGCCCAAGGCGTGCCAGAGGATAGACCAGTTCGTCGTCCAGGCGAACCTCACAGGTCGGCGTAGGCGCGTCTCTCCACCACGCACTTACATCATTAACATATCACGTCGGGTGCGCATGAGGGATCGCTATCGTGACTGTCATGCAGTTCAGCTCCGGTCTATCCGGAAGCGGGACGGCGTCGTGCCTGTTAGCCTGCGGAAATTGTCGGTGAAGTGGCTGTGGCTGGCGAATCCAACGGAGATCGCGATCTCGGCAATCGACTGTTCGGCACCGAGCAACAGTTCCTTGGCCTGGCGGATGCGCCGTTCGACCAGATAGCGATGCGGCGATGTTCCGGTGGAGGCCTTGAAGGCCTCGCCGAAATGATGCGTGCTCAAGCCTGCCAGCGCCGCCAGATCGCGCAGGCTGATGTCCTCGGCGAGGTGCACTTCGATGTAGTCGACGACGCGCCGCAGGCGCAGCGCGCCGAGTCCGCCGATCACCGGCGGCGAACGGCTGAGCCCATCGCCATAGGCACGGAAGACGTGCACGGCGAGCGCCGCCCCCAGCCCCTCCGCATAGAGCCGGCCGCCCGCGCCGCGTTCGATCAGTTCGCGGCGCCACGCGGCAGCCATGCCCTCGATGACCGGATCGCGGACACCGATGTGGGTCCTCAACGCCGGTTCGTTCCCATCGAAGGCCTCGCTTACGATCTGCTTGATGAAGGCCTGTTCTATCGCGATGACGAGAATGCGCGGCGTGCTCGTCCAGCGTTGAAAGATCGGGCGGTCCCCGGGGTTGATGTGGAGATCGCCAGAGACGATCCGGCGACGCTCCGTTTCACGCATTTCCGGCAGGCGCCACTCCATTTGGAACGGCGTGTCATCGTGGATGGCGACCGTGAACTGCGTGGCGCCGATCTCCGTTCCCGGGTTTGGCTGCAATGTGCAGCGGCTGACACCGACACCGTCATGGACCACCCGCTCGGCGTAGGACAACCGAGGCGGAGGAGTTTCGGAGCCGAAGTCGATCAGCTCTATTTGCCTCTTGGGCTGCGAATCCGGCATCCTGCGAAGCCTCCATCCAATGATGGCGAGGTTGGCATCCGAATGCCGAGCATCCATATACTGTCTCGATCACTTCGAGCGCAGCCCCACGCAACAGAGGGATAAATAATACAAGACTAGGTCATGCACATGACAGGAATGTCAAAGACAACTCCGATAAAAGTTAATACGAAATTGACTATATTTGTTTGCATTTATCATCTGGTAGATTTCGACGCTGAGCGCAGGAAACGGAGGGATACCCGATGAGTCCGAACCGTAACCTGGTCATCTGGACCGCAGCGCTGTCGCTCTTGGCGGCATGCGATGATCCGCCGAAGGCGGATGACAGTAACTTCGAAACGACGCTGCAAGGCTATTACGACTCGCACCCCGTCTGCGCCGCGATTCCGCTGACGTTCCCCGTCGAGCTGCGCAGCGATGGAGACGCCGCCAGGAAGCAACAGCTGGAGCCGCTGGTCGCGGCCGGTCTGATCGCGGTCACGACGATTCAGAAGAACGAGTCCGCGGCGTCGGGACAAGGACAGGCGACCGACAATCTCCGCTACGCGCCGACCGCCGCCGGTGAGAAGGTCTTACGAAAGGGCGCGGATAGTTTTCTCGGCGGCACGGACATCTGCTTCGCTCGGCGGAAGGTCGTGAAGATCGAGTCCTTCACCGAGCCCGCCGACGCTGCCGGGGTCAAGGTCTCACGCGTCACTTACGATTATGAGCTGAAAGACGTCGAGCCCTGGGCCACGGGACCCGATATCGCGGGCGCCTTTCCGAAGATTGCAGCTCTGCTGGCCAAGCCTGGCAACCAAGCGACCGACGTTCTGGTTCAGACCGATAACGGCTGGAAGCACGAACGCGACGTACGCTGACGAAGAGTCTGTCGAAATCGAGGCCGAATTCGTGCTACATTGCCGTAGGCTGCAACCGTCCCCTGCGCTGCGGCACTATGCCAGTTCCGTTTCCTGACGATTGCCCCGATTTCTCGACAATCTCCGGTTGAACGCGGAAGCCATTCGTCTTCCACGCAGCGATATCAAAGGGTGTCGCTGGTGACTTCTTCCCGAGGTCCGTGCTGCATTCGAGCAACGGGCCACTCTCCCTAGCGACAGATCGTCGAACCGCGCCGCTCCGCGGCTTAATGCCAAGAGCGGCGCGACGGGAGGAGGCAGCGCCATGTCCAAGGAGAACTCTCAAGAACCCGGCGAACCGTCGCGCGCCAGTTGGCGCGATCCCACGCACTACAAATCGTTGCTGACTCTCGACCGCGCCGGCTGGGCTTGGAAATGGCTCCGCCGGAATCCCGACTACATCGCCCGATCGACCCAACTTCTTACGCCTACGCGACTCGAACGGCCCGGGACGAAACTGCGCGTCATCACCACATCGGATGCAGAGGAGGCGCGCGACTGGGGCTTGCACTTTCGCGGAGGCGGCAATCCGCCCGGTCACCGAGGCCTGCATCTTCTGGCGATCCGATTGGGATGCCTCGGTGCTGGCCGCAGAGACGCTACCGGCTCGTCGTGGCGATGGCGATGCTTTCGACCTCCACCACTTCGAGAGTCTGGCGACGGTCCTCCGGAGCCCTGACGGCCACGAGCATCTGCTCCTGAGTGATGGTGCACATCATCTCCATATAGACGTGACGGCGGGCAGCCTGCTCGATGGCCCCGTTCGCTTCCGCTACGAACTGTCCGGGTTCAAGCATATCGAGGCGAAGACGCTGACGCTGCGCCGCCTCATGCTGCTCCGCCGGCTCGGTCGATTTCCACGCGGACTCTATCCCCCGGAACGCCGCGCCCGCCGCTGGGCGATGGCGCTTCAGGCCTATGACGCGGTCCAGGCTGGTGCCAGTCATCGCGAGATTGCCGCGGCGCTCTTCGGCGAGAAGACCGTGCGGGAGGACTGGTGCGGTCGGTCCGATTATCTGCGCCTGCGGGTGCAACGGCTGGTCCGTATGGCGGAAAAGCTGGTGAACGGCGGCTACCGCGATCTCTTGCGATGAGCAGGACCGCAAATGGTGAAGCGGCCGGGAGCGGCCTAGTTCTGAGTGTCAGACGCCTGGTACCCGGTTCTCGGGGCTCGCACTTGACCCGATGCAGCCGTTGCGGTCCCGTCAGCCTTAAGTCCACTAAGAGTTCGGAGCGGCCCTTGGCTGCAGCGTTACGCAGTCTCCCTCTTGTCCGGCGCGGTATAGGTTGTCCCTACCAGGGCATGGGAAGTAATTCTCCTACGTTAGAGGGATGAGATCGCGTCAGCGCGTAGAAGCATACACGGCCTCAATCGAGCCTGCTATTTGTCCACGCGCCCGGATCGATTCAGAATGCGAATGTCTAGGGGTACCGAGTTCTGAATTCTTCCAGCGGAAGATCTCTTCCGACTTGAAATTTCCGCGCTAGTATTGGGGCATGAGCGATCCCATCGCCGCAAATGCCCGTGGTAAGTGGTCTCAACACGGTGTTCCGCATCGGGATTGGCAGTGCATCGCCACCCGCGACCTGCGCGAAGAGGGCGAGGAATACATGATCTGCGAAATGTGCGAGGTGCAGACCATCCGATTCGTGCATACCATGGTGCATCCCGACTACCCCGAGACGCTGGATTGCGGCTGCGACTGTGCGGGCTACATGGAAGGGAATAAGAGGCGCGCCAAAGAGCGCGACTCCGATATGCGGCGCAGGGCTGCTCGCCGCCAGAAGTTTCCCGACCGGAAGGGCTGGAAGGTTTCTGCCAAGGGGAATCCGCACGTCAAGGTTGATGGATATCACTGTATAGTGGCTCGCCGCTCCAATGGGTATTCGGTCGGCATAACCCCACCCTTGGCAGAGCGACCGACATGGGGAAGCAGGACTTACCGCACCTTGAGAGAGGCACAGGAAGGGTGCTTTGATGCTATAGAGCACATGAGGCCTGGAAAGCGCAGAACATGAGCGACGAAAGCGAATACGACTACTTCAAGCTGCGCAAACAGGCCAAGACCTATATCTCAAAGGTCTTCACCTTCAATCAGCGGAACCCGGAGCGCGTTCGCCAAGTCAGAATGGTAATCGAAGGGAGCGACCAAGTTCATCTTGGCGAGATGGAAGGCGCAATGTGCCTTCGCCTGACGGGGAACAGCCGCAAGACACAGATTTCCGCCCTTATCACCCAAGATGACAAGAAGATTAAGCGACTGGCCCTTCAAACCTTCAAGACTCGTGCAGGCGACTGGATTGAGTCGGTCGAGAAGGACGAATTCACCTTCCGCGACGACGAGTTCACCCGCCTTCTTGGTTTCCTGTCTCAGATTGAATTCATCAACCTGTCGAATGAAGAGAATTTCCAGATCGAAGACATATCCACGAAGGCCGGGCCGAAAGCGGTCATTGATGCCTCGGATCGCGGAATTATCGACCGCATCAAGAGTATGACAGAGGGACAAAGGAACGGCCTTCTGCACGCACTGCAACAGTCATTGACCGACGAGGAAATCAACATCCTTCTTGGACGCAGGCAGGGGCTGGAAGAGTATGAAGAGCACATGCGCCTCGGGGATTGGAGCGAAGCGCAGTGGCAGGACTTCTTTGAGCGCGAGCAGTGGGTTTTCGGGTATGGTCTCGATTATCGCGTGATGCGGCAGTTTGGCCGAGAAATGACGGTCGGGGGTGGAGGCACCGACAACCAGAACAAGCCTGCGATCGACTTCCTTATGAGTTTCACGGACTACACAGTGCTTGTTGAAATCAAGAGGCCTGACACCCCGATTTTCAGAGCAAGCCGTGGCGGACGGGCTGGAACATGGGAGTTCAGCCCGGAGTTCATGAGCGCCATTTCCCAGATCATCGAACAGAAGGCGGAATGGTTATCCTTCGCTCAAACTGGCGAGCACTATAACAAGGCAGGCACCGAGGTTCTGACGGCGCGCACCAGAAACGCAAAGTGCATCCTAGTCATCGGGTCACGGGACGAGTTCTCTCGTTCCGAGAACCCCAGAGCTGCGAACGTGATGCACGACACCTTTGAACTGTTCCGGCGCGAGACCCGCAGCATTGACATCGTGACGTTCGATGAACTGCTTGAACGCGCCCAGTTCATCACGCGGAGTCAATAGTGCCGTAGGCGTATTACTCGCGGTACAGACTTCAAGGCGGTCAAGCATTCGACCTACAGCGAACCAGTTTTGCCAAGCCTAGGGTTGTCCGCTGGGCTCTGCACGAACGTCGGCTTTCCCCACCACATCGCGGCAGCCGATTGCACCCGGGAATGTCGGCTCCTGACGCAACCCTGTCCTTCAGCTGTCTTGTCATAGCGACATATCCTGGCATGGGGTCGGGGGTGAAGCCTGCAGCAACCGCCGGGGGTCTCCACCAGGAGTGAGAGGGCGGTTGGGTTTTCCGTGACGGGTTGAGGAGGTGAGAGAGAGGCTCTCGCCGACCCGTCGCGGAGATCCGCGATGTCACGTTCAACCGCTCGCGCTCGCTCCGGTAGGGACCGGGCGAGCCTCTATCAGGAAATCACCGACAAAATCATCGCCGAGCTGGAGGCAGGCCGCGTGCCCTGGGTCCAGCCCTGGGGCACGGCGGCCGCGAGGGCATCCCTCGCCATGCCGCAGAATGCCGCGACCAGCCGCTGCTACTCTGGGATCAATGTGCTGATCCTGTGGAGTGCAGTCGTAGAGCGCGGCTTCTCCGGCCAGCGCTGGCTCACGTTTCGCCAGGCGCTTGGGCTCGGCGGCCATGTCCGCAAGGGCGAGACCGGCACGACCGTCGTCTATGCCGACCGCTTCGTTCCAGACGAGGAGCGCCGGCGGGCCGAACGCGATGGGGACGAGCCGGGGGCCATCCCCTTCCTGAAGCGCTTCACGGTGTTCAACACCGACCAATGCGAGGACCTGCCGGCGAAGCTCTCGACCGCGCCGCCGCCCGTGGCGGAGGGCATGATCCTGCCACAGGCCGAGGCCTTGATCGCGGCAACGGGTGCGGACTTCCGCATTGGCGGCGACCGCGCCTTCTACAGCCCCTCGCATGATTTTGTGCAGGTCCCTCGGCCCGATGCCTATTTCGAGCCGATCAACTGGCATCGCACGGCTCTGCACGAGCTCGGCCATTGGAGTGGCCATCCCTCGCGGCTCGGCCGTGACCTGTCGGGCGGGTTCGGTTCCGCGCTTTATGCTAAAGAAGAGCTCTGTGCCGAGATGACCAGCGCCTTCGTCTGCGCCACGCTCGGCATCGTGCCGACGGTACGGCACGCCGACTACATCGGATCCTGGCTCGAGGTGCTGCGCGAAGATGACCGCGCCATCGTTCGCGCGGCGAGCGCCGCGTCGAAAGCGGCCGACTATCTGCTCGCGTTCCGGTCCCATCCCGACGGGCCCGTCGAAATGACGGCCGACGAAGACGAGCGGGAGGTGGCGTGATGCGCTTCCGTCGCTGGTCGCGCGTGTCGGCCTATGAGGACACGCCCCGTAAACGCGCCGCCCTGGCTCGCGCCCAGAGGACTCAGCGCGACAAGTTCCCGCTGCTTGCCCCCCTTATCGCGCAAAGACAGTCGAGCGCCGACGCCGAGATGGCGCGCCGCGCCACATGGTGGCCAAGGGTGCAGCAGCGCGATCGCGACCGCCGCGCACGCGATTGGCAACGCGCCCGTATACGGCTCGCTGGCTATGGGGACAATCTGCGCCCGCTGCTGATCCAGCTCTGGCGTGACTGCCCGTATCCGGCTGATCCCGTCTATCTGCTCGACATGCTGCACAGCATCGCCACGGGACGGATCAACCCGGAGCGTCCGCCGTGGATTCCTCGACGCCCTGATTCCTCAGCCACGCTGGACCCGGCGGCGGCTCCAGAGGGAGAGGCGGGAGGGGGACTCTGTGACGGGTTTGGAGGTCGAGAGAGAGGCTCCCGGCCGGCCCGTCATGGAGAACCGACATGGCAACCGCCAATCCCAAGATCGTCCTGAGCCGGTCTCAGGACATTCCCTTCAACAAGCTGGTGCTGTCCCAGGCGAACGTCCGCCGGGTGAAGGCCGGCATCTCGGTCGAGGACCTGGCCGAGGATATCGCCCGCCGCACGCTCCTGCAGAGCCTGAGCGTGCGGCCGGTGCTGGACGCCGAGGGCGCCGAGACCGGCATGTACGAGGTCCCGGCCGGCGGGCGGCGCTTCCGGGCGCTCGAACTGCTCGTGAAGCAGAAGCGCATGGCCAAGACTCAGCCCGTGCCGTGCGTCGTGCGCGAGGGTGGGACGCCCGAGGAGGACAGCCTGGCCGAGAACGTCCAGCGCGTCGCCCTCCATCCGCTCGACCAGTTCCGCGCCTTTCAGACCCTTCGCGACTCCGGCCTGGGCGAGCAGGAGATCGCCGCGCGCTTCTTCGTCGGCCCCAGCGTCGTGAAGCAGCGCCTGAAGCTCGCTTCGGTCTCGCCGAAGCTCCTCGACCTCTATGCCGAAGACGAGATGACGCTCGAGCAGCTCATGGCCTTCACCGTCACCAATGACCATGAACGCCAGGAGCAGGTATGGGAGCAGCTCGCCCGCTCCTACAACAAGGAGCCCTATTACATCCGCCGCCAGCTTACCGAAGGCGCCATCCGTGCTTCCGACAAGCGGGCGCAGTTCGTCGGCATCGACGTCTACGAGGCGGCCGGCGGCGCCGTCATGCGCGATCTCTTCCAGCAGGACGACGGCGGGTGGCTGCAGGATCCGGTGCTGCTCGACCGGCTCGTCGTCGAGAAGCTGACCAGCGAGGCGGAGGCGCTCCGCGGCGAGGGCTGGAAATGGATCGAGGTCGCGGCGGAGTTTCCCTATGGCCATACCTCCGATCTGCGCCGCCTTGCCGGAGAGACGGCGTCGCTTAGCGACGAGGAGCAGACGAGCTATGACGCGCTGCGCGCCGAGTACGACAAGCTGGAGGCGGAGTACGCCGAGGCCGAAGAGCTCCCCGACGAGGTCGACCAGCGCCTCGGCGAGATCGAGACGGCGCTGGAGGCGTTCGACGATCGCCCTGTGATCTACGATCCGGCCGACATCGCCCGTGCCGGCGCCTTCGTCAGCATCGATGGCGACGGCGATCTGCGCATCGAACGCGGCTATGTCCGTCCCGAGGACGAAGCACCGGCCGAGCCGGACGCCGACGGCGAAGCGCCCGAAGGTTCCGAGGACGACGGCGATGTCCAGCGCACGGTGATCACCATCGGCAGCGATGGGTCGTCGGCAGGTGCCGAGACCGCCGAGGAGGAAGATGGCATCAAGCCGCTGCCCGACCGTCTGGTCACCGAGCTCACCGCTCATCGCACGCTGGCGCTGCGCGACGCGCTGGCGAACGATCCCGACACCGCCTTCGTCGCGGTCCTCCATGCGCTCTGCCTCAACGCCTTCTATCGCTATGCGTCTGAGACCTGTCTGGAGATCACGGCGAAGAGCGCGAGCTTCGGCACGCAGGCGCCAGGGCTCAACGACAGTGTGTCGGCCAAGGCGATCGAAGACCGGCACGCACAATGGGCCGGACAGTTGCCGAAGGACGCCGGCGACCTTTGGAACGCGCTGATCGCCTTCGACGGCGACAGCCGCGCATCGCTGTTCGCGCACTGCGCGTCGCTTTCGGTCAACGCAGTCCACGAGCCGTGGAACCGCAACCCGCGCCGCATCGTCCATGCGGGGCAGGTCGCCCGGGCCGTCGGTCTCGACATGGTCGCGGCTGGCTGGGCGCCGACCGTCGACAACTATCTCGGCCGGATCACCAAGGCACGCATCCTCGAAGCGGTGCGCGAGGCCAAGGGCGAAGGCTCGGCGCAGCTCATCGACCACCTCAAGAAGCCGGACATGGCAAAGGAGGCCGAGCGCCTGCTCGCCGGGTCCGGGTGGTTGCCCGAGCCGCTTCGCCTGCTTGACGCCGAGGAGGCCGTCGCCGAACCGGCCACAAGCGAAGATCTGCCGGCCTTCCTCGATGACAACGAGGGCGCCTCCGCGGACTCCAATCCGGAAGAGCCGCAGCCGCCCGCCATCGCGGCTGAATGACCTCGACCAGCGGGGCGGCCGCACTCGTCGCCCCGCACCCTCCTACACCAAGCCCGGCCTCCTGAGCACGTCGAGGGGGTGCCGGGCTTTCGCATTTCAGGAGACTTTCGATGGACTGGTACACCTCCTGCTCCTACGAGCCCGATCGGAAGCGCCGCTTCCATACTGTCGCCCGGGCGCGGCTTCGCCGTCTCGCCGCGGGACTCGGCTTTCCGCCCGCATCGTTCGATCTCCGCTCGAACCAGGGCGGCATCGCCGTGTCCGGCGAGATCACGCTCCACCATGAGCGCGTCTATGTGCAGGTCTGCCAGCCGGCGACCCGCGCCGACACCGGCATCCTCATCCGCATCTGCGAAGGCCGGCGCGACTATACCGGCGGCCGCAACCACTTCGCACCGCTGTCGATGCTCGACGACATCCCGGCATTGGCGGCCAGAGTCTGGACCGTGATGGCGGCAGGCGGCGGCGCGGTCCGTGTCGCCTGAGAGGAAGAGAAGGGCCGGGACGGGGTGAGCCGAGGGGCACAAGAGAGAGCGCCCTCGCGGCTCGTCCCGTTCCTCGCGCTCTCTCGGGAAACCTCAGCCATGAACGTCATGACCGCATCTTCCGCCGCGACCGCGGCGGCTAGCCAGCCTATTGTCCCTGCATCCGCGCTGTTCCGCGCCGCCGGGCATCTGCTCCCGGACTTAGCGCGGGGCCGGATCGTCGATGCGCGTACCCTGCGCGCTGCCATGGAACAGGCCTTCGGCGGCACCGACGCCGAAGGCGCATGGAGCTGGAAGGACGCCTACGAAGCCTGCGAAGCAGCACAGGTCTTGTTCCTGCGCAAGTTCGGCCCGGCCATGCGCGTTCGGGCCGAAACCCCGATCGCGTTCCTCGCGATGCTGGCCAAGCTCGCCGCCCTCCTGCCATCGCAGACACGCCGCTCGCAAGAAAGCCAAGCGCTTCAGCAGTTCTCCACGCCGATCGCCCTTGGGTATGTAGCCAGAATCGCCGCCGGCATCACGCCCCGCGACCTGGTGCTGGAACCATCGGCCGGCACGGGCCTGCTCGCCATCTTCGCCGAACAGGACGGCGCGTCGCTCGTTCTGAATGAATTGGCCGAGACGCGTGCCGGCCTCCTCTCGCATCTGTTCCCCGGCACGGCCGTCACCCGCCATGACGCGGCGCATATCCACGATCATCTCGACGCCGGTATCCGGCCGAGCGTTGTGCTGATGAACCCGCCCTTCTCGGTGGCAGCGCATGTGGACGGCAAGGTTGCCGACTCGGCTCTACGCCATGCCGCCTCCGCGTTGGCGCGCCTCGCCGAAGGCGGCCGCCTGGTCGCCATCACCGGCGCCAACCTCTCCCCCGACAATCCCGCCTGGCGCAACGGCTTCGTGCGGCTTCAGGAGCGGGGCCGTGTCATGTTTTCCGCCGCCATCGACGGCCACGTCTATGCCCGCCACGGCACCGGCGTCGAGACACGCCTGACGGTGATCGACCGCATCCCTGCCGACGATCCGACGAAGTTCCCACCGTCGCTGGGTGTCGCACCCGACGCCGCCACGCTGCTTGACTGGGTCATCCGTCATGTCCCGACGCGCGCCGCCATGGCGGCTTCCCGAGCTATACAGGCCGCGACGCTCGCAGGGCGTCCGGCATCGGCACGTTCGGTGCCGCGCGCGATCCCGACCCAGCCCATCGGACCCGCTCCGGAAGACGCCGTCGACGTCGCCTATGAGCCTTGCGACTGGGCGCCCGCCGGAGAGGGGCGCATCAGCGAGGCGCTCTATGAGGGCTATAGCCTCCAGTCGATCCGCATTCCGAATGCCAAGCCGCATCCGACGCGCTTGGTGCAGTCGGCGGCCATGGCGTCGGTGGCACCGCCCAAGCCGAGCTACCACCCACATCTGCCGGCCGCCGTCGTCACGGACGGCCTGCTGTCGGACGCCCAGCTCGAGAGTGTCATCTATACCGGCGAGGCCCATGCCGGCTTCCTCGCCGGGTCGTGGACCGTCGACGAGACCTTCGACATCGTCGCGGCGGCGCCCGACAATGCAGAGGCGGCCGTCCGCTTCCGGCGTGGCTGGATGCTCGGCGACGGCACCGGCGCCGGCAAGGGCCGCCAGGTCGCGGGCGTGCTGCTCGACAACTGGCTGCAAGGCCGCCGCCGCGCGGTCTGGGTGTCGAAGTCGGACAAGCTGATTGAGGACGCCCAGCGCGACTGGTCGGCGCTCGGGCAGGAGCGGCTGCTGATCACGCCGCTCGCCCGCTTCCGCCAAGGCACGTCGATCCGACTGGAGCACGGCATCCTCTTCACCACCTATGCAACCCTGCGCTCCGATGCGCGGGAGGCGAAGGCCTCGCGCGTTCAGCAGATCGTTGATTGGTTGGGCCGCGACTTCGATGGCGTCATCGTCTTCGACGAGAGCCACGCCATGCAGAATGCCGCGGGCGGAAAGGGCGAGCGCGGCGATCAGGCGCCGTCGCAGCAGGGCCGCGCCGGCCTTCGCTTGCAGCATGCGCTGCCCAACGCCCGCGTGCTCTATGTCTCGGCGACCGGTGCCACCACGGTCCACAACCTCGCCTATGCGCAGCGGCTTGGTCTGTGGGGCGGCGAGGATTTCCCCTTCGCCACGCGCGCCGAGTTCGTCCAGGCAATCGAGGCCGGCGGCGTGGCGGCGATGGAGGTGCTGGCCCGCGACCTGAAGGCGCTCGGCCTCTATGCGGCTCGCTCGCTCTCCTACGAAGGCGTCGAATACGAGCTGGTCGAGCATCCGCTCAGCCCGGAGCAGGTCCGCATCTACGACGCCTATGCCGGCGCGTTCCAGATCATCCACAACAATCTCACCGCGGCGCTCGAGGCCACGAACATCACGGGCGAAAGCGGCACCTTGAATGGACAGGCGAAGTCCGCCGCGCGCTCGGCGTTCGAGAGCGCCAAGCAGCGCTTCTTCAACCACCTCATCACGGCGATGAAGACGCCGACGCTGGTCGCCGCCGTCGACCGCGACCTCGACGCGGGCCACGCCGCCGTCATCCAGATCGTCTCGACCGGCGAGGCGCTGATGGGGCGGCGTCTGGCGGAGATTCCGACCGAGGAGTGGGGCGACGTGCAGGTCGACATCACACCTCGCGAATATGTCCTCGACTATCTCGCGCATTCCTTCCCGACGCAGCTCTACGAGCCCTTCACCGACAGCGAGGGCAATCTGTCGTCGCGCCCGGTGTTCCGCGACGGCCAGCCGGTCCAATGCCGCGACGCCATCGAACGGCGCGACCGCCTGATCGAGAAGCTCGCGGCGCTTCCGCCGGTGCAGGGTGCGCTCGATCAGATCGTCCAGCGCTTCGGCACCGACATGGTCGCCGAGGTCACCGGGCGCTCGCGGCGCATCGTCCGGCATGCAGATCGTCTGCGCGTCGAGAGCCGGGCCGGATCGGCCAATCTCGCCGAGACGCAAGCCTTCATGGACGACGAGAAGCGCATCCTCGTGTTCAGCGACGCGGGCGGCACGGGCCGAAGCTACCATGCTGATCTCGGCGCGAGGAACCGCCGCCTGCGCGTCCATTACCTCCTCGAAGCCGGCTGGAAGGCGGACACGGCAATCCAGGGCCTCGGGCGCTCCAACCGCACCAACCAGGCGCAGCCGCCGCTGTTCCGGCCGATCGCCACCGACGTGAAGGCGGAGAAGCGTTTCCTCTCGACCATCGCCCGCCGCCTCGACACGCTCGGCGCCATCACCAAAGGGCAGCGCCAGACCGGCGGGCAGGGGCTGTTCCGCGCCGACGACAACCTCGAGTCCGTCTATGGCCGTGCCGCGCTGCGCCAGCTCTACACGCTGCTCTACGCCGGCAAGGTCGAAGGCTGTTCCTTGCAGGCGTTCGAGGACGCCACCGGCCTGCGGTTGACCGATGGCGATGGCAGCCTGCGCGAGGAGCTGCCGCCGATCACCACCTTCCTCAACCGATTGCTGGCGCTCACCATCGACCTGCAGAACGTCCTGTTCGGCGTGTTCGAGGAATTGCTGCGGGCGAAGATCGAGGGCGCAGTTGCCTCGGGCACTTACGATCTCGGCGTCGAGACGGTTACGGCCGAATCGCTGCGCGTCACCGACCGCCGCACCATCTACGTCCATCCGGGCAGCGGCGCCGAGACGCAGGTCTTCACCGTGGCCCGCCGCGATCGCCACCGGCCGTTCAGCCTGGCCGAGGCGCTGCACCGCGCCGGCGATCCTCGCGCGACGCTGCTGGTCAACCGCCAGTCAGGCCGCGCCGCCGTCCAGGTCCCCGCACCCAGCCTGATGCTCGACGACGGCGAGGTCGAGCGCCGCGTCCGTCTCCTACGGCCGATGGAGCGCGCCGCCATCTCCTTGGCCATGATGGCGCAGACGCATTGGCGCGAGGCCGACCGCCACACCTTCGCAGCCGCCTGGAACGCCGAGCTCGCCGACCTGCCCGACTTCACCGACAGCCGGATCCATATCGTGACCGGCCTGCTCCTGCCGATCTGGAAACGGCTTCCCGACGAAGGCTGCCGCGTCTACCGGCTTCAGACCGACGAGGGTGAGCGCGTGATCGGCCGCCTCGTCTCGCCGGCCTGGGTCGCCCGGGCGGTCGCGATGGATACGCCGACGATCAGCCCTGCCGACGCCTGGACCGCCGTGCTCGACGGCCGGACCATGCTGGAACTCGCCGACAGTCTGCAGCTTCGCCGCGCCAGGATCATGGGCGCGTTCCGCGTCGAGCTCTCCGGTTTCTCCGACGGCATGGTCGACCGGCTGAAGGCGATGGGGCTCACCTCCGAGATCATCGCCTGGAAGCTCCGGCTGTTCGTTCCCACCGGCGTGGCTGGCCCCGCCATCCTCGGCACTCTCTTGGAGCGCCACCCGCTCGTGCGCATCGCCGACCGCAGCGCGGCGTGAGGGGAGGCGATCATGTCCAGCATCATGTCCAGCCGGGCCACCGACCTGGCGCGGCGCCTCGCGCGCGATGCCGAGGCCGTCTGCCGCCATTACCTTCCCAATGGCCGCCGCCACGGCCGCTACTGGCTGGTGGGCGATGTCCGGGACACGCCCGGCCGCAGCCTCTATGTCCGTCTCACGGGACCGGAGTCCGGTCCCGGCGCCGCCGGCAAATGGACCGACGCCGCCACCGGCGAGCACGGCGATCTTCTCGACCTGATCGCCCTCAACCGCGGGCTCGACGCCTTCCGCGACGTGCTCGACGAGGCGCGCCGCTTCCTCTGCCTGCCGCGTTCCGAGCCTGCGCATCCGACCCGCGAGCCGCCTGCGCCCGGCGGATCGCCCGAGGCCGCCCGCCGTCTGTTTCGCGCCGGCCGGCCCGTCGCCGGCACCCAAGCCGAAGCCTATCTGCGCGCGCGCGGCATCACCGCACGGCTCGACTGGACGTCGCTGCGCTTCCATCCCGCGCTCTGGTATCGCGCCGACCTCGATGCGGCCCGCGAGTCTTGGCCGGGGCTGCTCGCGGCCGTGACCGACGCCGACGGCCGCATCACCGGCGTCCACCGCACCTGGCTCGACCGGCAGCGTCCCGAAAAGGCGCCACTCGCCGATCCGCGCCGCGCGCTCGGCCAACTGCTGGGCAACGGCGTGCGCTTCGGCCATGCCACCGACGTGCTCGCCGCCGGGGAGGGTATCGAGACCATGCTCGGGCTCAAATCGGTGCTGCCCGACCTGCCGATGATCGCCGCGCTCTCGGCGAACCATCTCGCCGCCCTCGATCTCGCCCCGATGCTGGCCCGGCTCTATATCGCGCGTGACCGCGATGCGGCCGGCCGGATGGCGGCGGAACGGCTCCATGCGCGCGGACGCGACGCTGGTATCGAGGTCCGCGACCTCATGCCGGCCAGGAGCGATTTCAACGTCGATCTGCGCCGGCTCGGCCCGGACGCCATGCTGGCCCGGCTGGCGGACCAGCTCGTCCCGGCCGATGTCCTGCGGTTCGTGCGCCGTCGCGCCGCTGCCTGACCGGAAAGTCGAGCGCGGCTTCTCTTACGGTTCGGTGTCAAACCGGAAGGGGACGGGGGACACGTGCGGCGAGGCTTCCGCGCCGGCCAGGGGGCCGCGCCAGCGGCCTTCCCGAGCGGCGATCTGCCTGGGCCGGCCCCGGTCCTGCAATGGCGTCCGGCGGCTATTTTCCGCCGCCGGGCGGAAGGCCGCCCGGCTTTGCATCGCGAAACAAAATAGCCGCCTCCCGCCATCCTCCGCTCGCGCTCCGGCCCCTTGCCGGCAGGCCGGCGGCGGGGTGCAGGCCCGGCCCCGTCCCCGGCGGGCGATCGCCGTGAAGGCCGCGATGGGCGCGGCCAGACCGGCAACAGGAGCCCGCCATGACGCACGACCCCATGCCCTTCCTCACCCCCGACACCGAGCCCGCCGACGAGCTGCACGCTGCCTCGCCCACCGCGCATCTGCTCGACGAGCTGGCGCTCTATGGTCACCGCCCCGGCCGGGATGAGCCTGATCCGCGCCCGCTGCCCGAGGCGGATGCCGTCCGCGCCGAGCTCGGCGCGATCGTCGACGGCTTCGCCGCGATGCTGACCGACACGCGGCTCGAGGACGATCTCGACGACCTGCTCTGGTCCTTCGTCAACCTGTTCCACCGCAAGATCGGCCGCATCGAGCGCGATCTCGACACCAACGAGCAGGCGCAGCGCCGCTCGCAGCTGGAGCAGAACGGCTCCGAGGTCCGCTCGGTCGAGCTGGAGCGCTTCATCGACCAGGGCCTCGGCCTGATCGAGCGCCGCAACGCCTTCGAGTTCTGCCGCGACCATGCCGCCGAGCACTACGAGGCGGTCACCGGCTCGCTGTGGCGGCCCCGCTCGGGCTCGATGGTCAACCATCGCGCGCTCACCTCCGCGATGATCGACAGCCGCGAATTCATCGCCGCCGAGCGCCGCGCCGAGGCGCAGCTGCTCGTACCCACGGGCAGCCGCATCGCGTTCACCGGCGGCTCCGACTTCAACGATCACCAGCGCATCTGGGCCGCGCTCGACAAGGTCCACGCCAAGCATCCCGATATGGTGCTGCTGCACGGCGGCAGCCCGCGCGGCGCCGAGCGCATCGCCGCCTGCTGGGCCGACAACCGCAAGGTCGTCCAGGTCGCCTTCAAGCCCGACTGGACTCGCCACGGCAAGGCGGCGCCGTTCAAGCGCAACGACCAGATGCTCGACATCCTGCCGATCGGGGTCATGGTCTTCCCCGGCACCGGCATTCAGGAGAACCTCGCCGACAAGGCCAGGAAGCTCGGCATCCCGGTCTGGAAGTTCGGCAAAGGCGGCGCGTGAGCGCCGCTTCCCTCCGTCTTGGCACGAGGACGGCATAGTCGCGATGGCTGGTTCTCCTCGCCGTGCTTCTGCTCAAAGTAAGATCTGTCTCAGGGTCGATGGGTTCGCGACGAGCCAGTGCGCCCAGGAGTTTCGATCGTTCTCGTTTTCGGCCAGAGAGACTCAAAGAGAAGTGCTGCGACACCGCAGGTAATGGCGACGTCGGCGAGATTGAACGCAGGCCAATGATAGATGCCGAGATGGAAATCGAGGAAATCCGTCACCGCGCCGTCGTCGAGCCGATCGACAATGTTGCTGATCGCACCGCCAATGATGGCAGCCAGCGCCAGTCTCTGGACGCCGCTGCTGCTCCGTCCGAGCCATAGGGAAAGTCTTGTTACGATAGCGACTCCGACCAGGGCGAGAAGGTAGGGCGCGTATTGATGCCCCGAGCTCAGAAGGCCGAAGCTGACGCCGCGGTTGTGGACGAGCACGAGATTGAAGAACGGGGTCACCGGCGCAACGTGGCCCGCGTCGGCGAAGGTGATCTCGAAGAACCGCTTGGTCGCCTGGTCGAGCACGACGACGCCAATTGATAGGGCGATGGAGAATGCCAGTCGCATCGCTCCTCAGCTCCGCAGCATGCGCAAGCCCGAGGCGATGACGAGGAACTCGCTCACCTCGTGCGCCACCACCACGACCGGCAAGGAGAAGGCACCGGCCATGGCGCCGACGATCAGCGCGCCGATGACGACGGCGGACAGCGCGAGGTTCTGCCTGACAACCGTATGCGTGCGCCGCGCATGCCTCAGCGCATAGACGAGCTTCTCCAGGTCGTCCGCCATCAACGCCACGTCCGCCGTCTCCAAGGCGACATCGGTGCCGGCCGCGCCCATGGCGACGCCGACTGTCGCTTCGGCCAGTGCCGGCGCATCGTTGACGCCGTCGCCGACCATCGCGACATGACCGCGTTCCTGGGCAAGGGCGCGCACCTTGGCGACCTTGTCCTCCGGCTTGAGCGCGGCGAAGACCTCGTCGATGCCCGCCTCCTTGGCGATGGCGTGGGCCGTGCGCGGGTTGTCGCCGGTCAGCATGACGACGCTGCGGATGCCGGCTCGGTGCAGCGCGGCGATGGCCTGTCGGGCGTTCGGCCGGAGCGTGTCGCGCAGGGCGAGCAGTCCCCAGGCGGCTCGGTCGTCGCCGACCACGATGACCGTCTTGCCGTCGTCTTGGAGCCGCGCGATCTCGCCCTCGAGGCTCTCGAGCGGAATGCTGAGCCGGCTTTCGAACAGCGCCGGGCTGCCGATATAGAGGCGGCGCCCGTCCACGGACGCTTCGGCGCCGGCGCCGGTCAGGGCGCGGAAGCCGGCCACCTCGGGGACCGCGAGATCGGCTTCACGAGCGCGGCGCACGATTGCGCGGGCAAGCGGATGCTCGCTGTGGCGCTCGACGGCCGCAGCCATTGCGAGCAGCGCGTCCGCGTCCGCCGGGCTTCCGTCGTGCCGTCCTGCCAGCAGGATATCGGTGACCTGAGGCTCGCCGCTGGTCAGCGTCCCCGTCTTGTCGAGGGCGACGACGCTCACCTTGGCGAGTTCCTCAACATAGATGCCGCCCTTGACCAGCACGCCATTGCGGGCCGCTGTACCTAACGCCGCGACCATCGTGATGGGGATTGAGATCACCAGCGCGCAGGGTGCAGCAGCCACGATGAACACCGTCGCTCGCATCACCGCCTCCTGCCAGGACAGGCCAAGCACGAGCGGGAGGCCCAACGCGGCGAGGATGCCGAGCCCGAGCACGGCCGGGCTGTACCGGGCGCCGAAGCGCTCAATGAAGCGCTGGCTCCGGCCCCGCCGCTCCTGGGCTTCCTCGACCATCTGGATGATCCGGGCCAGCGTGTTGTCGGCGTGGGTACGTGTGGCGCGGACCTCAAGCGCCGCCTCGCCGTTGATCGTGCCTGCAAACACCTGCTCGCCCGGTGCCTTCTCGACGGGCACGCTCTCACCGGTGACCGGCGCCTCGTTCACGCTGGACGTACCGCTGAGGATTTCGCCGTCGGTCGGCATGGCCTGGCCGGGCCGCGCGATGAACACCTCCCCGACGCGCAGCTCCTCCACCGGGATCTCGACCTCCCCGCCGTCGCGGCGGACAAGGGCCACCTTCGGGGCGAGCGCCATGAGCGCCCTGATCGCCGAGCGCGTCTTTTCCTCGGTGTAGCCTTCGGCCGCCTCGGAGATCGAGTAGAGGAAGACCAGCATGGCGCCTTCCGCCGGCTGCCCCATGATTGCTGCAACGACGGCGGCCACGGACATCAGCAGCTCGATGCCGATCTGCCGCTCGAAGAGCAGCTCCTCCACGGCCTCGCGGCCGAAGAAATAGCCGCCGACCAGGATGGCCGCGACGTAGAGCGGCACGGCGGCGATTTCGGTCGCCGGCGCCAGGCTCGCGAGCCAGCCGGCAAGCAGAAGAAGGCCGGACGCGGCGGAGGTGAGAACCTTGGCGTTGCGCCACGGCCTCGGCAGCGCTGGCAGGTCGCGCCCTTCCTCAGCCGGGAAGCCGGCCTCGCCGAGCTGCCTTCGAACCTCTGCCGCCGACGTCGCCGCCGGATCGAAGCGGACGCGGACCTTGGCGGCCTTGGGATAGACGTCGATCTCTGCGATCCCCGGGCGATCCGCAAGGCCGCGTTTGAGCGCCGCGGCGTCGTGTTCGCAATCCAGATTGGCCACGCGCCACTCAGCGCTCTCGATCGTTCGGTTCATTGTTGATCCCGTCTCCGAATTGGTTCATCATATCATTAAGCGATGATACGATGAATTGCCAGAGGCGAAAGCTATGCTTGTGATGGACCGCATCGAGGCCTACGGCCTCCAGGCCAAGCTGTTCCGCGGCCTCTCCGACGAGTCGCGGCTCGCGATTCTCGAGGCGCTGCGCGACGGCCCCCTGCCGGTGGGCCGAATCGTCGAGGTCACCGGCCTCTCCCAATCCAATACGTCGAACCACCTGCGGTGCTTGAGCGAGTGCGGCCTCGTGTCGGCCGAGCAGCAGGGCCGGTTCGTCTACTATCGCCTCGCCGACGCGCGCATCGAGGCCCTGCTGCAGCTCGCCGACGACCTGCTCGCGGAGGTCGGACGCCGGATCTATGCGTGCACGAACTACCGCGGCTCGACCAAGACCGATACCCGGGCCACCGGCACGCCGGCGCACCGCCAGGGAAGGCGGTGATCATGATGCTCCGCCGTCGTCAAGCCGTTCTCGCACTGCTTGTCTTGGGCGCCGGAACACTCGGAGCGCCCGTGTCGCAGGGCATCGCGGCGGCGCAGAGAGGCGATTGCGGCCACCCGACCGTTGATGTCGTGTTCGACGATCCCGCCGAGCTCGACATGGCATGTCGGGCGCTGACCGATATCACGGCGTACTTCCGGGGCATGGGCTTCGAGGTGGCGCCCAGGGTTTCGCTGCGTTTCGCCGACCGTCCCGCGGATCGCTCCGCCGACGATGCCTCCAGACACGGCTATTTCGACAGGGGGCGATCGCAGATCGTCGCCTATCGAACATCGGACGTGAGCCCTTGGGGGCTGCCCTGGACGCCGCAACTGGCCGGCTCCTTTCTCCGCCACGAGCTGGCGCACATGGCGGTCTGGGAAGCGATCGATCGCGATCGCAGCCGCTTGCGGCGAGAGTGGCACGAGTTCATTGCCTATGCGGTGCAGCTCGATCTCATGGAGCCGCAACTCCGGGAGAAGATTCTTGCGGTGCAGGCGCAGGTCCGGCCCTTCGCCAACCTTGCGGGAGTCAACGAGTTCACATCCCGCATGGACCCTGACGTCTTCGCGGTCGCGGCGTACCGGACCTACCTCGCCAGAGGCTCGGCCAAGTTCGTGGCTTCGCTCCTGCGCGGGGAAGTCGTGCCTCCGCCTTTCTCCTATCCGTTCCCTGTGCTGCCGAGCGAGGTGCCATCCCAATGAGGCTCCCGGGCATCAAGGAAATCATTTCGTGGCGTCCGGTCGGCTTGACGCAGATCAATGTCCGGCTCCGCCCAGGATGCGAGAAATCCGGCACGATGCAAAGATACGTGAGAGGAGTGTGCGGTGAGTGCGACCGGCACGGAAGGGGCTGAGCGAGCGACGTACCACTTCTCGCGGGTACTAGTCGCGCCGTTCGAGGAAGCAATCGAACGTGTCATAGCGGCGCTTCAGCGCGAAGGCTTCGGTGTCCTGACCGACATCGACGTCCGGGAGACCTTGAAGAAGAAGCTGGACGTTGATTTCGGTAAGTACCGCATCCTCGGCGCCTGCAATCCGCCGCTTGCCCATCGGGCGCTCCAGGTCGAGAACAAGATAGGCACGATGCTGCCCTGCAATGTCGTCGTGCAGGAGCTTGAAGGCGGCGGAATCGAGGTCTCGGCTGTCGATCCGGTTGCCTCGATGCAGGCCGTCGGCAACCCGGCCCTGCTGGACGTCGCCCGTACCGTGCAGACCAAGCTCAGGGCTGTGATCTCGGCCCTCTAGGTCGGCCAAGATTCGTAGTCGCATAGGGACACACCGAACCGCAAAGGAGCATACGATGAGCATGAGAAATCACCTGTTGGCCGCCACGATGATTGCTGGTTTGGCCTTCGGTTCAGCCGCCCCGGCATCCGCGCACGGTCCTGGCGGAACCGGCTATGGCTCGGGATGGGGTTACGGCGGTTGTCCCGGCATGATGATGGGGCCCGGAATGATGGGGCAGGGCATGGGTCCCGGGATGATGGGCCAGGGCATGGGTCCCGGCATGATGGGCCCCGGGATGGGCCAGGGTATGGGCCCCGGGATGGGCCAGGGCATGGGCCCCGGCATGATGGGTCCCGGGATGATGGGTCCTGGGATGATGGGCCAGGGCATGGGACCTGGCATGATGGGCCAGGGCATGATGGGGCCAGGCGGAATGGCCGCTCTTCCCAAAGACCTCTCGATTGATGAGGTCCGCCACATGCTGGAGCATCAGCTTACCGCACAAGGCAACCCGAACCTGAAACTCGGAAAGGTGGAGGAAAAGGATGCTGACACGATCGTCGCCGAAATCGTGACCACCAATGGGTCGATCGTGCAGCGTTTTCAGGTCAATCGTCACACCGGCTGGATGCAGCCAACGCAATAGGAGTTGCACATGAGTCGGTTTGGACTGACGGCTATCGGCGCCGTGTTGGCATCAACCGCCGGAGTTTCGCCAGCGATCGCACAGCAATGGTCCTACGGCCCCTACATGATGTGGGATCACGGCTGGTGGGGAATGATTTTTGGACCGATCATGATGATCGCTCTGGTCGCGATCATTGTCGTTGCAGTCGCACTCCTCGTGCGATGGCTTGGTGGGGCGGGTCACCAGCAGGCGCCGCATCTGCCACCTGGTAAGACCGCCCTCGACATCCTGAAGGAGCGGTTCGCTAGGGGCGAGGTCGACAAGCAGGAGTTCGAAGAAAGGCGGCGAGCCCTCGGCGAATAGCATCGAAGTCGTCCCCGTACATCAGGGAGAAGCCGACACTGGTAGAATCGCCGGTCGGGCGCATTTGACGCGATTCATGCTCCCGGATCTTCTTTTCGACGAAGCGGCCTGCGGTTCGCGACTAGATCGAATCTCCGATTCAGGTCCAGAAATCGGTCAGTGGCGGTCGCATCTTTGCCTATGACCGCGGCGCCCGCGCGGGCGAGCCCGCACGCCGGGCTCTCGTGAACCGAGCCGCCTCGCGGCGTCTCGGCCCTGGCGGGCTTCGATCCCTGGCGCAGCGCTCACAGATTTCGGCTCCAAGAGGCATCAAGGCGAGCCGCGATGGTCTCCCATCGGAGCCGTTCCGATAGATCGGCGTCCAGACCTTCAGCATGCCCGGCGCGCTGATCCGCACCGCTTCTTGGCGGCTATTCGGTATCGCGTCCACCGCGCGCGATGAGCATGGATTGCGTCCGTCGTTGTTCCGATCATGAAGCCGGCACCGTTGCGCCCCAGCCCGATCATCGGCGCGTTCGCCATGAGAACCAGCCTGTCTCATCCCCCGACCGCATTGTCCTGCCAGCCCGTCACCGACTTCGCGCCGCCGTCTTGAAGGTACGTGTGAGAGAGCGCGCCGGACATCGTCGAAACGGGTCTGGAAGACGGCGGCGACGCGGATCAGGGGCGTCCGTTCCGGCACGGTCGAGACGAAGGTGAAGAAGCGCGGGTGCTTCAGCCAGCGTCTCCTTGCATGCTGAGATTCGCAGACCGTCCCTGCATGTCTCTCAAAGCGCTAGAGCCCGCGTCGCCCCTCTCCAACCTGTCCGGCGAAAGAATTTCCCCGGCCCGCAAGCGGGCCTCCTCGCGGACGCTTCGCTCCAAATTCTCCCGCCTCCCAGGTCCTCCACTGCGTTCCGGCCGCTGCGCTGCGCTGGCGGTGGGCAGGGGCGCCTTGCGGGCTCTCAGCGCCGAGCCATCGCAGGGCGGTCCTGCGACTCAAAGCGAAGGAGACCACATCATGGCCATCACCCTCGGGACCTTCACCAAGCTCGACGACGGCGTCTTCACCGGCACTCTCAAGACCCTCAATGTCGCCGCCGCGCTCACCATCGTCCCCATCGACAAGATGTCCGAGAACGCGCCCGACTACCGGGTCTATGCCGGCCAGCGCTACGAGGTCGGTGCCGCCTGGAGCCAGGTCGCGAAGTCGAGCGGCGAGACCTACCTGAACCTCAAGATCGGCGCACCCGAGTTCGGGCCGAACTGGGTCCGGGCCCGGCTGGTCAAGCTCGAAAACCCCAATGGGGACGGCGCCACGCACATCGCGCTATGGGAACCGCGCGACCGATAACGCCCCACGCCCCGTCGCGGATCGCCGCGGCGGGGCTTTTCTTCTGCGTGTGATTTCGCACGCCCGCTCGAATTCGCGGGGGGCTCGTTTTCGAGCGTCCCCGAACGCGCCCTGTCACGCCCATCCTCGCCTGGCGCCCGGCGACGTTCGCCGTCGCCGTCTGCGTCGGAGCCAGGGAGCGCCGAGCATGAACGACGAGATCATCCGGGCCGCCAACGCCAAGAGAGGCAGCCCGTTTCTGAACACCGACCAGGCCGCCCACTATGTCGGCTTGTCGCGCCGGACGCTCGAAAAGATGCGCACGGCTGGCGGCGGCCCGCGCTTCCGCAAGCATGGCCGCTACGTCCGCTATCACATCGACGACCTCGATGAATGGTCGGCGGAGCACGTCAAGACCTCGACCTCCGAGCCCGACCGTCGGCCGCCCGCTCGGCCAGAGAACAGCGGCGCGCGGCAATGATCGAGCGCACTCTCATATGCACCGAACGGCGCCGGTGCGGGCGTAGGCGCCCGCGTGCAGTCCTCGCCCTCGCTTCGCTCGGGCTCGGCCTCATCGGCCTCGCGACGCTCGCCCGACCGGCGCCGTGGCTGGTGTGGAACGCCAGTGCCAGCGCCCCCATTGGCTTCTATCGTGTCCTTCCGGGACACGCTGTGCGTGGCGATCTGGTGCTCGTCCACACACCGGCGTCCATCCGGAAGCTTGCCGCCGAACGGCGCTATCTTCCGTCAAATGTCCCGCTGGTAAAGCGTATCGTGGCGGCGGGCGGCGATGTCGTCTGCGCCGCCGGCGATGCGATCTCCATCAATGGCCGTGTCGTCGCCGAGCGGCTGGCGCGCGACCGGCTCGGCCGCCCGCTGCCCACCTGGACCGGCTGCCAAACTCTGGAACCGGACGATGTTTTCCTGCTGATGGAAGACGTCACCGGCTCCTTCGACAGTCGCTATTTCGGGCCGGTCCCGACGGCCGCGATCATCGGGAGGCTCGCTCCACTATGGGTCGAGTGATGCTCCTGATCGTCGGCACGTTGACTGTCGGCTCCATCCTGGGCGCCGCGCCCACCTACGCGGAACCCGCGGCCGCGACCGACGCTGGGCTCGATCGCTGGCAGGAATTCATCGCCGAGGCGTCGCGCCGGTTCGGTGTGTCCGAGGCTTGGATACGCGCGGTCATGCACGCCGAGAGCGGCGGCCGAACGATGCTCTACGGCCGCCCGATCACCTCGGGTGCCGGGGCGATGGGCCTGATGCAGGTGATGCCCGACACCTATGAAGAGATGCGGCATGCGCACGGTCTGGGCTCCGACCCATATGACCCGCGCGACAATATCTTGGCGGGTACAGGCTATCTACGCGCGATGTACGACCGCTTCGGTTATCCCGACCTGTTCGCCGCCTACAATGCCGGCCCGGAGCGTTACGACGAGTATCTGAGCCATGGCCGGTCTCTGCCGGCCGAAACGCGCGCCTTCCTCGCAACCATCGCTCAGATCGATCCAGGCTCGCGGCCATCACCGTCCGTCGCGTCGGGAACGCGGCTGTTCTTCACGCTGCAAACCACCGCCAATGCGCCGTCCGGTCGCGATGGGGTGGCGCCGTCGAGCGATCTGTTTGTCCCTCTGACCACCGTGCCGGATGGCCAGCGATGAACGGCGCTGCTGCCATTGCAACCCTCGCGGAGAGAGGGGCCTCGTCTCGGTATGCCCATCGTACCAGCCAGGACGAAACGCCCGTCAAGGATGCGCGGTCCCCCCAAAATGCTGGCGCATTTTGGCTCCCCCACGCCCCGCTGCGCGGCGCCTTCGGCGTCCTTGACCGGCGCTTCGCCGGCCGATGCCAGGGCCTGTCCTCGATGAGGAGGACATCAACCCTGGAGGTTCAGATGACCACGCTTCATATCCATTCGCACGCCGCATTCGACCGTTTCCCGAAGCTCGTCGAGAGCGTCAAAGACGAGTTCGGCACCGACGGACTCATGTCGAATGTCGAGCGTTTCATCGAAGCGGAACGCGCCGATTTCCACTGGGATGGGCGGCTCGCGGAGATGAATCTCGGCGCCTATGAGAGCCTCGACGACGAGGACGAAGCGTTCGAAGCCGTCGCGATCATCGGCTATTTCCGCAGCCGCTATTACGTCGCGACCTGCGTCGTGGATGCCGAACGGCACGTCCACTGGATGCTCCGTCTGCGCCATTTCGACAGCTTCGAGAGCGCCGAACAGGCGTTCCTGGCGGGCGGTGGTTGACCCCGCCGATCGCTTCGGGGGCGGCGTCGTCACGGCGTCGCTCCCATCATGTCAGGCGACGACTCCACCCGGTGCATGGGCATCGCCTTGAGCCGAGTCAGGGCAAGAGATCGTAGGTGAGCGCAGGACGGACGGAGAGCAGATCGGAAGTCGCGTAAGGCAAGATTAAAGGGGTGTCTCGCATGAGCCACTATGTCTTTGTCTGCACATCGTTATTCAGAGAGATAGAGGCTGCCCGCTTCGAGACTCGTTCTTGTAAGTCATTGATTCTCCGCATAGCGATAGAGACGCCTTGCAACGGGCAGGCGGGTGTTGCTTCGTCAGGTTGTCGCACACTTGAGATCGTCCGTGAGGCATGGTCATGACACGGGACGACGACTTCGAGCCGAAGCTCGGGAAGATCCGTTCGCGGGGCAGCAAACGCGGTCGCAAATATCTGCACCGGGTGCTGCAGGCGACGATGCTTGCCGGCGGGCGCCCGCGGATCGGACCGTCGGCACGCAAAGCAAAGTTCCACGGCAGCCAGATCGGTCGCGGCGCCAGTATCGGCCGCGTGCTCGCCACGCGCGATCGCTATGCGGCATTCCGCAGCCGCCGTGTCGTCGTCAAGTCCCGCATCGTCAGGCTCGCCGGCAACGGCATCAAGGGCGCGCGTGCGCATCTGCGCTATATCCAGCGCGACGGCGTGACCCGCGACGGCCACCCGGGTGAGCTCTATTCAGCCGAGCAGGATCGGGCTGACGGCAAGGCGTTCATCGTGCGCTCGACAGGCGACCGCCACCAGTTCCGCTTCATCGTCGCGCCCGAGGACGGCGTCGAATACGACGACCTGAGGCCGTTCGTCCGCCGCCTGATGACGCAGATGGAGGCAGACCTCGGCACAAAGCTCGAATGGGTCGCGGTCGATCACTACAACACCGGCCATCCGCACAGCCATATCATCCTCCGCGGCAAGGACGACCAGGGGCAGGATCTGGTCATTGCCCGCGAGTACATCACCAAGGGGCTGCGCGAGCGCGCCGCCGAACTGGTCACGCTGGACCTCGGGCCGCGCTCCGATCTGGAGATCGAGAACCGCCTGCGCAACGAGGTCGAACAGGAGCGACTCACCAGCATCGACCGGCGCCTGCTGCGCGACCGGGATGGGGAAGGGCTGGTCTGGTCTGCGGACAGGGACGCCTTCCAGCAGACCTTGCGGGCGGGCCGCCTGCAGAAGCTGAAGCATCTGGGACTGGCCGAGGAAGTGCGGCCGGGCGAGTGGCGCCTGGCGGGGGACCTCGAGGAGACGCTCAAGCGCATGGGCGAGCGCGGCGACATCATCAGGACGATGCATCGTGAGATGACGGCGAAGGGTGTGACGCGCGCCGCCGATTACGTGATCTTCGACCCGGCTGTGAAGCACAGCCGCCCGATCACCGGCCGGCTGGTCGCACGAGGTCTGTCCGACGAGATCAACGACCGCCATTACCTGATCGTCGACGCCCTCGACGGCCGCACCCACTATATCGACATCGGCAAAGGGGAAGCGACCGAGCCCATGCCCGAAGGCGCCGTCGTGCGCATCGATCCGAAGCACCCCGAGCCCCGGCAGGTCGATCGCACGGTGTCCGAAATCGCGGTCGCCAATGGCGGGCGGTATGACGTGGATATCCACCTGCGTCACGACCCGTCCGCCAGCGCTCGTTTTGCCGAAACTCATGTCCGCCGGCTGGAGGCGATCCGCCGCGTCACCGGCGGCGTCGAGCGCGAGCCCGATGGAACCTGGGTGATCGCGCGCGACCATCTGGAGCGGGCGGCGGCGTTCGAGCGGCGCCAGGCACAGGCCACACCCGTGGTGGTGCAAACGCTGTCGTCACTGCCGCTGGAGCGGCAGGTCGGCGCCGAGGGCGCGACCTGGCTCGACCGCGAGCTTGTCGCGGAGACCCCGGAAGCCGTGCGTGACGAGGGCTTTGGGCGGGACGTGCGCGCGGCGCAGGCGCGGCGGCGGCAGTGGCTGGTCGCGCAGGAGCTGGCCCGCGAGGAACAGGACCGGATCGTCTATCGCGCCAACCTGCTCGGCATCCTGCGTCGTCGTGAGCTTGCGCGCGTCGCCGGTCAACTATCGGGGGATCTGGGGCTGAACTATGTCGAGACAAAGTCGGGGGAGAAGGTCGAAGGCGTCTATCGCCAGCACGTCGATCTCGCCAGCGGCCGCTTCGCCGTCATCGAGAAAGCCCGCGAGTTCACGCTGGTGCCGTGGCGGCCCGTCCTGGAGCGCCATCTCGGCAAGCAGGTCTCCGGCATTGCGCGCGGCGACAGCATTTCCTGGACCATCGGAAGGCAGAGGGGCGGACCCTCAGTATCGTGAGGCGCGTTGCGGGAGTCCCCATATCGGCCGATCGTTTGGGAGAACGTCTACGCCGCCGACGTCATATCGACGAAGATGTGCTTCATCCGGATGGTATGGCCGTCTTTCTGGGCAAGGGCACCTTCGAGGATGGCGAGTGACAATGCGTGGGCGGTCCTCGGCGTCAGCTTGGCGAGTTCGCCGTAAGATTTTTGCAGGTGGTCGTCGATCGTTCGAACAACGGAATCGACGGGCAAGGCCAATACATATCCGAGCATGAAACCCCATTCGTGCCCGGCGGCATATTGGCCTGTCACGAAACGGTCGACGCCCTTGGAGACATAGCTCGAATTGAGCGCCGAACGCCTCGCGCCGACCCGCTTGCATTCGACGGCGACATAGGCGTCTTCGTCGCCGAACTGATGCAGGAACTTCAGGGTGATGTCGATCCGCCCGAGAATGGACGCATCCGTGATCGCCATATTCTCCAGCTCATGCTCGCCCCGGATTTCGAGGTTGGTGAGCGACAGGCTTTTCTTCACGCGCCGGATCGCCTTCCGGACAATCATCGTGGTCGGAACTTCGAGCATTCCGGGCGTGATGTCCCCCTGAGCTTCCTGTGCGCCGCGGCAAACGAGATCGATGACCGTGGCGATCTGATCGGACGAAAGCGAGAAGGCAGGCTGGCCGAATGGAATGTCAGGCGTAAGAAGCGGCATCTCGCCCTCTGAGCCAATGGTCGGCGAGAATGACGTCGGCGTCATTGAGCCCGACGGTGGCGGTCCAGTAGCGGGCTTCCGTCGGTTTCAGCATGAACAGATCGTCCGGACCGTATAGGCGCAGTTGCCGTCGTTCGTTCAGGTAAGGCGGAATGTCTACGTCGAAGCGGCCGCGCAGCAGTCCGCCGAGCGTCTCGAGATCAACCGGATCGCCCTCGCGAACGACAGCGTCTCGCTTCGGGGCTCCGGAGGCCATGACGAAACGTACAGCGGTGATGCCGGGAACGCCCGCGGCCAGGTTCCCCTTCGTGAGCCGCTTCGTGTAGACGATGGCTTCCAGGTGACGTTCTCCCCGCGCACGCAGGTAGGCGTCGACGGAGCGCGCGACCTGTTTGGCATACGCCTTCAGCAGATCGGACGTCGGCGGCTTGATCACGCCGATCCGTTCGGCGCGATTCTCGAAAATGAGATATCGCGCCCGCGCGACGCTGTCCCGGACCAGGATGCGCTCGTCGACTTCTAGGTCGTAGAGGTCGAATACCGCCTCATCGAGTTTGCGGAGATTGTCCCTGTGCTCCGGATCGGCCGCGGCTTGTTTCTCGGCGTCGACCACCGCAGCGATGAGCCGTTGGTCAGCAGAAGACAATGAGGGAATGCGCAGCGACAGTAGATCGTGCGGTTCGACCGTGGGACGTTCTAGTCCCCAAGTTGGTCCGCCAAGGGCGAACTGAAAGGCGGTGACGCTTGAGTTTAGGATGCCGGAGAGAACATAGGCGTAAATTGTGTCAGTCCCCCGGAATGACACACCGAAGAAATTCTGGGTGTAGAGGACATCGCCTGGATGAACGGCGGCACTGTATCGCCCACGTTCCGCACCGGAACTGTTTCCCACTTTCGAGCAGAGCAGTAACGGCCCCCGAAAGATAGATTCACGACGAGGTCGATGCAGCACCTTGTGAGTGAAGGCTGGAAGGGCGGACTCAGCAATCCTGAACGGCGTAAAGACTTTGGGCGCGACCACCTTGAGCGAGCGATAGCGCTTTGGCGGCTCATTGGCATCGCCGTGGACTTGAAAGCCCTGCCCCCGAAACTCGCCATCGGTTCGGCCAAGGCGATCCAAGACGGTCGCAAGCGTCGGCAAGGTATGCTCAAGTTTGTCGATCAGCCAACCATCTCGAACCGTCCCGAAAGTCGCTGCTTTCAGAACGGTCGGCGTTTCGAGGACGCGCGCCAAAGGCACGGCGCGTATCTCGGCCGGCCCGAAATGGAAAACGCCGGTGCGCTTGAAATCGGGCGTCCAAGGTATCGAGCCGACGAGCATCTGATCGGGCGTCGATGCCAACGCACAGCGTGCGAAGAAGAGCAGCGCCGGCCCGGTCGCATCGGGGAAGAGCCCCTCCTTTCGCAGGAAGGAGAGATTGACCAGGGCGACCGGTGCCAGGCGCTCCAGAAAGGCCGAGCGGGCAGCCACGGCATGAACGTCTTTGGAAAAGAACGGCGTGGCCTTCATCACCATGCCGATACGCCCGCACTTGCCCGCCAGTTCGGCTGCGACGCTCAGAAACGCTTGGTCCGGGCTCCGCCGCGGACGCAGCGTGTTGGTTTGACCCGATTGCCGTGGCCGGGATCCGCCGTCGCGCCGAACGAAGGTCCAGGGAGGATTGCCGACGACGGCATCGAAAGCGCGATCGGTCAGCTTTGCCGGGAGCGCGTCACCGATCGTGTCCGCCTCGAACAGGGTCGTGTCGATGAGATGGTCGAACTTCAGATCGCGAACGTCGCTGATCGACTGCTCGTCGAGTTCGAGCGCGGCGAGATAGAGACTGAACGCGGCAATGCCGAGCGCCGACCGGTTGATGTCGATCCCGAATAGTTGCGTATAGAGGATATTCCGGACGACATCCCGACTGGCCGGACGTCCTTGCGTCGCGCGCCACACGAGCCGACGAAACGCTTCCACCAAAAAGGCGCCGGACCCGCAGGTGGGATCGATAATCCGTGCGGTCGGCGGCAGTTGCTCGAAAACGGGATCGAGGGTCAGGTGGACGAGTTCGATCGGCGTATAGTGCAGCCCTTGCGAGGCTGCCTCGTCCTCTGCCGCCGATCGCGCAAACTGCTGATAGATCGAACTAATGAGGTCAACCGGGATCGCATCGAACCGGAACCTGAAGAGGCGCCCCTGGCCTCGGCGTGAGGCGACTAGGCTGCGTCCTTCGACGAAGTCCTGGAACAGCGCGAGGTGTTGGTCCGTCAGATGTTCACGCTCGGCGCCTGGATCGTCCATCGGGAACAGATCGCCGTTGAACGTCGTGCGCAGCCATTTGAACAAGGAAAAGGCGGTGGCCGTGGAGCCGAAGATCTTGCTCAAATCCGGAGGAAGCGATTTCGGTAGGAACGGCTGCGCGATTCCGCGGTCGAGCAGATACCAGGTAAAGATGCACCGACCGATGAAGCGTTGAGCGATTTCTCTCGGCATGTCGCCTGCGGCCGGTCCGTGTCGTGATTGCGATGCGGAGCCGGTAAGCAGATCCTCGAGGGCGCTGATCTCCTCCAAAAGGTCGCGGTCCACACGATGCTGGCGGTTGATCTTGGCTCCGATGGCGCTCGACCAGAAGGCGCCGGTCTCGGTCGCCAGGCGGCCGCACATCGAATCGAGGAGGCGAAGTCGGTCCTCGGACTGGAGCGGGAAGTTGTCGAGGGGGCTCGGCGCGGTCTCGTCGGGACGCTCCGCGCGCGATGCATAGCAATCGTAGAGGCGCACTTCCGTGGGCGTAATGATCCACAGAAGCGGTGCGACCCCCACGTTCCATGCCGCTTCGTGCCATCGCTTCAGATCGGCTGCGCTCGGCTCGTTCGTGCCGGCGTCCTTGAAGATGCTTGTGGCGGAGCTCTGCGCGGTGAACACGGCGTCGGCGTTCAAGCCGACCCGGTCATCGACGAAGACCTTCTTCAGGTTCGCCGAAGCAGGGTCGCCAGCGATGACCAATCCCGGCACCGACTTTCCGGCAGGGGTCAGATAGCCCGTCGCTTCCAGCGCCTTTTTGAATGCCGGGCTGCTCACGCCGACCTCCGGCGCTTTTGCGTCCCTTGCGCCTGATGCGGGGCCGGCTGAACGGAAACGGGAGCAGGAGGTGGCGGTGCGGCAACCGGCCGCGCCGGGAAGAGGTCGAGTTGACCCGGCGCGCTCGAAGGCCGAGGCAGTGCGAAGTCCTGCGAGAGCGCGTCGAGATGAGGCGATAGACGGACGAGAATCGCGTCGCCCACCACCCGGCCCCCGTCCGCATCGTCAATCCACGACCAGCATTGATCGGGATCGATGGCGAGCGATTTTCCCCAGAGAGAGACGAACGACGTGGCGCGCAGACTGCGGTGCAGGCTCGTAAGGACGTGGCGATGGGCTTGCAGTTCAAGGTGAAAGCGGTCGCGCAACGTGACGGCGATCCGGAGCAGCAGAATCGTTTGCCAGGAATACCGGGCCGGTGAACCCTGGCTCTTCGGGGGAACGTCAGCCGGGATGAGCGCGCGTCTGCTGGTCCACTCACGAAGCTTGTTCGTCGAGAGGCCCGTGAGGCGGGACGCTTGCCGTGTCGTGACCAGACGCATCTTCGAGCCCCAAGTTTGAGTCTCATACCCGAACTTTTCGAGATTGGGTATCATGCCCGATCTCGAAGGTAAAGAACGATAACTCCATCGCGGTGATCGGCTCGCCGCTTCCGACGAACCGCATACGTTTCTCTCCCCCTGAATGGCTGCTCGGCTGCTCAGGCGTAAACAAACGCAAGTGGGGATAAACAAAGGCGATTTCGCTTTCCGGCGATTTGCCGGATTCCTGTCTCCATGGCCGGGTGCACGGTCCCGCGCCCGGCGGGAGACGGCACATGACCCCCACCAAGCTCCTCGTTGGCCAGATTCTGATCGTCTTCGCGATCGTGATCGCGGGCGTCTGGGCGGCGACGCAGTGGGCGGCCTTCCAGCTCGGCTATCAGGCCCAGCTTGGCGAGTCCTGGGTCGTGCTGTTCGGCACTCCGGTCTATTGGCCCTGGAAGCTGTTCGAGTGGTGGTACCACTACGATGCCTACGCTCCGGATGTTTTCAATCGGGCCGGCATGCTGGCCGGGGCCAGCGGCATCATGGGCTGCTCCGCCGCCGTCATCGGCTCGCTGTGGCGCGCGCGCCAGAACCGGCTGGTCACCACCTATGGCTCCTCGCGATGGGCCAACAAGCGTGAGATCGATGATGCCGGGCTCTTCCGCGCAGCGGGCGTCTTCCTCGGCCGTCTCGGTGGCCAATATCTGCGTCATGACGGGCCCGAGCACGTCATGGCCTTCGCCCCGACGCGGTCCGGCAAGGGCGTCGGCCTCGTCATTCCGACGCTCTTGTCGTGGACCGGATCCGCCGTCGTTCACGATATCAAAGGGGAGAACTGGCAGCTGACTGCCGGTTGGAGGTCGAAGTTCTCGCACTGCCTGCTGTTCAATCCGACCGATCCGCGCTCTGCCCGCTACAACCCGCTGCTGGAGGTGCGGAAGGGACCGGACGAGGTCCGCGACGTCCAGAACATCGCCGACATCCTTGTCGATCCGGAAGGCGCGCTCGAACGCCGAAGCCATTGGGAGAAGACCAGCCACTCGCTGCTGGTCGGCGCCATCCTGCATGTCCTCTATGCGGAGGAAGAGAAGACACTCGCCCGCGTCGCCACCTTCCTCTCCGATCCGCAGCGGTCTTTTGCCCACACATTGCGCCGGATGATGGCGACCAATCATCTCGGCACCCCCGATCATCCTCAAGTCCATCCCGTCGTCGCGTCAGCCGCGCGCGAGGTGCTGAACAAGTCGGAGAACGAACGCTCCGGCGTGCTGTCCACGGCCATGTCGTTCCTCGGCCTCTATCGCGACCCGACGGTGGCGACGACGACCGCGGCCTGCGACTGGCGCATCGTCGACCTGGTCGACGCGGCGCGGCCGGTCTCGCTCTACCTCGTCATTCCGCCGTCGGACATTTCGCGGACCAAGCCGCTGGTGCGCCTGGTGTTGAACCAGATCGGCAGACGGCTCACGGAGCGGCTGGAAGGCGATCCGGGCAAGTGCCGCAAGCATCAGCTCCTGATGATGCTCGACGAGTTCCCGGCGCTCGGGCGGCTCGATTTCTTCGAGACGGCGCTCGCCTTCATGGCCGGGTACGGCATCCGCGCCTACCTGATCGCGCAGAGCCTAAACCAGATCTCCAAGGCCTATGGAGAGAACAACGCCATCCTCGACAACTGCCATGTCCGCATCGCCTTCTCGTCGAACGACGAGCGCACGGCCAAGCGCATTTCGGACGCGCTCGGCACGGCGACCGAGCTGCGCGCGCAGCGCAACTACGCCGGCCATCGTCTGGCGCCGTGGCTCAGCCACGTCATGGTCAGCCGCCAGGAGACCGCGCGGCCGCTGCTGACCCCGGGCGAAGTGATGCAGTTGCCTCCGGCCGACGAGCTGGTGCTGGTCTCCGGTCTCGCGCCGATCCGCGCCAAGAAGCTGCGCTACTACGAGGATCGGAACTTCACCGCGCGTGTCGCCGACGCGCCGCTGCTCTCCGACGGTGACTACCGGGACAAGCCGGCCCCGCGTCCCAACGATTGGGGCGGGCAGGTGCGCGGGCCGCATCTCCGGCTCGTCGCCGCTGCCGATGAGGCGGCCGGCATCGCGGAAGAAGAGGGCGGGCTGCAGCAGCAGCGCCATCCCGGCCTGCCCGAAGAGGGCGTCGCCAAGCCCACCGCGCCCGAGCGCGACAACCCGCTCGGTCTCGCCGACGACGAGTCCGATAGCGCCGCCGACAAGCGCGCCATGGACCGTCTGCGAGGTCTCAACACGGTCGCGCGTGCCCACGCCATGAACGAGGGCGCGGGTCGCGATGACGACTTGCTGCCGAACTTCTGATGGGGGCTATCCGATGAACCGTCCCACCAGACGCGCCAAGGCCCGCCACCAGCTCTTCCTCGATGCCGATCTCAGCGAGAAGCTGGAGGCGCTCGCGGCCAAGCCCGGGGCGTCGAAGTCCGCCATCCTGGCCGATGCGGTGGCGGCCTGGCTCAACCTCCGGGGCGCGCAGGAGCTCGACGACCGTTTCGGCCTGCGCCTCAACCGGATCAGTGCCCAGCTCAACCGGATCGAGCGCGACCAGCAGGTCCTGCTGGAAAGTCTGGCGCTTTTTGTCCGCTACCAGCTCACGGTCACCGCGCCGCTCCCTGAAGCCGACCAGGCCGCGCGCGCCGTCGGGCGCGACCGCTTCCAGGCCTTTGTCGACCAAGTCGGCCGCCAGCTTGCGGCCGGGGGCCGGACGCTGAGCCGGACCGGAGCCGGTAACGGAGAGGGGGAAGGTGCGCCATGAGCCTGCCCCATCCTGAGGCCCAAGACCGGCGGCGCACTATGCTGCGCACCGCCATGGGATCGGCGATCGCCGCCGCACTCGCCGATCCCGCCGTCATCGAGGTGATGGTCAATCCCGACGGTGTGCTGCGGCTCGACCGACTCGGCGAGGGCCGGATCGATACCGGCGCCCGGCTGGCGCCGGCCGAGGTCGAACGGATCATCCGCCTGGTCGCCAGCCACGTCCGCGCCGAAGCCCATGCCGGCAATCCGGTTGTCAGCGCCGAGCTGCCGCCGCGCGACGACGGCCTGGCAGGCGAACGGTTCGAAGGTCTGCTGCCGCCGGTGGCGACGGCGCCGTGCTTCGCGATCCGCAAGCCGGCGGCGAAGATCTACACGCTCGACGACTATGTCGCCGACCGCATCGTCATGCCGGTCCAGGCCGACGCGCTGCGCAAGGCCGTCCGGGACCGGCGCAACCTGCTGATCGCGGGCGGCACCAGCTCGGGTAAGACGACGCTCGCCAATGCGCTGCTGGCCGAGATCGCCGGGCTCGACGAGCGGGTCATCCTGATCGAGGACACCCGCGAACTGCAATGCGCGGCACGCGATTGTGTGGCGCTGCGCACCCGGCCGGGCGTCGTCTCCATGGCGGATCTGGTCCGCTCCACCCTGCGGCTGCGACCGGACCGGATCATCGTCGGCGAGGTCCGCGGCGCGGAGGCCCTCGACATGCTCAAGGCCTGGAACACCGGTCATCCCGGCGGCATCGCCACGGTCCACGCCAACTCCGCGCGGTCCGCGCTCTACCGGCTCGAGCAGCTCGTGCAGGAAAGCGTCGTCACCGTCCCCCGGCGGCTGATCGCCGAGGCGATCGACCTCGTCGTCTTCATCCAGGGCCGCGGCACGGGCCGCCGCATCGAGACGATCGCCGAGGTCGCCGGCCTCGATGGCGACGGCGATTACGCCGTCACCGACTTCGCAGCCCATCGGCTTCATGCCCTGTGAAAAGGAGCGACTACCATGTGTCCGTCCACGTCCCTTCCGGCTTCCCACGCTTCGACAAGGTGTTTCCTGCGGTCGCTTGCCGGCGCCGTGGCCGTCACGCTGCTGCTTTGCGGGACGGCGCACGCCGCCGGCTCGGGCATGCCCTGGGAGCAGCCACTGGAGCAGGTGCTGCTGTCCGTCCAGGGGCCGGTCGCCAGGATCGTCGCGGTGATCATCATCATCATTACCGGCCTGACGCTCGCCTTCGGCGAGACCAGCGGCGGCTTCCGGCGGCTGATCCAGATCGTGTTCGGCCTCACCATCGCGTTCGCGGCCAGCTCGTTCTTCCTCAGCTTCTTCAGCTTCGGCGGCGGAGCGCTGGTCTGATGCCGGACGGCGTCCACCATATCGAGGGGTTCGAGGCGCCGCTGCACCGGGCGCTGACCGAGCCGATCCTGCTCGGCGGCGCGCCGCGCGCCATCGCCATCGTCAACGGGACCGTGGCGGCTGCCATGGGGCTCGGCCTGCAGCAATGGATCGCCGGCCTGGTGCTGTGGATCGTCGGTCACACGCTGGCGGTGTTCGCCGCCAAGCGCGATCCCGACTTCGCCTCCGTGCTCGCCCGCCATCTTCGCCAGAAGGGGTGGTGGCCATGCTGAACCTCGCCGAATACCGCCAGACCGCCGACCGGCTGGCCGATCATCTGCCCTGGGCGGCGCTGGTGGCGCCCGGCGTCGTCCTCAACAAGGACGGCAGCTTCCAGCGGACCCTGCGCTTCCGCGGTCCCGACCTGGAAAGCGCCACCGAGGCCGAGTTGGTCGGCGCGTGCGCGCGGGCGAACAATGTCCTGCGCCGTTTCGGCTCCGGCTGGGCGCTGTTCTTCGAGGCCGATCGGATCGAAGCGCTCGGCTATCCCGACGCACGCTTCCCCGATCCGGCCTCCTGGCTGGTCGACGAGGAACGCCGCGCCGCCTTCGATGGGCGGCGCGGCCAGCACCTCGAGAGCCGCTATCACCTGACCCTGGTCTACCTGCCGCCGGCCGACCAGGTCGCCAGGGCCGAACGCGCGCTGATGGAGCGGGACACGCCCGAGACGGGGCGGGACTGGCGGCAGGAGCTTGTGGGCTTCATCGCCGAGACCGATCGCGTGCTTGACCTCTTGTCCGGCTTCATGCCGGAGGTGCGGGCGCTCGACGATGCCGAGACCCTGACCTACCTCCACGGCACCGTTTCCACGCGGCGCCATCCGGTCGCCGTCCCCGAGACCCCGCTCTATCTTGACGCCATCCTGGTCGACACGCCGCTCAGCGGCGGCATCGAGCCGATGCTCGGAGACCAGCATCTCCGCACACTGACCATCCTGGGCTTCCCGAGCCTGACCCGGCCGGGGCTTCTCGACGCGCTCAACCATCAGGACTTCGCCTATCGCTGGGTGACGCGCTTCCTCGCCCTCGACAAGACCGAGGCGGCCAAGGCGCTCACCCGGATCCGGCGCCAGTGGTTCAACAAGCGCAAGTCGATCGCCGTGCTGCTGCGCGAGGTCATCCACAACGAGCCGGTCCAGCTGCTCGACTCCGACGCCGACAACAAGGTCGTGGACGCGGACCTGGCGCTTCAGGCGCTCGGCGGCGACCATGTCGCCTTCGGTTATCTCACGACGACCATCACGGTTTCGGACACCGATCGGCATCGGGCGGACGAGAAGGTCCGCGCCGTCGAGCGGATCGTCAACGGCCTCGGTTTCACCTGCCTGCGTGAAAGCGTCAATGCGGTCGAGGCCTGGCTCGGCAGCCTGCCGGGCCACGTCTACGCCAATGTCCGCCAGCCGCTGGTCCACACGCTGAACCTCGCCCACCTGGTGCCGCTGTCCTCGGTGTGGGCCGGACCGGCACGGAATGCTCACCTGGACGGCCCGCCGCTGCTCTACGCCGAGACCAGCGGCTCGACGCCGTTCCGGCTCTCCACGCATGTCGGCGATGTCGGCCACATGCTCATCGTTGGGCCGACCGGCGCCGGCAAGTCCGTGCTGCTGGCGATGCTGGCACTCCAGTTCCGCCGCTATGCCGGCTCCCAGGTCTATATTTTCGACAAGGGGTATTCCGCGCGTGCCGCCGTGCTCGCCATGGGCGGCGAGCATCATGCGCTGGGCTCCGACGGCTCGCTCGCCTTCCAGCCGCTGCGCGGCATCGACGATCCGGCCGAGCGAAGCTGGGCCGCCGAATGGATCGGCGCGCTGCTGGCGCACGAGAAGGTCGTCGTGACTCCGGAGGTCAAGGAGGCCGTCTGGTCGACGTTGACCAGTCTGGCTTCCGCGCCGGTCGAGGAGCGCACGCTCACCGGCCTCTCGGTGCTGCTGCAATCGAACGCGCTCAAGGCCGCGCTCATGCCCTACACGCTGGACGGCCCGTTCGGCCGGCTGCTCGACGCCGCCGAGAACCGGCTCGCATTGGCGGACGTCCAGTGCTTCGAGACCGAGGAGCTGATGTCGCAAGCCGGCGTGGTCCTGCCGGTGCTGACCTATCTCTTCCATCGGTTGGAGGAGCGCTTCGCCAGCCTGTCGGAGACAGGAGAGAAAGGTCGGCCCACCCTGCTGATCCTGGACGAGGCGTGGGTCTATCTCGACAACCCGGTCTTCGCCGCGCGCATCCGCGAATGGCTGAAGGTGCTGCGCAAGAAGAACGTCAGCGTCGTCTTCGCCACCCAGTCGCTCGCCGATATCGCCGACAGCGCCATCGCGCCGGCCATCGTCGAGAGCTGTCCGCAGCGCATCTTCCTGCCCAACGACCGGGCGATCGAGCCACAGGCGCGGGCCGCCTATGAGCGCTTCGGCCTCAACGAGCGGCAGGTCGAGCTGATCGCCCGCGCCACCCCGAAGCGCCACTACTACCTGCAATCGCGGCGCGGCAACCGGCTGTTCGAGCTCGGGCTCGGCCCCATGGCGCTCGCGCTCTGCGGCGCGTCCGATCCGGCCGCCCAGACTCTCATCGACCAGGTCCTCGCCGAGAGGGGGGCGGAGGGCTTCGCCGCCGCTTTCCTCGATGCGCGCGGCCTCGATTGGGCCGCTGGCCTGCTGACCGATTTTCCCACCCCTGAGGAGACATCATCATGATGCGCAAGACGCTCGCGGCCCTGGCCGTCGCAACCTCGCTCGGTGCCGGCTTGGCGGTGGTGCCGTCCGGTCCGGCCGCCGCCATCACCGTGTTCGATCCCTCGAACTTCGCCCAGAACATCCTTCAGGCCGCCCGCGCGCTGGAGCAGATCAACAACCAGATCCAATCGCTTCAGAACGAAACGACCATGCTGCAGAACATGGCGAAGAACCTTCAGCGCCTCGACTATTCTTCGCTTGGCCAGATCACCGGGGCGCTTCAGCGCATCGACGGGCTGATGATCCAGGCGCAGGGCATCGCTTTCGAGGTCGGCGCCACCGATGCCGCCTTCCGGCAGCAATTCCCCGAACAGTATGACGCCACGGTGACCACCGACCGGTTCGTGGCCGACGCCCGGATCAGCTGGCGCAACTCGATGAGCGCTTACCACCAGACCATGCGGATACAGGCGCAGGTGGTCGAGAACGTCCAGGCCGATGGCGCCACCTTGTCGGAACTAGTGACGGCCTCGCAGGGCGCGGTGGGAAGCCTGCAGGCGCAGCAGGCCACCAACCAGCTGCTCGCCCTTTCCACCAAGCAGCAGCTCCAGATCCAGAACCTGATGGCGGCGCAGTACCGCTCGGAAGCGCTGGACCAGGCGCGCAAGGCGCAGGCGGAAGAAGCGGCCCGCGCGGCGACAGCTCGCTTCCTCGGCTCGGGGACCGCCTACACGCCGCGCTAGCGACTGAGCGTCAGGAAGAAACGCGATATGGGCGACCTCAACGTCATCGACCGCTTCATGGAGACCTTCATCCGCTACATCGATAGCGGGTTCGGGCTGCTGACCGGCGACGTCGCCTTCCTGACCACCATCCTCATCGCCATCGACATCACCCTGGCCGGCCTGTTCTGGGCCATGGACGGCGAGTCCAACATCTTCGGCCGCCTCATCAAGAAAATCCTCTACGTCGGCGTCTTCGCGCTCATCCTCAATAACTTCTCGATGCTGGCCGACATCGTCTACCGCTCATTCGCGGGTCTCGGGCTCGAAGCGACCGCTAACGGCCTGGCGGCCGACGACCTGCTCGAACCCGGTCGGCTCGCCGGAACCGGGTTCGAGGCAGCCTGGCCGCTGCTCCGCCAGGTCAGCGAGTTGATGGGTTTCACCAGCTTCTTCGACAACTTCCTGACCATCACCGTCCTGTTGATCGCGTGGGCCATCGTGATCCTGGCGTTCTTCATCCTGGCGGTGCAGCTCTTCATCACCATCCTGGAGTTCAAGCTGACGACGCTGGCCGGTTTCGTGCTGGTGCCCTTCGCGCTCTGGAACAAGACCTCGTTCCTTGCCGAACGCGTGCTCGGCAATGTCGTCTCGTCCGGCATCAAGGTGATGGTGCTGGCGGTCATCGTCGGCATCGGCTCGAGCTTCTTCGGCGAGTTCATCACCGCGCTGCAAGGGCAGGAGCCGGACATCGGCCAGGCCATGTCGCTGGTGCTGGCGGCGCTCTCGCTGTTCGGTCTCGGCATCTTCGGTCCGGGCATCGCGTCCGGCCTTGTTTCCGGCGCGCCGCAGCTCGGCGCCGGCGCGGCCATCGGCACCGCCGGTGCCGTCGCCGGCGCCGCGATGCTGACGGGAGGCGCTGCCATCGCCGGCATGCGCGGCCTCGGTGCGACGGGATCTGGCGGCATGGCCGCGATCCGCGCCGGCACGTCGGTCGGCGCCGCGGCATCCACCGCTTACGGACTCGGTCAGGCGACGTCGGGCGCAAGCGGCATGGCCGGCGTGGCCGCCGGACTGGGCGGGGTGGCGCGCGCGGGCGGCGGCGCCGTCGCGCAAGGGGCGCGTTCCGCGGCGAGCAGAACCGGCAACTCGCTGTCCCAGAGCGCGAGAACCGGACGGGAAGCAGCCTGGCGCGCCACCGGCGGCGGCCCGGTCTCCGGTGGGTCTCCAACGAGCGTCGCCGAGGGCCAGCCATCCGCCACCGCCGACAGCGCCCCGCAATGGGCAAGGCGCCTGCGCGCCGAGCAGGCCTCCCGCGCGCACCGCCATGCCACCGCGCAGGCGATCAGGGACGGCGACCGTCCCGGCGGCGCGGCCAACCCGGACCTCAAGGAGGACTGATCCGCGATGAAGTTCAAACGCACCCTCCAGCGCTACGGTCAGACGCCCGAGCCGGTGACGCCCTACCAGAAGGCGGCTCAAGCCTGGGATGAACGCATCGGCTCGGCGCGCGTCCAGGCACGCAACTGGCGGCTGATGGCGTTCTGCTGCCTGATGCTCAGCCTCGGTCTTGCCGGCGGCATGGTCTGGCAGTCCACACAGAGCCGCGTGACGCCCTATGTCGTCGAGGTCGACAGGCTGGGGGAGGTCCGCGCGGTCGGTCCGGCGATCGAGTCCTATCAGCCGACCGACGCGCAGATCGCGTGGCATCTGGGCCGCTTCATCGCCGGCGTGCGCGGGGTATCGGTCGATCCGGTGCTGGTGCGCCGGAACTGGCTCGACGCCTACGACTTCGCCACCGACCGGGCGGCGGCCTTCCTCAACGACTACGCGCGCACCAACGACCCGTTCGCCGCCATCGGCACGCGCAGCGTCTCGGTCCAGGTGACGAGCGTGGTGCGCGCCTCGGACTCGTCGTTCCAGGTGAAGTGGACCGAGCAGGTCTACGAGCGCGGCAGCCTCGCCCGCACCGAGCGCTGGACCGCCATCCTCACGACCGTCATCCAGCCGCCGCGCAGCGCCGAGGTGCTCCGCAAGAACCCGCTCGGCCTCTACGTCAACGCCATCGCCTGGTCGCGCGAGCTCGATCCCGCGACCGCGCCCGAAGGGAGGATCCCCCAATGACCCGCTCCTTATCGATCGGCGCGATCCCGATCCCGGTCGGTCCGATCCGCGCCACTCTGATCGCCTCCGTGTCGAGCCTGGCGCTGGCCGCCTGCGCGGGCCGGACGCCGCCGCCCTCCATCGCCTACGACGGCGCGGAATTCCAGGCGGCGGTCATCGAGACGGAACCGCCCAGACCGGTCGAGGTCGTGACCATCGCCGAGCCCCTGCCGCTGCCCGGCCAGCTCCTGCCGCCGCCATCGACCCGACGCCGGGCCGACAACCGGCCGCCGACCGAGCAGGTCGACGCCGCCAACAAGGCGGCGCTCCAGGAGCCCAGCACCCACGGCTATATCAATGCCGTCCAGGTCTATCCCTATACGCAAGGCGCGCTCTACCGCCTCTACGCCGCGCCCGAGCGGGTCAGCGACATCGCGCTGCAGCCGGGCGAAACGCTGACCGCCGTTTCCGCCGGCGACACGGTGCGCTGGGTGATCGGCGACACCACCAGCGGCTCGGGCGAGGCGCGCCGCGTCCATGTGCTGGTCAAGCCCTTCGCGCCGGGTCTCGCTACCAACCTCGTCATCGCCACCGACCGGCGCACCTACCATCTCCAGCTCGAGAGCACCGACGACACCGCGATGGCGGCGATCTCCTGGACCTATCCGCAAGACCAGCTTCTGGCGCTGCAGCGGCGGAACGAGACCGCCGATGCCGCGACGCCGGTCGCCAGCGGCGTCACCCTGGAGAACCTGCGGTTCCGCTACGCCATCTCCGGCGACAGCCCGCCCTGGCGGCCGGTGCGCGCCTTCGACGACGGCTCCAAGGTCTTCATCGAATTCCCCGGACGGATCGACCAGGGCGAGGCACCGCCACTCTTCGTGGTCGGTCCCGCAGGCGACAACCAGCTCGTCAACTACCGGGTCCGGCGCAACTACTACATCGTCGACCGCCTGTTCGCCGCCGCCGAGCTGCGCCTGGGGACCGATCCGCAGCAGGTCGTCCGCATCAGCCGCACCGACAGCGAGTCCGGCGTCGCGTCCGGCGCCGGACCGCGACCGCGGCCGGACCGCTAGGGGAGGGCGACATGTCGGACACCGCCGCCCCGCGGCCGGAGGCTCCCAAGCATGACCCGGAGACCCTGGTCCTCAAGGCCACACCGCGCCGCACCGTTCGCTTCAAGCGCAAGCTGCTGATCGGCATCGCCGCGGTCGCCTGCGGCGGGGTGCTCGGCGTGACCTGGCTGGCGCTCCAGGGACCGGGGATGCGGATTGGCCAGCAAGGCCAGGAGCTTTACAGCACCGAGCGCAAGCCGACGCCCGAGGGTCTCGCCGGCCTGCCCGGCGACTATGGGCAGATGCGTCCCGGCACGCCGCAGCTCGGCCCGCCGCTGCCGGGCGATCTCGGCGGACCCATCCTGGAGCGCCAGCGCCAGCTCGGGATCGTGCCGGGCGCCAGCATGGACGACCAGGCCGCCCTGGCCGAGCGTCAGCGCCTCGCCCAGCAGGCTCAGAAGGCACGAGAAGCGGGCGTGTTCTTCCAGATTGCCACTCGGCCTGCGCCAGCCGCCACATCGAGCGCGGGGCAGGGCGCCAGCATCGCGACGGCGGGCGAGCTCCCGCCGACAGCGGACGCCGATCGGCTTAATCTCGATCCTGAGCGCGATCAGAACAACCAGCAGCGCAAGCTCGACTTCCTGAACCAGCCGGTCGAGAAGAGCATCTACAATCCCCACGCGCTCCAGACGCCGGCGACGCCCTATCAGGTGATGGCGGGCAGCATCATCGCCGCCAGCCTCGTCACGGGCCTGAACTCCGATCTGCCGGGTGCCGTCGTCGCCCAGGTGACGGAGAACGTCTACGACAGCGTCACCGGTCGCACGCTGTTGATCCCACAGGGCGCGCGGCTGATCGGCAGCTATGACAGCGTCATCGCCTTCGGACAGTCGCGTGCGCTCTTGGTCTGGCGGCGCATCGTTCTGCCCGATGGCTCCTCCATTCAGATCGAGAATCTGCCCGCGACCGATGCCGCTGGCTACGCCGGGCTCGAGGACGAGGTCGACTTCCACACCTGGCGGCTGATCAAGGGCGTGGTCCTCTCGACGCTGCTCGGCGTCGGCACCGAGCTCAGCCTTGGCGGTGAGGAGAGCGATCTGGTCCGGGCTCTGCGGGAATCCACCCAGCAGAACGCCAACCGCGCCGGCCAGCGCCTCACCGAGCGGAACCTCAACATCCAGCCGACCATCACCGTCCGCCCCGGCTGGCCGCTGCGCGTGATCGTCCACAGGGATCTCGTGCTCAGGCCCTATCGCGGATGAAAGGAGCAGGCCCATGTCCGAACTGAAGCTCGGCAAGCTGCCCGACCGGACGCCGGTCAAGATCGCCATCACGGTGAGTCCCGACCTCAACCAGGCGCTTCGGGATTATGCCGCGATCTATCGCGCGACCTATGGTGAGGCCGAATCCGTCGCCGACCTGATCCCGTTCATGCTCGGCGCGTTTCTGGAAAGCGACCGCGGCTTCGCCAGGGCGCGAAAGACGGTGTCGCTCGACGCCCCTGTTGAGACGGCGCGGGACCGCCGTACCCGCCGCTCTCTATCCGAACCCCCGTCAACCACGAGCCAGGAGGAGTAAGACCATGTCTGTGATCGGCACATTCACGCCCGCCAAGGATGGCGGCTGGACCGGTTCCATCCACACGCTGACGATCAACACGAAGGTGCGGCTTGTCCCGAACGACAACCGCGACAACGAGAACGCGCCGGTGTTCCGGGTGTTCGTCGGCCAGTCCCGCGTCGGCGACGCCTGGGCGGCGCGCTCCAGCGGCGACAGCCCGAAGGACTACCTTCGCGTCCGCCTCGACGACCCCAGCCTGCCGGGACCCATCAGCGCCGCCCTGTTCCAATCCGAGGACGGGAACGAGGCGCAGCTCGTCTGGAGCAGGCGGAAGGCGGAGGGGGCTACGAAATAGGCTCTCTGTCCTGAGATCGGAGAAAGCCATATTGCATATATGGTTTGGATCAATTTTGACGTAGTACGTTGGTTCGATCGCCGCTTTACCATTGACGGGCGAAGCCATATCTAATATATGGTTATGGTCGAATTTGTCAAAGTAAGTCCGAAACCGCCATGTCCCGGCTCCTATCCGCGCCCTTCTTCAGCGCTCACCCGGTCTTCAGCCGCGCCGAATATGCCGCCGCTGTCGGCCGTCGCCCGCAAGACAAGGTCGTCACGGTGATGCTCACCCAGCATCTTCAAGCGGGCAACATCCGGCGCATCGCGCGGGGCGTCTTCGCGTCCGTGCCCAAGCATGCCGACGCCGGGAAATGGTCCGTCGACCGCTTCCTGGCCGCCTCCCGTCTGCGCCGTGGCGGCGTGATCGCCTATCACTCGGCCCTCGAGCTGCACGGCTGCGCCTACACCGAGGGCCATGAGGTGCAGGTGATCGCGCGCGGCGACCCCGGCCTCTTCGAGGCGGTCGGCTTGACCTGCCGGTTCGTCAAGCCGCCGCGCGGCTTCGCCCAACGCAATGGGGCATTAACTGACGGCGTCACGGCGGTCGACCGCCTGGGGCTGGAGGTCTGTGTGACGACGATCGAGCGGACGATCGCGGATCTGTTCGACCGCTATGACCTGGCCGGCGGCGCGGAGGAACTCTTCAACTCGCTGGACCTGGTCGCACGCGTCGACGCCGAGGCGCTGGTCCGGTACGCGCGCGCACTCGGCAATGCCACGGCCGCTGGCGCGCTGGGCTCCTGGCTGGAGCGCGAGCAGAAACGGCTGGGTGTGCCGGACCGTGCGCTCGAAGAACTCCGCACGCTGGCGCCGTCCCAGGCGCGATATGCGCTGGGCACCAAATCGGGCGAGGGTAGGACAGCCAAGGGCTGGAACGTCATCCTCCCCATCGACATCGTCGAACGCCGGTTTGAGGGGCTGTGAATGGCGGCGCCCTCGGTCCAAACACTGCAGCGCATTGCGGACGAGACCGGCCACCAGCTCGGCACGCTCGAAAAGGTGCTGCGGCTCCTGGACCTGTTGCAGGAGATCGCCCGCGATCCAGACCTGTCGGAGCGACTCGTCCTCAAGGGCGGAACGGCGCTCAATGTCTTCCACCTCGGCCTCGACCGACTCTCGGTCGATATCGACTTGAACTACATAGGCGCGCTCGACCGGGCGGTGATGGAGACCGAGCGCCCAACCGTCGACGCTGCGCTCAATCGTCTCCTCGCTTCCCAGGGTTACAGCGTCCGCCGTCAGCCCGACGAGCACGCTGGCGGCAAGTGGCTGTCGCGCTACTCGTCCGCGCTTGGCGGCAATGCCACGCTGGAGCTCGATGTCAACTACATGGCGCGCCAGCCCCTGTTTGGCGCGGCCCGCATGGAGTCGCGTCCCCTCGGCAAAATACACGCGAGCGACGTTCTCGTTCTCGACCTCCATGAAATCGTCGCCGGCAAGCTCGTCGCACTCGTTGACCGGCATGCCGCGCGCGATCTGTTCGATGCGCGCCGCATACTATCGATCGACGGGCTCGACTGGAGCGGGATCAAGGCCGCCGTTCTGGCTATCGGCGCCTGTGGGCGGCGCGACTGGCGGACCATGTCGGTCGACGCCATCAAAGGCGATCCGCGCGAGCTTCGCCAGAAGCTCGCGATCTGCCTGCCGCGCGACTGTTTTGCCGCCAAGGGAGACGTCGACGCGTGGATCGAAGAGACCGTGGCGCTTTGCCGGGAAAGATTCGCCTTCCTGTTCAATCTGTCGGCGAACGAGCGCGAGTTTCTCGATCGCGTTCTCGATCGGGGCGAAATTAATGCAGATCTGCTCGACGTCGCCCCCGAGATAGGTGCTCGAATTGAGGCTATGCCGATGCTTGCGTGGAAGTGCCTCCATGTCCGGAAAAACCGAGGATTGGACCGCTGACCGAATGGAACCGGTGAGGATCTCATCATCTGATCAAAGCCTCCGACGACCGGTCCGGCTCGTCCTCTTCAATCGCGCGTCCTTTGGAGTCAATTTGGCCGTGCCTCTCGCTATCGGCTCGGCGTTGCTATTTGCCGGCAATGTCGATTTTCTCGAAGACACGTCCGAGCCCCGTCGCGGTCCGCGACACCTTTGCGCTCGACAGGGTACTTGCTGCAGTCTATATGGTTCTAGTGACTAAGTTCGTCCGGATATTCGTGTTCGCCTTGCTCACCGCATTTGCGGTGGGTTCGGTCGCGCACGCGACGAGCGCAACCGCCATGTCGCTTAAAATGGCACTCGCCGATGGCGGCGCCATGGATATGGCCGACTGTCAGGGCTGCGGCTCCGACAACGAAGGCGACGATGGCGGGCTTGGTTGTGACATGGTCTGCGTCGCTCCGCTTCTGGCCAGTCTCAGCCCGGAGGGCAGCGTTCCGGCGGTAACCGGTATATCTCCGTCGGCCCGCGCCTTTTACGACCTTGTCGGACGGACGGGTCCGCCCGAACCCTACCCTCCCCGAACGCTCATCTGATCGGACGCCGGTCGGGGTACGCTCCGACCGCTGCGCCCTGCTGCGCTTCCCGGGCAATCGCACGGGCAGCCGCCGCTCAATGCATGTGCAGACCCGAGTCTGCGCATCCGAAGCACAGCGGAAATCAGATGAGAGCGAACCATGTCACCGATCACCCTGGCGCTATCGCGCCGGACTTTACTGAAGGCGTGCGCCGCCGGCGCTGCCAGCCTGGGAATGCCCGGTCTCATGTTTCCCGCGCGGGCGGCCGGCATCCGGGAGTTTTCCTTGCGGGCCGCACCGGGACGGGCGCGGCTCGTGTCGGAGCCGCACCGCGAAACACCTGCCTGGTGCTATAACGGAACTGTCCCCGGACCTGAAATCCGCGTCCGTCAGGGCGAGCGCCTCCGGATCACCGTCGAGAACGGGCTCGCCGAAGAGACCACCGTCCACTGGCACGGGCTCAGGGTGCCGAACGCCATGGATGGCGTCCCGCATCTCAACCAGCCGCCGATTGCGCCGGGCAAAAGCTTCTTCTACGAGTTCGACGCGGTCGATGCCGGTACCTTCTGGTATCACCCGCATCAGCGCAGTTTCGAGCAGGTCGGGCGCGGCCTCTACGGGCCGCTGATCGTCGAGGAGCCCGCACCTCCCCAGGTAGATCGGGAACTCTTCTGGGTGCTCGACGACTGGCGCCTCACCAGGTCCGCCGAGATCAGCGACGACTTCGGCAACGGCCATGACATGAGCCACAATGGCCGGATCGGCAACACCGTCACGATCAATGGTCGCGTGCCGGACGCGCTTCCGGTGCGAAGCGGCGAGCGCATCCGGCTGCGGCTCATCAATGCCGCGAACGCACGCATCTTCGGGCTCGACTTCCAGGGCCATGCACCAACGGTCATCGCGCTCGACGGCCAGCCGGTTACGCCGCATGCGCCCGCGGGCGGTCTCGTCGTGCTCGGGCCAGCCATGCGGGCCGACATCATGCTCGACATGACCGGAAAGCCAAACAGCCGTGTGACGGTCAGCGACCGCTTCTACCGGGGCCTCGAATACCGGCTGATCGACCTCGTCTATGACCAGAGACCGGTGAGAGACACTGTACCCGACTGGCCCATCGCGCTTCCCGCGAACCCGTTGCCCGAACCCGATCTCGCCGAAGCCCGTCGCCATGAGGTGATCTTCAACGGCGGCATGATGGGCGCGATGGTGATGGCGAAGATGGGCGGCAGCATGGGCGAAGGCGGCCGGACCGGCATGGCCAGCGGCATGATGCGCGGCATGATGGGAATGATGCACGGGCAGGGCATCTGGTTCGTCAACGGCAAGGCCGCCGAAGGCCATGTGCTCGACCCGATGCTGACGCTCGACCTCGACCGTTCGCATGTCATCGCCATGACCAATGCGACGGCGTGGCACCATCCGATCCACCTGCACGGCCATTCCTTCCGGGTGATCTCGCGCAACGACGCGCCGACGCCGCACCGCGAATGGCAGGACACGGTGCTGATGGCGCCTCGGGAGAAGGTCGAGGTTGCCTTCGTGGCCGACAATCCCGGCGACTGGATGTTTCACTGCCACATCCTCGAACACCAGGCTGGCGGGATGATGGGCGTCATCCGCGTCACCTGATCCAGAGATTCAAGGAGAACCACCATGCACAAGATCATCGTCGCCGCCCTCGCCGCAGTAATTCTCGGTGCAGGCGTCTATTTCACGAACGCATCGCTCGCGGTCGCCGAGGACGTGACCCTCTACAAGAACCCGCAATGCGGCTGCTGCGAAGCCTATGCCGACTATCTGCGCGACAACGATTTTACCGTCACCGTCAAGCCGACCCACGAGCTCGTCACCATGAGCCGCGATGCCGGCATCCCGGACGACTTCCAGGGCTGCCACCTCGCCTTCATCGACGATTACGTGGTGAGCGGTCATGTCCCCATTGGAACGGTGAATCGCCTGCTCTCGGAGCGTCCCGACATCAAGGGCGTGACTTTGCCCGGCATGCCGATGGGATCGCCCGGCATGAGCGGCGCCAAGACCGAACCTTTCACGATCTACGCCGTGGGTGACGGCAAGCCGTCCGTATACGCGGTCGAATAGGGAGATTTTCCGATGAACAACGCACCGACCGGCATGGGTATGGGCATGATGGACGGCATGGGCGGCATGATGATGTGGGGCATGGGCCTTGTCTGGCTTCTCGTGATCGTCCTGCTCGTCCTCGGCATCGCGGCGCTGGTCAAATACCTCTTCGTGGGCAAGCGCTGATGAACCGTGCCGTTCTTGGCGCCACGATACTACTCGGCGGAAGCGCCGTGGCCGGGCTGCTCTGGGTCGGACTTGACCGGAGCGGTCCGGGGGAGGAATCCGGCGAACGGCTCGAACGCGGGCGAGCGATCTATGCGGCGAATTGCGCGTCCTGTCATGGCGCGAAGCTCGAAGGCCAGCCGGACTGGAAGAGCCGCCTTCCATCCGGTCGCCTGCCCGCGCCGCCGCATGACGCCTCTGGCCACACCTGGCATCACCCCGACGCGGTTCTGTTCCGCATCACCAAGGAAGGACCTGCAGCCGTTGTTGGCGGCGGCTACCAGAGCGACATGCCCGGTTTCGCTGGCGTGCTGTCCGACGACGACATCCGCGCCGCCCTGGACTTCATCAAGAGCACCTGGCCGGAGCGAGAGCAGCAGTACCAGGCCAAGTTGGGCCGACGGGAAAGGGAGGCACGCCAATGAAACCTTTTTCCGTGCTCGGGTTCCTGCTGGCGCTGGTTTTCTCGACCGCAACGATGGCGGACGGGCCGAATGCCGTCCCGCTGCACGACACGTCGCAGCTGCTACCGACAATCTTTTTTGCTGACGAACACGGCAACGCGCTCACGCTCGACCGCTGGCGCGGCAAGGTTGTCCTTCTCAACGTCTGGGCCACCTGGTGCGCCCCTTGCCGCCATGAGATGCCGACACTGGACCGCCTTCAGGCAAAGCTCGGCAGCGGGCGCTTCGAGGTCGTGGCCCTGTCGATCGACCGCGCCGGCGTCGGTGTCGTTCGTAAGTTCTTCGACGAGATCGGTATCCGGCATCTGGGTATCTTCATCGACGAGACGATGAAGGCATCGCGCGACCTCAGGATACTCGGCCTCCCGGGGACGTTGCTCATCGGGCCGGATGGGCGGGAGCTCGGCCGGCTGATCGGACCGGCTGAATGGGACACACCGGAGATGGTCGCCTTCTTCGAGAGCGTCATCGCCGGGCAAACAGGAAAGGAATAGACACGATGATCACGAAACGGACCGCCGCAATTGCGACCCCGCGCATCCCATTGTTCCTCCGGATGCCCTGGCTGTCGAAACGTCGGATTGTGCTGCTTGCGGGTCTCGGGACGCTCGCCGCTGGACTTGCCCTGAACTGGGGCTGGCTGACGGCGGTCGGCGTGGCGCCGATCCTGCTCGCCCTCGCGCCCTGCGCCGCGATGTGCGCCCTCGGCCTGTGCATGCGCGGCGGTGGGGCAAAGTCCTGCGCGACCCATGGCGAGACGGATGCAGGCCCGTCGCCGCGGAGCCGACAGGAGTGATGTCGCCGACCGGTGTCATCGACCGCAAGGATGGCCAAGGAGAGCGTATGAGTTTCGCTCGATTTACCGCTGTTCTGATCGGCGCGTTCGCTTTTGCCATGCCGGCATTGGCGCACCATCCGGGCGCCGACCTCGACCGGGTCATGGGCAGCAAGGAGCAGTTATTTCAGGCCATCGACAGCCTGGCCCCGCCCTTCGATCTGGCCGATGCCGACGGGAACATCGTGAAACTATCGGACTTCGCCGACAGAATCGTCGTGCTGAACTTCATCTTTGCCAGCTGCACGGATGTCTGCCCGCTGCACTCCGCCCTGATCGCCGACGTCCAGTCGAAGATCAACGTCACGTCGATGAAGGACATGATCCAGTTCATCACGGTGACGACCGACCCCGATCTCGACACGGCGGATGTTTTGAAGAGCTATGGCGAGGCGCATGGCCTCGACCCGTATAATTGGATGTTCCTGACCCGCCGTCCGGGCGACCCCGAGGACGCGACACGAACGCTTTCGGAGACCTATAAGGTCAGGTTCGAACCGCTGAATGATGGACAGCAGATGCATGGCGTCGTGACGCACGTGATCGACCGTGACGGGCGTTTCGCTGCCAAGTTCCACGGCTTGCGCTTCGAGCCGTTGAACCTGGTGCTTTACATCAACGGGCTGACCAACGCCTCCTCTCGCCCGTCCAGGCCGGCAGAGGCGGGCTGGTGGAACAGCGTGAAGGGGCTGTTCCGATGACGAACGTGAATTCGAGCAATGGACAATTCGCCGCCGCAGGGGCTGGCGAATGGCTGTCCGCGCTGCGTCGATACGTCGCCTTCGTCGCTGTCGCGAATCTCGTCTGGGAGTTCGCGCACATGCCGCTCTACACGTTGTGGGAAACGGGGTCGGCAGGGGACATCGTGTTTGCCGTCGTGCATTGCACGGGCGGCGACATCCTGATCGCGCTCAGCGCGGTCATGCTGGCGCTGTTCCTCGCCGGCACTCCTACATGGCCAGCCGTAGGGACAGGCCGCATCGTCGTAATGACCCTGATGCTCGGGCTTGGCTACACGCTTTTCAGCGAATGGCTCAACATCGAAGTGCGGCAGGCATGGGCCTACCGGGATCTGATGCCGGTCATCCCCATCATAGACGCCGGACTCAGTCCGGTGCTGCAATGGATATTTGTTCCACTGACGGCGTTCCGCGTCGCGACCGGCAGGTGGTTCGGACTGACCAGAACGGCGGGCGGTGCCGATGCTTGAACTGTCGGGCATCGGCCTGATCGCCGCCTTCGCGGCGGGCGCGGTCTCCTTCGTCTCTCCCTGCGTCCTCCCGCTGGTGCCGGGATATGTCTCTTACGTTGCGGGACATACGGTCGTCGCCAGCGACGTCGATCCTGTCGGCCGTCGGCGCCAAGCCATCGGTATGAGCCTGTATTTCGTCCTTGGCTTTTCGACGGTCTTCATGATTCTGGGAGCAAGCGCGACGGCGCTCGGCCAGATACTTCTGAGCTACCGGTACGAACTGAACCTCGTCGGTGGCGGTATTGTAATCGTGTTCGGCCTGTTCTTGATCGGCATGGCGCGGATCACCGTGATGCAGCGAGAGGTCCGCTTCCACCTGTCCATCACGGGGGGCCAGCCGCTCTCGGCCTATGTCCTCGGGCTCGCCTTTGGCTTCGGCTGGACGCCCTGCATAGGGCCGATCCTCGGCGCCATCCTCACGGCGAGCGCGGCCACAGCAACGGTTGGAGAGGGCGTCGGACTCCTCGCCATCTACTCAGCCGGGCTTGGTGTGCCCTTCCTGCTCGCTGCCGCCTTCACCGACCGCTTGACCCGGCGCCTGCGAGCGATCGGGCGCATCGGGCGTCGACTGCATCAGATCGCCGGGCTGCTCATGGTGGCAATGGGCATCGCTATGATCACCGGGCAGCTTTCGGCGCTGTCCTACTGGCTGCTGGATACCTTTCCAATACTGGGGACGGTCGGGTGATGCGATGGCCTGCCCCGGAACCCACAACCGCTCGCGTTCCAGGTCATAGCAGGCGGCCCGAAGGCTTGCGGGAACCCCCGAAGCTTTGACGCGTTAGTGTCCTACACCCCGCGAGCGGATGGAGAGGATACACTCTGAACTCATGCTGGCTCTCGGACGGAGTAAAGACGGCGCCAGCAGGAGAAATGCATGTCAAAAGGATTTGGAGCGGGTCTGGGGCTCGGCATCGTCGGGACGATCATCGTCGCTATCGCCGTCTGGATCACCGTCACTTATACGGGGATCTACAATGTCGCTGCCTCGGATCAACATGCAGATGCGGTCCGGTGGACGTTCGACACCACAATGCACCGTTCGGTCGCCAACCGGGCAGGCGGCGCGGACCTGCCGGACAGCTTTTCCCGAGACCTGATTGTCCAGGGCGCGCAGCATTATGCGGAAACTTGTGCGCACTGCCACGGCACTCCGGGCGGGAAGCCGGCGGAATGGTCGCGGGGGATGCGGCCTGAGCCACCGCATCTGACCGAAGCCGCGACCGAGTGGAACCCGCAGCAGATCCACTGGATCATCACCAACGGTATCAAGATGACGGGGATGCCGGCGTTCGGGCCGCATCATTCCCGGGAGGAAATCGTAGCGCTGACGGCGTTCGTAACGACGCTTCCCGCGTTGACGGCGGATGAATATGCCACGCTAACGGGTGGCGCCAATGGCCCTGCAACTGAGCGACCGTAACGAAGAGGAACGCCAGCGCATGTCCTATGTACGCTTCGGGCTGATGATCCTCACCTCCACGGTGGTGATGTTCATCCTCATGTACCTGAACACCTACGCGTGGGAACACGTCTTCTTCTCGGAAACGCGGACCTACATGGCGATCATGATGGGCGCGACGATGGCGGTCATCATGCTTGCCTACATGCTGGGCATGTATTCGAATAAGGGAGTCAACATTGCTATCTTCGCGGGAGCGATTGTCGCCTTCACCCTGTCGCTATGGTTGGTCCGGAGCCAGGTCGCGGTCAGCGGGCCGAGTTACATGCGGGCGATGATCCCACACCACTCGATTGCCGTCATGACTTCCGAGCGGGCGCAAATCCGTGACCCGCGTGTGCGCAAGCTGGCCGACGAGATCATTGAGGCGCAGCGGCGCGAGATTGCCGAGATGGGCTACCTGATCGCGGACGTCTCGTCCGGAAACGTCGTCGAGAGCATTTACAAGGATCCGCCTGCCGAGCCGGGGACCGTTGAGGATGCTCTCTCAAACACACTTGTCAGCCAGCTCGACCTTGCGCCAATGCCTGAGGCCGAGGCCGATCGAGTGCTTGAAGCGTCTGCTCCCTGCACATTCACCCGAAGTCCGGAGGCCGACCCGATACTTTGGTCCGCTCGCGAAAGTGGCGCGGCGGCGATAAAGTTGAATGGCGTCCTGGTGTCTCTCGCCGCAGCTGGTGCCCTACAGGATGGCGGCGCGACTTTTTCGGCGCCCGGCACAACGATAACCGTCCGGCCGCTCGGTGACGATGCCAACTGGCGCCAGAATGCCGAGCTCGTGTTCGAACTCGACTCGGGCCTGAACGTGGGTTACCGCGGATTCTATAGCTGTGCGGCGGACTGAGGCCCAGGGAAGCGGTATTCCTAGGAAGGAGAGCCACATGGCTTTGGACGAGAGCGACAGGACCGCGAGCCTCTACCGGATGGTAATGCCCGATCATTTGTGCCCCTACGGGCTCAAGGCGAAGGATCTGCTTGAGCGTCGGGGCTTCACCGTCGAGGATTACCACCTCAAAACCCCCGAAGAAACCGAGGCCTTCAAGAAGGAGCATGGTGTCGACACGACTCCGCAGGCGTTCATCGGCGGAGAGCGGATCGGCGGCTATGACGATCTCCGCGAGCATTTCGGGCAGGAGCTCCGGGACCAGGGCAAAACTAGCTACCAGCCGGTCATTGCCATCTTTTCGGTGGCGCTCCTGATGGCGTTCGCCGTGAGCTGGTACACCTTCGGCACCGTCCTCACGATCCGCGGCTTGGAGTGGTTCATCGCGATCAGCATGTGCATTCTTGCCATCCAGAAGCTCCAGGACATCGAGGGCTTCTCAACGATGTTCCTGAACTACGACCTGCTGGCGCGACGATGGATCCGATACGGATACGTCTATCCGTTTGGTGAGGCGCTGGCCGGCATCCTCATGATCGCCGGCACACTGATCTGGATCGCAGCGCCGGTCGCGCTTTTCATCGGAACGGTAGGTGCTGTGTCGGTCTTCAAGGCGGTCTACATCGACAAAAGTGAGCTGAAATGCGCTTGCGTGGGCGGCTCGAGCAATGTCCCCTTGGGGTTCATCTCGCTCACCGAGAACGTGATGATGATGGCGATGGCGATCTGGATGCCGCTTCGGATGGCCTGGCTCGGCTGAACGGCTCCAAGCGACCGATGTTCTCCCGGTAGCTCCGCTCGCGTTCTGGCCAGCTACCCGTAAGCGAGCGCGGCGGCACCACGGCGGTGCTATGCCGCACCCCCTTTCCTGGAATGAAGTCGTTGCCGTTGATGACGCCGTATGCTATCCACTCTCCATGTTGAACTGGTCCTTCAGATTGTGCATCAATGTCCGGCGCCTCTTGGGCGCCCTTGTTGCTGTCGCATTTTTGATGGCGAGCGCCGGCGTCGGCCATGCCATCCCGGCATCCGGTCCGCACGATCACCCGGCCGAAAGCGGTTCTCTTCATGGGGGAGCCTGTCATGCCGGCATCTCGCAAGCAGCGGATTGTGCCGACAACGCTGCACAGCAGCACCAAGGGCAGCCCGCGAAGCACGGCGCCCTTGGAAATTGCTGCGTCGTCGCTTGCTCTCCGACTATTGTAGTTGCCGCCATTACGGAAGTCGGTGCTATCAACTTTTTTGTGGTGCGGCTTGGTGTTCATGTAGACCAGTTCGCGGGCTTGGATGCCCCCGACGGCCTTTTCCGTCCTCCCCGCGCGCGCATCTGATCTCCGCGCGGCTGCCCTTGTCGGGCGGGATTCGGACATCGAGAACTTCACGTTCCTGCTGACATAAGAACTGCGTTCGTTCGGGCGCAGCAGGTTCGGAAGTGCGCGATCGCACGTCCCGATTCCCTTCCAATCCGCTTGTCGCGCCCGCCGGAGATCCGCTCCCGGCCACTGGAGGTCTGTGTCCTCAACAAGCAGCCTCGGTTCTCTCAATGTGACAAACAGGATTCGCAAAATGTCGAAAACACTCCCGAACCTTCTCCGCATTTCTTTCCTCGCCGGCTTCACGACGATCGCCGCCGCGAGCGCCGCTTTCGCATCTCCCGGTCATGGCCTGCCGTTCGGCGAGGCCGCCAAGGCCGAGCAGGCGACGCGCACCGTGACGATCACCATGCGCGACAATCTGTACGAACCAGAAAGTCTGACCGTGAAGCCGGGCGAGATCGTCCGCTTCGTCCTCGTGAACAAGGGCGAACTGCTTCACGAGTTCAACATCGGAACCGCCGCCATGCACGCCAAGCACCAGGAAGAAATGGCGATGATGATGCAACACGGCATGCTGACGCCGACGGGCATGAATCACGACATGTCGAAGATGGACCATTCAAAGATGGGCGGCATGAACATGGGCGATATGAAGCATGACGATCCCAACAGCGTCCTGGTCGAGCCCGGCAAGACGGCGGAACTAGTCTGGAAGTTCACGAAGCCGACCGAACTCGAGTTCGCCTGCAACATCCCGGGCCACTACGAGTCCGGTATGGCTGGCCCCATCAACTTTACGAAGTGAACGGGGAGGAGCAGACGATGAACAATCCAATCTCTGGTTTCTCGCGACGGGATGCACTCAAGCTTGCCGGAGCGGCGGGCTTTGCCGGCACCCTCGCTGTCTATCCTGGTCGCCGCAGCTTCGCCTCCTCGACGAAGGAGTACACGCTGAACGTCGACGTCGATCGCATAGCCGTCGACGGCATCAGCAGCAAGGCGATCCTGATGGGCGGCTCCGTGCCGGCGCCGACGATGCGCTGGCGCGAGGGCGACGAGGTCGTGGTCTATGCGACCAATCGGCTCGATGTGCCCACGTCCATCCACTGGCACGGACTCCTCATCGAAGGCGTCATGGACGGCGCACCCGGCTTCAACGGCTATGTCGCCATCCAGCCCGGCGAGACGTACACCTACCGCTTCAAGCTCCGTCAGGCTGGTACTTATTGGTACCACAGCCACTCCGCGATGCAGGAACAGCAGGGCATGTATGGCGCCATCGTCATCGAGCCTTCCGGGCGCGAGCCGGTGCGCGCGGACCGCGACTATGTCGTGGTTCTCTCGGACCATACCCAGGAAGACCCAAAGCGCGTGCTGTCCAACCTGAAGGCCGATGCCGGGTACTACAATTACGGGAAAAGGACCCTCATCGACTTCTTCCGGGACGCAAACCGCGACGGGTTCAATACCGCGCTGAAAGATCGCCTCGACTGGGGCGACATGCGGATGGACCCGACCGACCTCGCGGACGTTACCGGATACACCTTTCTGATCAACGGCCGTGGACCGAAAGACAACTGGACCGCCCTGTTCAACCCCGGTCAGCGTGTCCGGCTCAGGTTCATCAATGCGTCGGCCATGAGCTTCTTCGACGTCCGCATACCGGGACTTCCCATGACCGTGTTCTCGGCCGATGGGCAGAATGTCCAGCCGGTTCGTGTCGACGAGTTCCGTTTCGGCGTCGGCGAGACATACGACGTCATCGTGCTTCCACGGGATGACAAGGCGTTCACGATCTTCGCGGAGCCGATCGATCGTTCGGGCTATGCCCGGGCTACGCTGGCGCCGCGTGAGGGTATGGAGGCCGTTATCCCCGAACAGCGACCGCGCACGATACTCAGCATGGCGGACATGGGCATGGCACACGGTGGCATGGACCACGGTTCGATGACGGGGATGGACCATGGCTCGATGGCGGGCGGTGCCATGTCCGGTGGCGCCATGGGTGGCATGGACCATAGCAAGATGGGCGGAGCGCCCATGGCTGGCATGGACCACGGCACCATGGGCGGAGCGGCGGCCGAGGGCGGAGAACGCCGTCCCTTCGGCTGGGCCGACGCAAGTACGCCGCCGGGGACGAAGGCTCTGGACTACGCGGACCTGAAAGCATCGACGCCGAATCCGGACGGCCGTGAGCCGAATCACGAGATCGAAGTGCGGCTGACAGGCATCATGGAACGGTACATGTGGAACCTGAACGGCCGTCCCTTCGGGAAGGACGAGCCGATCCGTGTGGCCTATGGGGACCGGGTACGCTTGAAGTTCGTCAACACGACGATGATGGCGCACCCCATGCACCTGCACGGCATGTTTGTCGAACTGGAGAACGGCCAGACCGACAGGAAGCCGCGCAAGCACGTCGTCGTGGTGCCTCCCGGCAAGACCGTCTCTGCGGTGTTGACGGCGAACGAGCCGGGCGATTGGCCGTTCCATTGCCACCTGATCTATCACATGGAAGCTGGGATGATGACGCGTTTCATCGTCGAGCCGAAAAGCGCGTGAGGCAGAACGATGAAATCAATGACTGGACGATGCAATCCTCGGCAGAAGCTTGCGTTCCTTGCCGGTTTCATGCCCGCCCTGTTCCTGTTCGGCCCGGCCCAGTCCGCCGAGCCCGGTCAGCTGTTCACCTTCTTTCAGGCCGAGCAGTTCGAATACCGAGCGAATGATGGGCAGGATAGTCTCAACTGGGATGCCCAGGGCTGGATCGGTAACGACGACCACAAGGCCTGGCTGAAAACCGAAGGCGAGAAGCCGACGGACGGGCAGTTGGAAAAGGGAGAAATCCAGCTGCTCTATAGCCGCCGGATTTCCGATTTCTTCGATGCTCAGGCGGGTGTGCGCTATGACCTGGAACCCGGCCCCGAACGGGGATTCGGCGTCTTCGCCCTGCAGGGACTGGCACCCTATTGGTTCGAAGTCGATGCCTCCGCCTTCGTCAGCAACAAAGGCGAGCTTTCGGCTCGCTTCGAGGCCGAGTACGACCTCCTGATCACACAGAAGCTGATCCTTCAACCGACGGCCGAGGTCAACCTTGCAGCCCAAAGCGTACGGGAGCGGGGCATCGGCTCCGGCATCAACGATGTCGAGCTCGGGCTTCGCCTCCGCTACGAAATCGAGCGGAGCTTCGCTCCGTATATCGGCATCAGTTGGGAGCGCAAAATCGGCGAGACGGCCGATTTCGCGCGGGACGAGGGAGAAGATATCGACAATCTATCCTTCGTCACCGGAATCCGTTTCTCGTTCTAAGCAGGAGATTTCTATGTTTCCGAGAAGTTTATTCGCTTTCGCCACCATACTGCTGCTCAGTAGTCCGGCAGTGGCTGGCGAAGTGCGCATGGAGATGCGCAATCAGTCTGGAAGCGAGCGGTTCGTCTATGAGCCCGATTTCATCCGAGTGTCGCCGGGTGACACGGTCGTCTTCGTCCCCATCGACAAGGGCCACAATGCCGTCTCCATCGGCGGGTTTGGCGCCGGCGGCGATCAGCCAATCAATGTCGGCTTCAACAAGGAGGTATCGGTTACGTTCGACAAGCCTGGCATCTACGGCGTGAAATGCACGCCCCATGTCGGGCTTGGCATGGTCGGCATCATCGTCGTAGGCGAGGTCGAGGTATCGGAGGCAGCGCGCGCGAGCATCGCAAAGCTTCCGCCGAAGGCACGCCAGCGGTTCGAATTGCTGCTCGGACAGGTCGGGCGTTCCTGATGTCCGTGGCCCGAACAGAGCAGGAGGGGCGCCTAACGAGCGCCTCTCCGTCCACAACGACGAAGGTTGGCCCGACACTGGATGGTGCGCGACCTGGCTGGCGGCGGTTGGGACAGGTCACCAGAGTGTTGGTCGCTGCCGGCTCTTTCAACCTTCTTGCGGACCTTGAAAGTGTCTACGCCGACGCCCCGCCGCTATCATTGGGATATCAGGTCCAGGTCGAGAACGCCTATGCCACCAGTGGTCCCGCGGCAAGTTCAACGGAAGTTCGTTTTCGACTGGTAAACGACAGCGGCACAACCGTCGTGCTGTTGGGAGTCAGTTCCCGGATTGCGAAAAACTCAAGGCTCGTCGCCCGAATCGGAGCCCAGGCGACCACCGAACTCCAATCGGTTAGTGTGCCCGCAGGGGAGGTACTCGATCTCACGACGTCGCACCTTTGGTATGAGTTGTCTCCCCTGCGCAATAAGCTCGAAGCGGGAGACGTCTTTGAACTGGAACTCAATCTTGTGAATTCACGTGTTATGACAGACGTCCACGTCCACTGACTTAGGGGGACCGTAAAATCCACGCCGATGAACGATGTTCGAAGAGATTATCGAATCAAAGAAATCTACGCATAGAGTGAAGGATTGCTGATGGCGCAAGAATACCAGAAAGGGAGCATCAGCCTTTCCGGAGCAGTAGCTATGGGCACCGGTGTCATGATCGGTGCCGGGATCTTCGCGCTTACCGGACAGATCGCGCAGTTGGCCGGACCGCTTTTTCCGCTGTCGTTCGTTGTCGGCGCGATCGTGACCGCATTCAGCGCGTACACCTATATCAAGATGTCGAACGCTTATCCGTCGGCGGGCGGCATCGGGATGATCCTGAAGAAAGCCTATGGGCCGACGACAATCGCGGCAGGTGCAGCGCTTCTGATGGCGCTTTCGATGGTCATCAACGAAAGCCTCGTCGCTCGGACGTTCGGCACTTACATCCTGCGAGGGTTCGGCGCCGACCCGGACAGTTTCCTGGTGCCTTTGCTTGGCGTCGGGCTCATCGTCTTCGCTTATCTTGTCAATGTCTCGGGCAACCGATCCGTCGGGCTTCTGTCCATCGTCATGGCAGCGCTCAAGATTGGCGGCATCGCGCTGTTCGGCGCGGCGGGACTCTGGGCCAGCGGCATTTCCTTCGAAGCCACGGGCGGAGATACGGGCACCGGCGGCTTTCTGGCGTCTGTCGCGCTTTCGATCCTGGCCTTCAAAGGCTTTACGACCATCACCAACAGCGGCGCCGAGATCACCGCTCCGCACCGCAACGTCGGTCGGGCAATCGTACTCTCCATCGCGACCTGCGTCGTCGTCTACCTGCTCGTCGCCTTCGCGGTCGGCTCCAGCCTGCCGCTCGATCGCATCGTGGCGGCGAAGGATTACGCCTTGGCTGAAGCAGCCCAGCCCGCCCTCGGTCAGACCGGCTTCTACCTGACGGTGGCGCTCGCTCTGGTGGCGACGGCGTCTGGCCTGATCGCCAGCGTTTTCGCGGTCTCGCGCATGTTGGCGATGCTGACCGACATGAAGATGATTCCACACAGCCATTTCGGGATGCTGGGAACGATCAAGGACCACACGCTCGTCTACACCGTCGTGATCGCAGGCTTTCTGACGGTCTTCTTCGACCTCAGCCGGATCGCCTCTCTCGGGGCCTTCTTCTATCTCGTGATGGACATCATCATCCACTGGGGCGTGTTCCGGCATCTCCGCCAAGAAGTCGGCGCGCGCGGCTGGGTGCTGCTGGCGGCAATCACGCTCGACGCGGTGGTGCTTTCTGCCTTCGCCGCGATGAAATGGCAGTCCGATCCGCTGATCGTCGTGATCGGCATCGTCGGTATGACGTTGGTGTTCCTGTTTGTGCGGGCTTTCCTGGCGCGCAATCCGGTCAGAGAAGGCGGTCAGAACCATCATTGAAAATGGCGGCTTGAGCTTCCTATCCCTGGAAGCCTCAAGCTGAGGCGCGGTAGCGAAAGGTTGGCATGACATGGGCCACGATCATCATCACGCAGCGTCCAACATTCCGGTGGATGCCAAAACGACGAAGGACCCGGTCTGCGGGATGACGGTCGCAGTCAAGCCCGGCACTCGCCACGCCGAGTTCCAGGGCGAGACCTTTCATTTCTGCTCAGAGAAGTGCCAGACGAAGTTCGAGGCAGACCCTTGGTTCTACGCCTCGGGCCGGGCCGCAGGGCGGAAGAAGGCTGCTCCGGCCAACGTCCAGTATACCTGCCCGATGCATCCTGAAATCGTCCGCGACTCGCCCGGTGCCTGCCCGATCTGCGGCATGGCGCTGGAGCCGATGCTGCCATCAGACGAGCCCAGCGAGGAGCTCACCGACTTCACCCGCCGGATGTGGATCTCGGCGGCGGCCGCAGTGCCGCTCATCATCCTGACTATGGGTGAACTCGTGGCTTTGCCGGTGCGCGACTGGATCGGGCACCAGACCGCGAGTTACCTCGAGTTCGTGCTGGCGACGCCGATCATCCTTTGGGCGGCCTTGCCGTTCTTCAGGCGCGGGTTGGACTCGGTGGTGAACCGATCCCCCAATATGTGGACGCTGATCAGCCTCGGCGTGGCGGCGGCCTATCTCTATTCGCTGGTCGCCACCTTCCTGCCGGGCGTCTTTCCGGATGCTTACCGGATGGGTCATGGCGTCGGCACTTATTACGAGGCGGCGGTGGTGATCGTGGCGCTGGTCTTCGTGGGCCAGGTTCTGGAGCTGCGGGCACGCGAACGGACCGGCGACGCGATTCGGGCGCTGCTCGACCTCGCGCCCAAGACCGCCCGGCGCATTCTGCCCGATGGATCGGAATATGACGCGCCGCTGGACAACATCATGGAGGGAGACCGGCTGCGGGTGCGCCCTGGGGATGCGGTCCCGGTGGACGGGACGGTGATCGAGGGCAGATCGTCCCTGGATGAAAGCATGCTGACCGGCGAGTCGATGCCGGTGGAAAAGGGTCCTGGCGATGCGGTGACCGGGGCCACGATCAACAAGAACGGCAGCCTCGTGATCCAGGCGGGCAAGGTCGGCGCCGATACGGTGCTGGCGCAGATTGTGGCGATGGTTTCGAACGCACGCCGGTCGCGCGCGCCGATCCAGGGGCTGGCGGACCGGGTCTCGGCAGTGTTCGTGCCGACCGTGGTGGCCATCGCGATTGTCGCGTTTGTCGTCTGGCTGATCTTTGGCCCGGAGCCCGCGCTCGTCTTTGCCATCGCCTCGGCCGTGTCGGTGCTGATCATCGCCTGCCCCTGCGCGCTAGGTCTTGCCACGCCCATCTCGATCACCACCGCGGCGGGGCGCGGTGCGCAAGCAGGCGTCCTGATCAAGGATGCTGAGGCGCTGGAACGCATGGCGGCTGTCGACACGCTGATCGTGGACAAGACCGGCACGCTGACCATGGGCAAGCCGAAGCTGACGGATACCGCGACACTTGGAGACCTGCCGGAGGCCGACCTACTGTCACTTGCCGCAGCGCTCGAGCGCGGCTCGGAACACCCGCTCGCCGAGGCGATCGTCGAGGGCGCCGAAACGCAGGGTGCCCTGCGTCAGGAGGCGGAGGACTTTGAGGCGGTCACCGGCAAAGGCGTGCGCGGCAAAGTCGGTGGACGCGCGGTGGCGCTCGGCAATGCCGCGATGATGCGGGAGATGGGGCTGGATACGGCACAGGCTGAAGCAAAGGCAGACACCCTCCGCGCCGAGGGCAAGACGGCGATGTTCATCGCGGTCGATAGCGCACTTGCCGGCGTCGTGGCGGTGGCCGACCCCCTCAAGGAATCGACGGGGCAGGCGATCAAGGAGCTCCACGACCAGGGGCTGCGCGTCATCATGGCGACGGGCGACAACGAGCGCACGGCGCAGGCGGTGGCGGGCAAGCTTGGCATCGACGAGGTGCGCGCGGGCATTCTGCCCGAGGCCAAGAAGGACCTGATCGACCAGCTGCGCCGCGATGGCCGCAAGATCGCCATGGCGGGCGACGGGGTGAATGATGCGCCCGCGCTGGCCGCTGCCGATGTCGGCATCGCCATGGGCACCGGGGCCGATGTGGCGATGGAAAGCGCGGGCATTACCCTATTAGGCGGCGACCTCATGGGCATCGTGCGGGCACGTAAGTTGGCGCGTGCTACGTTGCGCAACATCAAGCAGAATTTGTTCTTCGCCTTCGCCTATAACGCCCTTGGCGTACCGATCGCAGCGGGGCTGCTCTATCCCGTTACCGGGCTGCTGCTGTCGCCGATGATTGCGGCGGCGGCGATGAGCCTGTCGTCGGTATCGGTCATCACCAACGCGCTTCGCCTCCGGCGCTTGGATTTGTAGAAGGTTCGTTCCTCTACATGAGAGGCAGCGCTAGACTAGGCCCGCGATCGCGACCCCGATCACGAGGCGGGGAAGGACGCCCCGCAGCGTCATGCGGCGGGCTCCTGGCGGCCCAGCGGGTAGAGGCGGTCGTCATCGCGGAACGGCTGCAGCAGCATGCGGTCGAGGCGCAGTTCGCGCGGGTCGCGGAACTGCTCGATGCCGATCGTCATGGCCTCGTGGCCCGCTTGCGGTTGTGCCTGGTAGATGCCGAGCAGCCGGTCCCACCAGGGCAAGTTGAAGCCGAAATTGCTGTTGGTCTCGCGTGGCACCACCGAGTGGTGGACCCGATGCATCTCCGGGGTGACGATGATCCAACGCAGCACGCGGTCGAGCCGTTGTGGCAGCCGGACATTGCCGTGGTTGAACATCGAGGTGGCGTTGAGCAGCACCTCGAAGATCAGCACCGCCGCCGCCGGCGCGCCGAGCGCGGCCACGACGCCGAGCTTGATCCCCATGGACAGCAGGATCTCGATTGGATGGAAGCGCGCGCCCGTCGTTACGTCGAATTCGAGGTCGGCGTGGTGCATCCGATGCAGCCGCCACAACGCCGGCACGGCATGGAAAAGGACATGCTGCAGATAGATGGCGAGGTCGAGCAGGATCACTGCGGCGGCGACGGCAAACCACGCCGGAGCCTCCAGCGCAGGGAACAGTCCCCAGCCACGGGATTCGGCCAGCAGCGCCACGCCGACGGCCGCGGTCGGGAAGGCGAGACGGACGAGTAGCGTGTTGAGCACGACAATGCCGAGATTGCCCGGCCAGCGGCGCAGGCGCCCAATGGCTTGGCGCCGCCGCGGCGCCATCAGTTCCCAAAGCGCCATCGCCATGAAGATGGCAGCGAAGGCGCCGAGGCGGATCAGGGGTTCGAGAGCAAGCAGAGTTTCGGCCAAGGTCATGTCTCATACGCAGCGGCCTTGACGGGCCGCTGAGATTACGCCATCATTCAAGTAGTTTCTTGAATGATGTAACGATGATTGTCCGGGGATGTCAAGCGAGAGTCCCAAGCAAGCCCTGTTCGCCCAGTTCGCGGCCGTAGCGAAGGCGGTGGCCCACCCGCATCGGCTGGCGCTCCTGGAGCAGCTTGCCCAGGGTGAGCGCAGCGTCGAGGTGCTGGCGGATCGGACGCGGGTCTCTGTCGCCAACGCGTCGCAGCATCTCCAGCACCTGCGCCGCGCCGGGCTGGTCGCTGCCCGGCGGGACGGCAAGTTCGTCTTCCATCGGTTGGCGGACGACGATGCCGTTCTGGGGCTGCTGACGTCGCTTCGGCGCATCGCCGAGCTCCAGTCGGCCGAGGTCGAGCGTGTCGTACGCAGCTACTTCAATGACCGCGACAGCCTGGAAGCCGTCTCCCGTCCGGAACTCATGGACCGGCTCAAGGCAGGGATCGTGACGGTGCTCGATGTCAGGCCCGAAGACGAGTTCGCGCTTGGACATCTGCCGGGCGCTATCAACCTTCCACTGAGCGAGCTTGAAAGGCGGCTGGCGGATCTCGATCCCGGTCGCGAGATCGTGGCGTACTGCCGTGGCCCGTACTGCGTTCTGTCCTATGAGGCCGTGGCGATGCTCAGGGCCCGCGGCTTCAAGGTCCGCCGCCTGGAAGATGGGCTCCCGGAATGGCGCGCGGCTGGATTGCCCGTCGAAGGCAGCACGTCGGCGTAACGTCTCGCGCAACGGCGCCGGCGGAGAACCATTGCGCCTTTGTAGGACGCGCGCTGCCTTCGTACATGAGCGCCATTGGCTTCGGACCTTTCGTGTACCCGGTGTCCATCCGCTCGATGCGAAATCTCGGGCCCGCGCTGCGGTCGGCAATCACGGCGTACGCCGGCATGGGCGAACGGCCGTGCTCGACGAAAAGAAATGGGCCACGGGGGTTGAGCATACGGCGCGTCTCTTCCAGCGCCCACGGAGGCGTCCGGGATACGGTGAACGACGTGAGCGCCGTGATCTCTTACACCAATCGTTCGATCGCGATCATGCGGGGCGCTCGATGGACCTGCCGACGCTCAAGATCGCCTGGAAGAACAGCGACGGCTGGCCCCATAGCGAGTTGAAGAAAATGGTCGTCACGCTCACCGCCATGGCCGCCATCGCCCAGACTGGATAAATCAGCCCGGTCGCCGCCAGCGGCACGCCGATGCCGTTGAACAGGAACGCGAGCGAAACGTTCTGCACCATCTTTCGGTAGCTGCGGCGGCTGATCTCGCGGGCGGTCACCACCCCATCGAGTTGGTTGCCGAGGATAATGATGTCGGCCGAATCGATGGCGATGTCGGTGCCGCCGCCCATAGCGATGCCGACGTCCGCCTGCATCAGCGCCGGCGCGTCGTTGATGCCGTCGCCGACCATGGCGACCCGGCCCTTTTCGTGAAGGCGCCGCACGAGCGCCGCCTTTTCTCCCGGCAGGACGCCGGCGTGGATTTCGTCGATCCCGACCTCGGCGGCGACACGTCGGGCGGTGCGCTCGTTGTCGCCGGTCACCAGCACGGTTCTGAGGCCGGCGTCCTTGAGAGCGGCCACCGCTTGGGCGGCCTCGCTCCTCACTATGTCGCCAAGGGCGAGAAGGCCAAGGGGTTGCCCGTTGCGGCAGACAGCGATGACGGTGCGCCCGGCGCTTTCGAGCGCATCGATGCGGCTCGCCAGCGGCGCCAAGTCAATGTCGCTCTCGGTCATGAAGCGAGGGCTACCGGCCAGTACCGCTTCCGTACCGATGCGCGCACGAACACCCCTGCCCGGAACAGCCTCGAAGCGCTCCACCTCGGGCGGCGTGATGCCCCGCTCGAAGGCAGCCGTTACGATCGCGTCCGCCAGCGGATGCTCGGAGGAGGCCTCGGCTGCTGCGGCGACCCCGAGCAGAACCTCCGCGCCGATGCCTGTAGCTTCGATCTCTATAAGGCGCGGCCGCCCCTCGGTCAGCGTTCCGGTCTTGTCGAAGGCGATCTGGTTCACCAGGCGGTAGCCCTGGAACGCCTCGCCGGTGCGCATGAGGATTCCCCGCTCGGCCGCTTCGCCGGCGCCGCGCACGATCGACAGCGGCGCCGAGATGCCGACGGCGCAGGGATAGCCCATGACGAGCACGCTCAGGCCGGCGAAGACCGCCCTCTGGAGGTCTGGCTCGCTGCCCAATAGCCAAGGACCAATGATCCAGCCGAGCGTCGCGAGCGCCGCAATCGTGAGTACTGTCGGCGTATAGACAACGAGCACGCGGTCGACGAGGTGCAGGAGGCCCGGCTTCAGCGCGCGGGCGTCCTCGACCTCGCGCGCGATCCGTTGCAGAAAACTCTCCTCGCCGACGGCGGTGACCCGAACGAGCAGCGTGCCCGTGCCGTTGATCGAGCCGCCGATGACCGTATCGCCCGCCGCGCGCTCGACCGGGATCGGCTCGCCGGTGACGAGCGCCTGGTCGACCGAGGAATGGCCCTCCACCACCTCGCCATCGACGGGCAGGCGCTCGCCCGGGCGAATACGCACGAGGTCGCCGACCACGACGTCCGCTATCGGGATCTCTAGCTCCCGGCCGTCACGCTGAACGCGGGCGACGTCCGGCTGCAGGTCGAGGAGCCGCTTGACCGCCTGCGAGCTGCGTGTCTTGACGATGAGCGACAGCCACTCCGAAAAGAGATGGTAGGTGGCGACCATGACCGACACGGCGAAGAACGGTGCGGTCGGAAATCCGGGCGGATCGAAGATGAGCCCGATCAGGCCGCCCGTGAGGCCGGCGAATGCGCCTGCTTCCAGGAGCACGTGCTGATTCAGAATCCCACGGCGCAGAGCCTGGAAAGCCATATTCAGGATGTGACGCGCGATGCCGAAGACGAGGACAGCCGCAAGGGCGCCGACCAGCCACGGCGTGACATGCGTCAAGCCAAGCGCCTCGCGAAACAGGAGCAGTACGCCAGCAAATACGCCGAGCCCCACGGCGCTTGCACCGGAGACCCATAGCCCTTGCGCACGCAGCACCAGGAACACGAAGGCGATCAGGCCGATCGTGGCGACGAGCGGCAGCGCGGTCGACCAGATGCCTGTCGGACTGGCGATGAGCGCGATGGCGATCAGGCTGAAGGTGACGGCGACGAGAAAGCGCCGGCCCTCGCGTACGAGATCGCGCTCCTCCTCCTCGAAGGCGCGCAGCTTGCGCGGATCGTGCAGCGTGTAGCCGATGTCGCGCAACGTCTGCAGAAGTTCGGCCGGATTAGCCACGGCCGGGTCGTATTCGATCAGCGCCTGCTCGTGGGTGAGGCTCACCGCCACCTTGTCGACGCCGGGCTTGCGACCGAGCGCCTTTTCGATGGTGCTCGTGCAAAGCGAACAGTGGAGCCCGCCGATGCGGGCCCGGATGCGCGCCCGATCCGGCCGGCTCGCGGGCTCCTCGGTCCACAGTGGAAGGGTGGCGGGCTCTGTCGCTGTCGCGATGGTCATGATGACCTCCCATGAGGCTGTCGGCCAGGAAGGGAGCCCTCCCGGGCCTCGATCCAACGATGTCAAAAGAAGTCTGCACCCCGTATCAACGTACGGAGTCAAGAGGCTATGATCGCCCGCGAAAAGTAAGATCGCGCTTGCGTCACGCCGGCTCGGGCAGGTGGGCGAACAGTCCGAATCCGATCGACCACAGGCCGAGTGCGATGAGCACGACGCCGGTCCAGAACGGCATGCGTCCGGAGAGACCTGCCAGCCAGTCGAGCGCCCGTCTGGCCGGCTCGAACAGCACGGCGAGGACAAGCGGCAGCGACAGCGCGAGGCCGAACACGGCGAGCGAGACGAAGCCGCCGAGAAATGTCGTGCCTGCCGCGCCACCGGCCGCGGCGGCCCCGAGGAGGACCACCAGCAACGGCGCTGCGCAGGCCGGGATGTTGAGGCCGAACACCACGCCGAGGCCAATCGAACTACGCGCGGCGGAGAAACCGCTGAGCCTCGGCCCGATCGACTGCATCAACAAGCGCGCCCGCCCCGTGGCGTAGAGCGCACCGATGACGAGGTACACCGCGCCAAGCAATATCCACGCGCCTTTCTGCAACCCGAGGAAGGCCGTACCCAGAAGAACCGCAAGCACGCCCAGCACGCCAATGAAAACGGCGCGCGTGGCGGCAAACAGCACGGTTTCGGTGATCTTCCGCGCCGCTTCCTTGCGCTCCAGATATTTGATGAAGAGGAGACTCGAGCCGATCGAGCAGGGCTCGATGAAGCCGAACAGGCCTACCGCCGCGGGGACGATAAGGAGATTGATGAGCCCAAATTCCGTCACGATCACTGGCTCGCGACGGAATATCCGGCCTTTCGGATCGCCGCCGCGAGTTGGTCCTCGCTTGAGGCTTGCGGATCGAACAGGATGCGCGCCTCCCGCGCCTTGAACGAGACGGTCGCCTTGCGCACGCTGGGTTCCATTGAGACGAGCGCCTCGATGGTGCGTGCGCAGCCGTCGCAGTGCATCCCGTCGATCTTGAAGGTGGCCGTTTTCATGTTGCGTCCCTTCCTTACTCGGTTCTGACGATCTGTCTTGCCCGACGGCCGGAGGTCTTTTGTCGCTCGCCGCCCGGCCAATGCGTCGATGATCGTGCAGGCGCGCAAGGCGCCACCGCCCGGGCAGGTGGCGATCAGCTCGCTGAGCGCCGCTCGGATGTGCTGAAGCTGCACGATCTTGCGGTCGACCTCCTCGCGCTTGCTCACCGCCTGCGTGCGGACGTCGCCGCAATCGGCCGCCGGATCGGCCCGCAACGAGAGGAGTTCCGCGATCTCGCGCAGGGAGAAGCCGAGCTCCTGCGCTTGCCGAATGAAGCGGATGCGTTCGACTACCTCATCTTCGTAGAAACGATAGCCGCCACTGCGTGGCCGCGCGGGCTGCTCGATTAGCCCGCGTCGTTCGTAAAAGCGGATGGTCTCGACGCCGACGCCCGCCCGCTCGGCGGCTCGGCTGATGGTCATTCCGGTGGCCATGGCGCGTCTCGCTAACTTTGCACGTTAGTTCCCGTACTATAGTACGGAGTCAACGGCATCTTTCTGTGGATGTTCCATCGTGCGGCCATTCCCCTTCCGGACGGTCCCTCGCCGAAGGGCGCGCCAGGCGAGCCAGCCGCCAACGGCCAGGACCGATCCAATTAGCGGCACGCCGAAGCCGCCGAGCCATGCGAGAAACCACCCGCCAGCCGCCACGAGTGCAGCCGGACCAAGCACGCAAACGCGGCAGAGCGGAGCGACTGCAAGCGCCGCCATGACTCCGGCGAGTGGTTTGTCCGACATGGAGGTCTCCTATCCCGCACAGCATGACAGCATGGCGACGTCCTTTTCGAAGGTCTGCGCGGCGAGCTTGAGCCCCTCGACCGTGGTCAGATAGGGGAAGATCGTCTCGCCGAGCGCCTTGGCCGTCATCCCGAATTTCAGGGCGAGCACGGCGGTCTGAACGCTGTCCGCGCCCTCGGGCGCCAGAATATGAGCGCCGAGCAATCGGTCCGTCCGTGCGTCGGCAACCAACTTGATGAGGCCGCGCGTATCGTGCGCGGCAAGAGCCCTCGGCACGTTTTCGAGCGACAGCACGCTCGTCTTGACCTCGTTGCCGGCCCTGCGCGTTTGCGCCTCCGTCAGCCCGACGCTCGCCACCTGCGGGTCGGTGAATACCACGGCCGGCATGGCGCCATTGTCGTAGACGAGACCGTCGCCGTTCAGCGCGTTCAGCGCGGCGAGCTTTGCGCCATAGGCGGCCATGTAAACGAACTGGTCGCGGCCCGCTACGTCGCCCGCGGCGTAGACACCTGGTCGCGTGGTGCGCATCCGGTCGTCGATCCTGATCGCGCCGTTCGAATGCCGGGCGACGCCCGCCTCCTCGAGCCCAAGACCTTCCGTGTTCGGCGTTCGGCCCGTCGCGACCAGCACACGCTTGGCGGCGAGACGCTGCTCTCGACCGTCCCGCTCAACGGTGAGGACGACATCCGTGCCGGTCTGCTCGATGCGCCGATAGGCGATACCGGAAACCACTCGGATGCCTTCGTCGATAAAAAAGCCCGTCAGCGCTCCGGCGATCTCCGGCTCCGCTTCCGGCAACAAGCCGCGGCGGCTGACGATCGTGACCTCGACGCCCATGCGGGCGAACATTTGCGCGAGCTCGCAGCCGATGTAGCCCGCGCCGACCACCAGCAGGGATTTGGGGAGGCCGGTCAGTTCGATGGCGGTGGTGCTGGTAAGGCAGGAAACGGTCTCGATGCCCTCGATGTCGGGCAGCGCCGGGCGCGCGCCGGTCGTGATGATGATCTTTGGCGCCGAGATGGCGGCGCCGTTCACCGTCACGCCGGTCTCGCTCAGCCGGGCCGCGCCTTCGAGATAGGCAACGCCGTCATATCCGGGCAAGAGATCGACATATTTCTTCTGCCGCAGTGTCGCGACAAGGTCGTCCTTGGCGGCGACCAAGCGGCTCCAGTCGGTGACGTGCGCCTCGCCCGCGAGTCCAGCGAAACGGCTCGCGGCGCGAGCACCGTGCAATGCCTCGGCTGCACGGATCATCGTCTTGGACGGTACGCATCCGATATTGACGCAGGTGCCGCCGATGGTGCCATGACCGATCAGGGCAACCTTCGCGCCTCCTTCGGCCGCGGCGATCGCGGCGGAGAAGCCGGCCGAGCCCGCACCGACGACGGCGAGGTCATACCGTCCAGTCGACCCATTGTTGGTGGCGCAGCAATTCGGCATGTCAGGCATTTTCCTTGTTGCCAACGGATTCTTGTGAGCAGCAGGCCGCTGCCCGTTGACGGCGCCACAACCCGTATACGGTGATGCCAAGAAAGAATACGAGGGCCGGGAGCAGAACGTAATCGAGCCACCCGAGCCAAGCCGAAAGACCGGCCGCTCCGAGCAAGATGACGAGAACGGGCGTGAAGCAGCAGATAGCGGCAATAACGGATCCGGCGATGCCCGTCTTCAAAATTGTGGCATCCTTCATCTCAACTGCCTTGCCCCGCCGGAGTTGCCGGATAGCCGGCATTCGTCGAGGCTCTGGCGATCGCCTCTACTGTCGCGATCGACGGGTCATAAACGACCGTTGCCGTCTTGGCGTCGAAGTTCACCTTTACGGACTTCACGCCATCGACGTACTCCATCGCCGTCTTGACGGTGATCGGGCACAACGCACAGGTCATGTTCTCGATGGCGAACGTTTCCGTCCGCTCGGTCGCGGCTGCGACTATGGCCGCCGTTCCTGCAGCGGCGGGGGCCAAGGAACTGAACGCACCAAACCCGGACAGGCCAAGTGCGACGAGAGCTGCAAGACTCATTGCCGAGCGGTTCATGACGGTCTTCTCCTAGTAAAACAACGGGGCCCAATAATTGATCGTGATGGCGAGGAGGACGAGGACCGTCGCCAGCCACAACGCGGTCTTGGTGAGGCGCGAGGACTCCGGACGGGCGCAGTAGGTGCCATCCTCGCAAGCCGATTTGGGCTTGGAGTAGACGTGCCAGAAGCCGAGACCGATCAGGACGACCGTGACGGTCGCGAAATACGGCTTGTAGGGCTCGAGTGCCGTCAAATTACCAATCCATGCCCCCGAGACTCCGACGGTCACCAGCGCCAGCGGTACGATGCAGCAGGATGAGGCCAGAACCGCGCCGAGAACGCCGCCGACGGCGAACCAGCCTTTGCGACGGTCCGGGATATTTACCGGGCGCGGGAGTGTCCCGAGATCTGTGTCGATATCTCTCATGGAGAATACGTCCTCGATTTCCACGTCGGGCCATCGTATGGTCTGTAGAAACTACAGACTCAAGAGGTGTTTCGCGCTATGGCCGATCACGTTTCCGGGAAGGGGTTGCAGCGGGCAGAGCTGGCCCGCCGCACGGGCTGCAACCTCGAGACCATCCGCTATTACGAGAAGATCGGAATGATGCCCGACCCGCCGCGGACGGCCTCAGGCTATCGGGTCTACGACGCAGGCCACGTCTCGCGTTTGCGCTTCATCCTGCGGGCCCGCGAACTCGGCTTTGCGATCGAGGAAATTCGCGGCCTGCTTCAGCTGGTCGACGGCGGAACCCAAACCTGTGCCGAGGTGAAAGCCCGAACCGAAAGCCATCTTGCCGACGTGCGGGCGAAAATCGCGGATCTCCGGCGGATCGAGCGGGTGCTTGCGACGACCGCGGCGTCCTGTTCCGGCGACGACGCCCCTGAATGTCCGGTCCTGGAGGCGCTCGCTTCATAATCGCGAGCTACTCGGCTGCGACTGCCACCGTCTCTCGTGTCGCCTTCCGCCTTGGTGCAGTCGCCAGCTTGCCTTTCTTCGGCGTTCCAGTTCGCCTCGGTTTCTTCCGTCTCCCCAGCATCGCGGCGCCGATCGCGTCCGACACGCGTCCGGCGGCTGTCTTTACGGGGTCGTTTGCCAAGTGCGCGTACCGTGCTGTGGTCTGCACCTGCGTATGTCCGAGTAGCTTGCCGATCATCGGCAACCCTTCTCCCAAGGCGAGGGCACCACTGGCATAGGAATGCCGGAGATCATGAATACGCACGTTATCGAGACCGGCTTTGGCCCGGATGCGCCGCCATGGGTGCTGCAGGTCGGTGAGGCGGCCACCCTGCTTTTTGCCGGTGATGACGTAGGAGTTGTCCTCCAGTTTCTCGATGCCTTTCAGCACGTCGGCCGCTGTCTTCCCGAAATGCACGATCTTCGCCCCGGTCTTGGAGTCAGGCAGGTGTAGCTCGCGGCCTTTGAGGTCCACATAGTCCCATTTCAGCGCCATGATCTCACCGAGCCGACAGCCGGTCAGCATCAGGAGTCGGATGGCATCGACGGCCGATTGGGTCTCCGAGCCGTCAGCTTCGACCTCCCGGAGTGCCTTGCCCAGTGCCGCGAACTCCTCGGGGCTTAGGAACCGCTCGCGCTTCTGCTCGGGATACTTCTTCACGTGCAGGCAGGGATTGCTGCCATCAGGACGGAGACCCCAGACCTCGGCGAGGTTGAACATCTTCGACAGCACGCCGAGGGTGCGGTTGGCCTGATAGGGGATGTGGCTGAAAGAATGATGCAGCTCCGCGATGTCGCGGCGCTCGATGTCGGTGACCTTCCGCGTGCCAAGCTTCGGATTGATGAACAGCTCCACCGAACGCTTGTATTCATATTGGGTCGAGGCCTTGCAGCGCACGGCGACATGCTCCTTGAGGAAACGCTCGCCCAGCCCCTTCATGGTCGGCGCCTTGCGCGCCTGGTCGAGCTTCTTCGCGGGATCACGGCCATTCTTGGCTTCGGAGAGGATGTTGTATGCCCTGGTTCGGGCCTGATCCGCCGTCACTGGCCCGTGCTGGCCAAGGGTGATGAAGCGCTGCTGGCCCTTGATGCGGCATTTGACGACATACACCTTGCGCCCGTTCGGATAGACGCGCAGGCCGAAGCCCCGTAGTTCCTCGTCCCAGATCGCCGTGACCTTGGCGCCGGCCGTCGCCAAATCGGCGGTGCGTTTCGTGAGTTTCGCCATGAGCTACCATCTCGAACCTTCAGGTTCCAGACCCTCAGTTTCAGCAACCTGAAAGTCACCCCAGCTACCAAATAGCTACCACTTGAGGGAAAATTCGGTCGCATGAGAGAGTAGCAGGCGGTGGCTCTATGTCAATGTTTATCAAGCAAAGACAGTATGTTAAAGCGTGTTCGGCGTAGGTCGTCGTATGTGGGGGACGTCGGTTTAGCCTATCTCATAACCTGAAGGTCGCAGGTTCAAATCCTGCCCCCGCAACCAAGTTTCAGACACGCCGCCCCAGGTGAAAGCCAGGGGCGGCGTTCTGCGTTTCGGGCGGGGGCTGCGGGGTAGGCATGGTCTGGGGGGCCGGAGCAGGGCAGGGGGCACCGAAAGCCCCACCACAGCCCCACACGCGGCCCGTCATCCGCCCCGCCATCCACAGCCCCGCCACGCCCAAAAAGGGCAGGGGGATCCGAGGGGGCCCACGGCCCCCTCGCCGCTTCCATCTTTCGGCTCACCCCCCAAGGGCTCCGAGCGGAAGCATCAGTGCCGCCGGCTGATAGAGGCGACCTGTGGTCAGCGGTCACTCCCAGGCCAGCCGCTCAGGGCCTGCTCGGCCACCGCCTGGAGAACCGCGCGAGGGAAACCGGCTTTTGCCTGTACGGCGATGCCGTGGGTCACCGCCATGACAAACGCGGCCAGGATGGCGCAGTCGGCGGTTTCCGGCAGGTCACCCTCGGCCTTCGCTCTCTCGAAGCGCGCGCGAAGCCGTGCTTCGCCGGTGGCCCGATAGGCGATCAGGGCCTGGCGGATGGGCTCGGCGGTGTCCGATCCGGCCAGCACGCCGTTGACGCCCAGGCAGCCTGTGCGGTCGGGATAGCGCGTGTTGAGGTCAACCGCGCCATGCAGGAAATGTGCTGCCACCTGACGTGCGCTGGACATCTCAAGCGCTTCCGGGAGATAGCCCAGATAGCGCTCGTGATAGCGCGCCAGAGCCTGACGGAAGAGCGATTCCTTGTTGCCGAAGGCCGAATAGAGGGCAGGCCGCTCAACGCCGGTCGCGTCGGTCAGATCGGCGTAGGACGTGCCCTCATAGCCTTTGCGCCAGAAGACGCACAGCGCGGCATCAAGGGCCTTCTCCACGCAAAATTCACGATGGCGTCCCATCAGATCAATCCGGCTGTTTTCATAACGATCATTACTAATCCACTTGACAGCCTGTGTCCATATTTCATACCAATCGTTATGGTAACGAACGTTATGATAAATGGGCAATGTCGCCCACCTTGGATCAGGCCGGGCCCTGGTCCTGCACAGAAAGGATTTTTCATGCAGACCCTGCTGAAGGGAAAGGTCGTGCTGATCACGGGCGGCTCGCGTGGACTTGGGGCCGCGACGGCGGAAGCCTTCGCCGAGCGCGGCGCGGATGTTGCGATCAGCTACGCCGCCTCGTCCGACAAGGCCGAGGCGGTCGTGGCGAAGTTGAGGGTGAAGGGCGCGCGCGCCATCGCGATCAAGAGCGATCAGGCCGACCTGTCCACCGCCAAGCCTCTGATCGACGCGGTGATCGCCGCATTCGGCAAGCTCGACATCCTCGTGAACAATGCCGGCATCGCAATCCAGGGCCAGCTCGTCGACGATCCCACGCTCGATGGAGCGGCATATAATCGCCAGTGGCAGGTCAATGTCATGGGCACCATCGCCAACACCCGTGCGGCGGCGCCCAGATTGAGCAATGGTGGCCGGATCATCTTTATCGGCTCGGGGCTCGGCTCTTTCGTTCCCTTCCCGGGTGTCGCCGATTATGCCGCAACGAAGTGGGCGCTGGCCGGATATGCCAAGGGCATCGCGCGCGATCTCGGCCCCCGGAACATCACCGTGAATGTCGTACAGCCCGGCATCATGCCCACGGACATGGCTTCGGACGTCGCCGGCGAGCTTCCGAACCGCGAGGCGATCCTGGACATGCATCCGATCCGCCGCATCGCAACCCTGGAAGAGGTGGCGGAAACCGTCTGCTTCCTCGCCGGACCGTCTGCGGGCTACATCAACGGTGAGACCATAAACATGACAGGCGGTTTCGGGATCTGAGAGAAGAGAAGGCCAGCGGTCTGAGGGGGCATCCCCATATCGGGACATCGGGACCCCCCTCGCCGCGCCCGTCTTCAGCCCCCCAGCACGATCATGTCATGCGGGGCGATGGCTTTCAGAAACGCCTCGTCATGGCTGACCACCAGCACGGCGCCGTCGTAAGCGGCCAGCGCCGTCTCCAGGGCTGCAATGGCATCCAGATCGAGGTGATTGGTCGGCTCATCCAGGATCAGCAGCATCGGGGGCGGTGTGGCCCCGAGCGTGCAGGCGAGCCCTGCGCGCAGGCGCTCGCCGCCGCTCAACTCACCCGTGCGGCGCAGGGCATGCCTGGCGCGGAAGCCGAAACGGGCCAGGGCCGCATGGGCCATATGCGCATCCGCGGCGGGATTCAGGTGCCGGAAGCTCTCATACACGGAGCGGGCGGGATCGAGCAACCCCGGATGCCGATCCAGCAGGGCGACGGGAACCGTCAGCGCCACCGTGCCGCGTTGCGGTAACAACTGGCCGGTGATCAGCTTGAGAAGCGTGGTCTTGCCGCAGCCATTCGGCCCGGCGATGGCAAGGCGCCGAGGCCCGGTGACGGTCAGCGACAGGTCGTGGATGAGCGGTCGGTCGGGATCATAGCCCCCCGTCACGCCGTCAAGCCGCAGCACCACCCTGCCCGGTGGCAGACCGGTCGGGGGGATATCCATATGGAGGGGTTGCAGAACCTCGATCTTCCGGCGGGCGGTTGCGAGCGCCGCGTCGACCGCCTCGCGCCGGCTGTCGCGCAGGCGCGCATCCGCTCCCCCCGATGCCTCGGCCCGGCCCCTGGCGGCATCCATCAGAATTTTCGGCTGATCGCCTTTCGCCCGCGCCCTTTGGCCGGCGCTGTCCTTGCGCGCCTTGCGCTCGGCCGCCTGCTGCGCGCGGCGGGCCATCTCGGCACGCGCCGCTTCCACCTGGGCGAGATCGCGGCGGGCGGCGTTGAGGTCGCTGTCCTTCTGCTGCCGGAAGGCGCTGTAATTGCCGCCATATCTGGCCACCCTCAGCGGGGTCAGCTCCACGATGGCGTCGACCGTGTCCAGCAGCGCGCGATCATGGCTGACGATGATCGCGGCGCCTTTCCAGTCCCGGATCAGGTCGATCACGGCCTGCCGACCGGCCCGGTCCAGATTGTTGGTCGGCTCGTCGAGCAGCAGGATGTCCGGCGCGGCAAAGATCAATGCTGCCAGAGCGGCGCGGATGCGCTGCCCGCCCGACAGCGAGGCCAGCCGGGTTTGCGGATCGGCCGACAGGCCACAGCGCAGCAGCGCCGCCTCGATCCGCGCAGGCAATGTCCAGTCCGCACGGCCGAGATCATCGGCATCGGCAAGCCCCGCTTCGGCCCGGCCGAGCCGTCCGAGGGCCGGGCGCACGCCGAACAGGTCGGCGATGGTCCAGGCCGGGTCTTCCAGCGCCTGCTGCCGCATGATCGCGATCGTGCCGGATATCCGCACCCGGCCGGAAGCCGGGCGCAGATCCCCCGCGATCAAACGCAGAAGCGTGGACTTTCCCGTGCCGTTGCGCCCGACGATGCCGGTGCGTTCGGCCCCGAAACGCAGGGTCAGCCCGGTGAAAAGCGGGGTGCCGTCAGGTGCGGCCCATGACAGATCGGACAGGGAAACAGAAGCAGACATAAGACAGACCATCTCGCAGCGATACCGAAGGGGTGAAGGCGGCGAGGATCAGGTCCATGTCGAAAGCGTCTCCTGTTATCGGATCATGTCGGGTTCAACATAAGGTATGTCAGGCCACGTGCAAGGGCAGGTGGGCCGCTGAGGCTCGGCATCCCGTCTGGCGGCCTATGCGAACTGCGCCACACCATGACCGACCGACCAGTTCTCTTTCGCGGACGGGATGATGGTCACGAAGACATCCTCCGGCCGGATACCGGGACTGGTGCCCAGCCGTTCGGCGATCCGCTGGAACAGGGTCTTTTTCTGCAGAGGGGTGCGGGTGTCGAACAGGGTGATCTGGATATAGACGAGGTCGTCGCCGCGGGCGATGCCGAAGGCGGCGCCATAGCGGAAACTGGCGGCGTCGTGTTCGGTGATGACCATGAACTGATCGTCTTCGGGCACGTCGAGCGCGTCGCGGAGCGCGCCATAAAGGCTGTCGCAGATCGCCTGGCGATAGGCAGCGGGCTTTCCGGCACGCAGGGAGATGTGGGAGAACGGCATTGTCGGCCCCTTTCGGTTGTGTCCTGGGCTTTACACTAGGGGCCGTTCATCTATTTTAGAACACGATGGATTTTGATATCAGTGATGATGATTGAAAATGATAGAGCGGCCGCTTGACCTGGATGCCGTCCAGGCTTTCCTCCATATCGCCGAGCTTGGCAGCTTTACCCGCGCGGCCGATGCCATGCGGACCACGCAATCGGCCGTCAGCCTGAAGCTGAAGCGGCTGGAGGAACGGCTTGGCTGCCGGCTGGTCGAGCGGACGCCGCGCTCGGTGGAGCTTTCGGCGCAAGGGGCGGCGTTCCTCGACCGCGCCCGTGACCTGCTGGCGGCGCATCAGCGCGCGGTCACGGTGTTTGCCGGCGCGCGTCAGCGCCTGACCATCGGCATCAGCGATCATGTCGCCGGACCGGAGCTGCCGGCGCTGATCGCACGCATGAACGCGCAGGATCCCAAGCTGCTGATCGACATCCGGATCGGGTCTTCGGGCGAGCTGCTGCAGCGTTTCGACCGGCGGGAACTGGATGCGGCGATCGTCCGCCTGCATGCCGGGCGCAGCGATGGCCAGCTTCTGGCCGAGGAAAAATTCGGCTGGTATGCGGCCGCCGGCTGGCAGTGCCGTGCCGGCGAGCCGCTGCCGGTGGCGACCATGCCCGAACCCTGCGGCGTGCGCGGGCTGGCGGCGCAATTGCTCGATGACGCGGGCCTGCCCTGGACGGAGGTTTTCGTGGGTGGCGGGGTCGCGGCGGTCTCGGCGGCGGTGATGGCCGGGTTGGGCGTCGCGGCGCTGGCGCGGCGCATGCTGCCCTTCGGTGCGGTCGATGTCGGCCCCCGGCTGGGCCTGCCCGACCTGCCGCACCTGCCGGTTCTGCTTCATGCCCGGGTGGCGGACGGTCGCGCGGGCGATGCGCTCGCGGCCCTGGCGGCTGCCTATGGAAGCGTGGTGCGGGACCAGGGGCCGTCGTCTATCCGGCCTTAACCAAAGTCGGGCCTTAACCAAAGTCGGGCCTTAACCAAAGTCGGGGCGGCGCTTTTCCAGAAAGGCGGCGAGACCTTCCGCGGCTTCCGGTCCGAAGCGCGCGAGATTGATCGCCCGCGCCTCATCGTCGAGCTGTGCTGCAAGGCCGCTGACCTCGGCTGCGCCGATCAGCCGCTTGATCGTGCCCAGGGCGGCAGACGGACCGGCGGCCAGACGCGCCGCCAGATCGAGCGCCCTGGCACGGGCCTGCCCCTGGGGGACCAGATGGTTCACGAGCCCCGCCGCCGCCAGCCGTTCGGCGGGGACCGATTGGCCGAACATGCAGATCTCGTTCACCATCTGCCGGGGAAGGGCGCGGCGCAGAAAATAAGTTGCACCACCGTCGGGACTGAGCCCCACCCGGACATAGGCCGCCGAGAAAACGGCGGTTTCGCTGGCAACGATCAGGTCGCAGGCCAGACACAGCGAGAATCCCGCACCGGAGGCGCCGCCTTCGACCGCCGCGATCACGGGTTTGGTGCCGTCCGTGACCGCCTTGATCATCGCGTTCAGCCTGTCGGTGTTGCCGGTCACGGCGGACAGCGATGACTGCCCGCTGGCCTTCAGCGCCCGCACATTGCCGCCCGAGGAAAAGAACCCGCCCGCACCGGTCAGGACGATCGCGCGCACATCGGGGTCCTGCTCCGCGTCGAGCAGATGCGCCTGTACGCTGACATAGACGTCAGGTCCCAGCGCATTGCGCGTCTGGGCACCGTCCAGAGTGAGTGTCGCAACGCCGTCCCGCCGGTCTATCAGGACATGTGTCACCTGATCGCTCATTCCACGCTCCTTCTCGCTCGGCGGAATGATGGGCCATGGCGGCTAAAAACGCAAATAAATGAATCAATACCAATATCATTCGAAATAACGGAACATTGTGGCACTTATAGGTGAATATATGGAGAGGTGCCATGACGAGAGACACCGGGCAGGGGCCGCTTTCAGGTCTGCGTGTGCTGGACATCGCAACGATCATCGCCGGGCCCATGGCGGCCACGATGATGGCCGATTTCGGCGCGGAGGTTATCAAGCTGGAACTGCCCGGCATAGGCGACGGCCTGCGTGGATTCCCGCCCCTGAAAGGGCAGAAATCGCTGTGGTGGAAGGTCACCAACCGGGGCAAGTATTTCGGGACGCTCGACCTGCGTCACGAGGAGGGCAAGGCGTTGTTCCTGCGCCTCGTCGCACAGAGCGACGTCGTCGTGGAGAATTTCCGTCCCGGCACCCTGGAACGCTGGGGCCTGGATATCGAGACGCTTTGGGCGGCGAACCCCCGCCTCGTGGTTCTGCGGCTCAGCGGGTTCGGCCAGGATGGCCCCTATCGCGAGATGTCGGGCCTTGCCCGGATATTCGAGGCGATGGGCGGGCTGACCGCGATTTCGGGTGATGCGGACCGCCCGCCGATGCACACCGGCTATCCCATCGGCGATCCGGTCGGCGGGTTGTTCGGTGCGTTCGCGATCATGGCAGCACTCTGGCGGGTCGCGCAGGATGAGCGTGAGGCCGGCGAGGAGATCGACCTGTCCCTGACCGAAAGCCTGCTGCGCATCATCGAGGTGCTGGCGATCGAATACGATCAGCTTGGCGCGGTGCGCGAGCGGGCGGGCAACCGGAACCTCTATTCGGCGCCATCCGACGTCTATCTGACCGCCGACAAACGCTATGTGACGGTGGCGGGCAGCACGGCGCGGACCTTTGCCAACAATGCACGGGCCATCGGCCGTCCGGACCTGATCGACGATCCGCGGTTCTGCGACAACACGTCGCGGGTGGCACACGTGGCCGAACTCGATCGCATCTTCGGCGGCTGGATCGCCGCGCATACGCAGGATGAAGCGGTCGCGGCATTTCGCGCCACCGGCGGCACGCTGGCGCCGATCTATTCCATCGACCAGATTTTCGCCGACCCGCATTTCATCGCGCGGGGAACCATCGCGACCGTCGAGGATGAGGATTTCGGCGCGGTGCGGATGCAGGGGCTGGTTCCGCGTTTTCGCAACAATCCAGGGCGGATCCGCTGGGCAGCCAAGGGGATCGCCGCCGACAACGATTACGTCTATAGAGAACTCCTGGGCCTCGACGACTCGGAAATCGAGGGCTTCAAGGCAAGGGGTATCATATGACCATAGCGCAGGACGCGTCGGAACAGACGGAGGATCAACAGGCAGTCTCCGAAGGTGGCCCCGACGCATCTCTCTCGTCCACGCTCATGCGGGGCATCGAGATCCTTCAGTGCTTCTCGTCGTTAGAACAGGAACTGTCCAATGCCGATATCGCGCGCCGCATGGGGCTGAAGCGCCCGACGGTGTCGCGCCTGTGCAAGACGCTGCTGCATATGGGATATCTGCGCAAGACGCAGAAAGGCGCATTCCGGCTGGCACCGCAACTGCTGTCCCTGACCTATCCCGTGCTGGCCACGATGCCGTGGCGGCACAATGTCGGTGGTCCGATGCGCGAGATTGCCGAGATGTGTTCCGGCAATGCGTCCGTCGGGGTGATGTCGGGCACGTCCTTCGTTCACGTCCAGACCGCCGGCATCCCGCCGGGCTGGCCGCATGTTCCCGATATCGGCCAGACCGGGCCATTGCTCCATTCCGCCCTGGGCTGGTCGCTGCTGTCGATGCTGGGCGCCCGCGACTATGACGAGAAGATCACCGAAATCCAGGCCCGCCACGGGCAGGACTATGAGGACTCCCGCGCGGTGATGGAGGCGGCGGTCGCGCGCTGCCGGTCGGAAGGGTTCTGCGTCTCCTATGGGGACTGGCGGCCGGACCTTGTGGCTGCCGGGGCACCTCTCGGGCAGACCAAAGACGGCCTGTGGGTGGCGATCGCCTGCGCCGTGCCGCGCTACCGGGCCGTCGCGGATTATTTCGAAGCGGATCTCGGCCCGCGCCTGGCCGAGGCGGCGGCTTCCATACGGTTGTCGGGCGTTTTCAGACTGTGATCCGGCACGGCCTGACCGTCCCGGGCTCATTGCCGGGTCAGGCGGGCCAAACGGCATATTGCAGAGATACCCAATGGCCCCGCGTATTTCATTTCATATATTCAAACGAATACGTCAGAATGACCATTAATTAGAAAATACATTGAAGGGAGGCAGACCGTGTGCAAGTCTTTTCCCATACCGACCGCCTCAGTGTCGGATGACTTGGGAGGAGACGATGCGAAAGATTGTTTTCGCTGCCGCCATGTGCCTTGCGGCACCCGCTGTGCACGCGGCCGACTTCGATCTGCCCCGTCAGATCGCCTGGACGGCCTATGGCACCGGCTCGGCCGGCTATAACGAAGCGGTTGCCATTGGTGCGGCGTTGCAGGATGAGGCGGATATCAACCTTCGTATCCTGCCTGCGGGCAATGACGTGTCCAGAATGGAACCCTTGCGTCAGGGCAAGGTGCAGTTCTCGCTGAACGGCATTGGCGTATACCTCGCGCAGGAAGGTGTGCTGGCCTTCGGCAGCGAGAGCTGGGGCCCGCAGAAGATCCGGACGCTGGCCACCAATTCCGGCGGTGGCGTCGCCATGTCCATCGGTGTGGCCCGAGAGGCCTGTGACCAGGTGGGCAAGCCCGATTGCAAGGGCTTCACCTATGCCGATGTCAGGGGCTTGCGGGTCGCCTACATCAAGGGCGCGCCGGCGCTGAACACCAATACCTCGTCCTGGCTGGCCTATGGCGGCCTGGATTGGGACGATGTGACGCTGGTGGAGTTCGGCGGGTTCGGTGCAGCCTGGAAAGGCATGGTCGACGGGTCTGTCGACGTGGCCTTCTCGTCGACCAACGCCGGTGTGACCTATGAGGCCGCGTCAAGCCCGCGCGGCCTGTTCTGGCCGCCGTTCGACCCCGCAGACGAGGACGCATTCAAACGTCTGACGACCGTCGCGCCTTACTACATCAAGTCCAAGGCCATGGTGGGCGCGAATATCGACGGCACCGGCGGGCGCGACATGGCGGCCTTTCCCTATCCGATCCTGATCGGATTGGACACCACCGACACCGACCTGGCCTACAACATGACCAAGGCCATGTTCAAACTGCTGCCGGTCTATTCAGGCAAGACCCCCGGCATCGAAGGCTGGGCGATGGAATTCCAGCAGTTCGAATGGGTGATCCCCTATCACGAGGGCGCGATCCGCTACTACAAGGAAGCAGGCGTTTGGTCGGATGCCGCACAGCAGCACAATGACAGGCTTGTCGCCCGGCAGAACGCCCTTGCCGCAGCCTGGGAAGACCTCAAGGCCGAGGCACCGGCGAACTGGGACGAGGTCTGGCCCGAGAAACGCCGCGCCGCGTTGAAGGCCGGGGGATTCCAGGTCGCGTTCTGAAGACGGCGGGGCGGGGACCGTTTCCCGCCCGAACTGCTTCCTGACGGCTCGAACAGCAGGAAAATGCAGATGAGCGACGGGTCCGGCAACAGCCTTTCGACAAAAGCCATTGAAGACGAGATCGCGAACGAGGCGCTGTCGTTTCCGCCGATAGCCAGATGGTATATCGGCCTTGCGACGGTGGCGGCCATCGCGCTGTCGATCCAGCAACTGTTCAACCTGCGCATCGGCGGCTACGCGATGCTGGAGGGCATGTATCTCTACCTCCTCGCGGGCATCTTCCTGTCCGTGACGTTTCTGGGCTTTCGCATCACCGGACGGCGCTCGACGGACATCCCATGGTATGACTGGCTGCTGTGCGGTGCGACGCTTTTCGTTGGCGGTTATTTCGCCGCGACGACGGACGAAAGCCTGAACAACGGGTGGGAATATGCCACCCCCGAGACGGCGACATGGTTCTCCATCGTCTTTTACGCATTGATTCTTGAAGGCACGCGACGGGCGGGGGGGCACGTGTTGTTCGCCGTCGTGCTTGCCTTCTCGCTCTATCCAACCTTTGCCGAAAGCGTTCCGGATCCCCTGAGCGGCTTCACGCAGCCCTTCTCCGACGTCATCCCCTTCTTCATGATCTCGTCGGAGGCGTCCTTCGGCATTCCGATGCAGGCCTTCGGGACGCTGGTGATCGGCTTCATCCTGTTCGGCGCGGTGCTCCAGTACACGGGCGGCGGGCGTTTTTTCAACGATCTGGCAATGGCGCTTGTCGGGCAGTACCGGGGCGGGGCCGGCAAGGTTTCGATCTTCGCCTCCGGATTCATGGGGTCGATGTCGGGTTCCGTCATCTCGAACGTCCTGACAACCGGCGCGGTGTCGATTCCGGCGATGAAGGCCAGCGGCTTCTCGGCCCGCTTTGCCGCGGCAACCGAAGCCTGCGCGTCGACCGGGGGCGTCCTGATGCCGCCGATCATGGGGGCCACGGCCTTTGTCATGGCGTCATGGCTGGGCCTGCCCTACACCCAGATCATGCTGGCGGCGGCGATCCCCTCGGCACTCTATTACTTCGGACTGTTCGTGCAGATCGACGCCTATTCGGCGCGGCGGGGTCTGATGGGCCTCAACCGCGCGGACCTTCCCAGGAATGGCGACACAATCCGGGACGGGTGGCCCTATATCCTGGTCTTTGTGCTGCTGATCGTTCTGATGACGGCGTTCCGGTGGGAAACCACGGCGCCGTTCTATGCCGTGGCGCTTCTGCTGGTTGTCAACCAGTTCAGCAGGCGCGACAGGTTCACCCGATCCGGCTTCGCCGACATGATCATCTCCGTCGGTCGCACGCTTTCCGAGATCGTGTCGATTCTGCTCGGCATCGGCATGATCGTCGGCGCGTTTCAGGCGACGGGCCTGACGGGCCCGCTGGCGAACGAGCTTGTCCATGCGGCGGGCAGCTCGACAATCATGCTGCTGCTGATGGGCGCCCTTACGTCCTTCATCTTCGGAATGGGGATGACGGTGACCGCCTGCTACATCTTCCTTGCCGTGGTGCTGGCGCCAGCGCTGGTTCAGGCGGGGCTGAACGAGCTGGCGGTGCATCTGTTCATTCTCTATTGGGGGATGGTCAGCTTCATCACGCCGCCCGTGGCGCTTGGTGCGTTTTCCGCGGCGACGCTGGCCGGCGCCAACCCGATGGCATCCGCGTGGCAGGCGACGCGGCTGGGGGTGGTGATCTATGTGATCCCCTTCTTCTTCGTGCTGAACCCGGCCCTGATCGGGCAGGGATCGATGCCGCAGGTCGCGATGGCGGTGAGCTGCGCCTTCCTCGGCATCTGGTTCATTGCCGCCGGAATGCAGGGTTATCTGGCCTTCGTCGGTTCCCTGGGAGAGGGCCTGGTCTCGATCGCGATGCGCCTGCTGCTCGTGCTGTCGGGTCTGATGATCGCCGCCCCGTTCGGCGGGATCCTTGGCCTGAGCCCGATCGAGCTGTCGCTGGCCGGGCTTTTCCTGGCGGCCCTTCCCGCCGCCTTCGCGTGGCGGCTCGGCGCTCTGGCCTCACCGCGTAAAAGAACCGCCGACTGACGGTCTGAAACAACCGCCTGCGCGGGGGAGGCGCGGACGATCTTGAGGGAGGAGAGAGATCATGCAGATATCCATCAGGGCCCTGACATTCGGGATCGCGATGGCGCTGGCGACAACGGCGGCAGCCGGGGATCTGCCGACCGTCGAACCGGAAACCGTCGGTCTGTCCCGGGACAGGCTTGAGCGGATCGACACCATGCTTCAGGGCCGTATCGATGCGGGCGACTTTCCCGGCGCGGTTCTTCTGGTGTCGCGCCACGGAAAGATCGCGCATCTTTCGGCCCTGGGCAGTCTTGCCGAGGGCGGCGGACCGATGCCCGAGGACGGGATCTTCCGCATCTATTCGATGACCAAGCCGATCACCTCGGTTGTGGCGCTGAGCCTTGTCGAGGAGGGCAAGCTCGATCTGAACGCCCCGGTCTCGCGTTACCTGCCCGAGTTTTCGCAGATGACGGTCGCCACGGGAACGGCGGGCGACGGCACGATCCAGACCGAGCCCGCGAAGAAGGCGATCACGATACTCGATCTGATGCGCCACACGGCCGGGCTGACCTACGGGTTCTTCGGAACCGGCCCCGCGCGTGAGGCGCTGAAGGCGCAGAACCCCGGCAACGGAGACAAGACCAATCGCGCGGTCGCGCAGGTGCTGGGCGGGCTGCCGCTTGAGTATCAGCCGGGCACGACATGGGAATACAGCCGCGCGACCGATGTTCTGGGGGCGGTGATCGAAGTCGTCGATGGTCGCAGCCTCGGCGCTTCCATGCGGGCGCGCGTCCTTGGGCCACTGGGGATGGAGCATACCGGCTTCAGCGTGGATGATGTGCAAGCCCAGGCCCAGATCGCGGAACCGAATAACGACGACCGGATGATCGGGAATATCGCGGTCTTCGACCCGCGAGAGCGGCGGCCCTTCGAAACCGGCGGCGGGGGCCTTGTCTCGACCGCAGGCGACTATGCCAGGTTCATGCACATGCTGATGAACGGCGGCGAGCACGACGGAGCGCGGATTCTCTCCCCCTTTACCGTGAACTACATGCTGACCGATCAGTTGGACGGGATAGCCAAGGGCAAATACTACCTGCCCGGCAGCAGCTATGGTTTCGGGCTTGGCGTCGCGGTCCGCCGCACGGCGGGCGGGATGTCGCAGATGGGCAGCGTGGGCGATTTCTTCTGGGGCGGCGCGGCCGGCACCTACATGATGGGAGATCCCGCCGAAGACCTCTTCATCATCTGCATGCTGCAATCGCCCTCAACCGGCACCACCATCCGCCCCATGCTGCGTAACATGGTCTATGCCGCGCTCAGCGACATTCAGGCGACGTCCGGTGAGGGCTCGCCGACAGCGGCCTTGCAGCGGTAAGACCTGCGACGGAACAGTCGGCCGCGACGGGGCCGGCCCGGCTTGGGCCGGTTCCTGTGGCATTGAGACGAGATCATGACCGGGTGCTGGTTTTCGGAGGAGATCCGAAGGCCTGTCGAAAAGCGTGGGCAAACGCGCTTTGTGAGGTATAGCCGACCTCATTCGCCACATGGGCGATCGTGGTATCGCCGCGTATCAGTGCCGCACGCGCGATGGTCAGGCGCCATGTCCGCACATATGCGAGCGGCGGCCTGCCAACACGGCGCGTAAACTCGGCGGAGAAGGCCGCGCGCGACATGCCGGCCACGCCGGCGAGCCGGGCCACGGTCCATGGCTGCGCGACATCCTGGTGGATGGCACGGAGCGCCCGGCCGAGCCGGGCGTCCGAAAGCGCGCCGAGCCATCCCATGCCGCTCTGCCCGGCGCTGCCGGCACAGGCGCGGATCGCCTCCACCACCAGCACGTCGGCGAGCCGGGCGCTCACGATCTCGCCTCCCATCATATCCCGCTCGATCTCGTTGCTGATCAGGGCGAGGACCGTCGCGATCGCGCAGGATCCGGGCGAGGATCGCGGCACGATCATGAATGCCGGCAGCATGTCGAGCAGGAAGTCCGCATCCGCGGCTGCGAAGGTGACCGTGCCGCCGATCCCGATCGTATCGTCTCCGCCGATGCGCGCCACGTCGCAGCCGGGGCCATCGTAGAGGGACTGTCCATCGATCGGCGTCACGTCGAGGTCGCTGGCCACCGTATATGCGGTGCGTCCGATCAGACAGACATCCCCTTCGCTCAGACGTTGCGAGGGGAGCCCCGGCACCAGCATCCAATGGCTGCCGCGCAGCAGCGCGACGAATTTGAGCCGGTCGATGGCCGGAAACGCCAAGGCCCATCGCCCCGCCGCCGCGATGCGGGTTCGCCGGGTCACCCTTGCGCCCAGAACGTCGAGAACGTCCGACAGCGGGTCGCGGGTTATCTTGGACGATTGCGATAATGTCATAGACTACAGAGCATAGATGATCTTGAGGCCGTCGTATATTGTCTTCGTGAAGGAGATTGAAAATGAGCATCCAAGGTAAAGTTGTCATCATAACCGGAGCAAGCAGTGGGATCGGCCGCGCGACGGCGAGGCTGCTTGCGGAGCACGGCGCGTTCGTTGTGCTGGGCGCTCGCAACGTGGCGTCGCTTGGGGCGGTTGTCGACGAGATCACCGCCGCCGGCGGCCGGGCGGCCTTCAAGAAGACCGATGTGCGTCATCGGCGCGACCTTGAAGAGCTTGTGGCGTTCGCGGTCGCGCGGGGCGGCCGGCTCGACGTCATCGTCAACAACGCCGGGGTCGGCCCGATCTCCCGCTTCGACGCGCTGCGCGTCGATGACTGGGATGCCATGATCGACGTGAATTTCCGGGGCACGCTTTACGGAATCGCTGCCGCCCTGCCGGTGTTCGCGCGCCAGGACAGCGGGCATGTGGTCAATGTCGTCTCGACGGCAGGCCTCCAGATCGTGCCGACCATGGGCGTCTATGCCGCGACCAAGAACGCGGTGCGCACCGCGACCGAAGTCTTGAGGCAGGAGGCGGGGCCCAGGCTTCGCGTGACCGAGGTGTCGCCGGGCGTGATCGCCACCAGTTTCGGCGACACGATCACCGATCAGCCGACCAGGAAAATGATCGAAGAGCGCTTGGGCGGCATCGCGATTTCTCCCGATGCGGTCGCACGGGGCATCCTTTATGCCTTGGAGCAACCGCCCGAGGTCGACGTCGGCAGCATCGTCATTCGCCCGACCGCCCAAAGCTGATGTGTCTGCAACCCGCGCCGACAGACCTCACACCGGCGGCGGGTTGCGGTCGGACATGGTCCGGCGCTGATGCCAATAGGGATAGGCCGGCGTGGTATCGCTGGCGGCATCCAGCCGGGCGATCTGGTCGGCGGTGAGGGTGATGTCGGCGGCCGCGAGATTGTTGCGCAGTTGATCGGCATTGCGGGCGCCGATGACGATGCCCGAGATGCCGGGGCGTCCGAGGCACCAGGCGAGCGCGATCTGCGGCACGCTGTGGCCCGTCTCTGCCGCCAGGGCGTCGAGCACGTCGGTGACGGCATAGAGCCGGTCGTCGGGCACGGCCCAGGTGGCGTCGGTTGCGGCGCGGCTGTCGGCCGGGGCCGGGCGGTTGCGGCCGATCCTGCCGCTGAGCCTGGCGCCGGCGAGTGGGCTCCAGACCAGCGTGCCCACCGACTGGTCGAGGCCGAGCGGCATGAGTTCCCATTCGAAATCGCGCGCGACCAGAGAATAATAGACCTGATGCGATACCGGCCGCGGCAGGCCCAGACGATCGGCCGTGGCCAGCATCTTCATCAGGTGCCAGCCGGAATAATTCGACACACCGGCATAGCGGATCTTGCCGGCGCGGGTCAGGCTGTCGAGTGCGTGAAGCATCTCGTCCACCGGCGTCACCGCATCGAAGGCATGCAACTGGTAGAGGTCGATATAATCGGTGCCGAGCCGGCGCAGGCTGTCTTCGCAGGAGCGGATGATCCGGGACCGCGCGGTGCCGACATCGTTGGGGCCGGGGCCCATCGCCATGCCGGTCTTGGTGGCGATCAGCAGATCATGCCGCCGGCCGCGCACCGCCTGGCCCAGAATTTCCTCCGACAGCCCGCGGGAATAGCTGTCGGCGGTATCGAACATGGTGCAGCCGGCATCGCGCGCCAGATCGACCAGGGCGCTGGCCTCGCGGGCATCGGTTTCGCCCCATTTGCGGAAGAAGTCGGTGCCGCCGCCGAAGGTGGCGGTGCCGAGGATCAATGCCGGCACCTTCAGCCCTGATCCACCGAGTGTGCGGTACTGCATGACGGAGTCCTCCCCTGATTGTCTGCTTGCCACCAAGCAGACATGAGCCGGCGGCGCAGGTCACCCCGCAATTTTCTCAAAAATAGGGTGAGCGCCGTTCAACCAAGGGGCCTGCCGTCTGTCAGACGCCGAGCCGGTCGAGCAGGCCGGTGACCATCGGCCGATAGCCGGCGCCGAACAGCCTGAGATGGACCAGGGCCGGCCACAGCCGATAGGGTGTTTTTCAGTCCGACGGAATAGGAAGAAATTTCCCTTTTATGGGGATCTGCTTCAACATATGCGCGGGTGAAGGAAATCAGCCGACGTGACAGCACCTTTGCCGGAGCGTGTCGCGATAAAGGGTAGCGAGGTTACCTCATGACCTTGGCGACGCGATTGCGGCCGGAATCTCGATGAAGCCAGACGTGATTGGGCGTGGTGTGATCTCATCGCTTCCGCCCGCTTCTTGAGTTACCGGTTCAAGGCTAGTGCCGGAAAGATGCCTGAAGCGTAGTTCCAGCGCAGCCGAAAGCGCGGGCAAAAGGACGACGCGATCAGGGTGCCATCGTACATGAAGGTTCCAAAATTTAATATTATTTCGGCACCTTTCCAGACTCTGTCTGCCTATGACGAGCGAATATCGTTTCCTTGAGTTCTGGAATACAATTGAGGCTGGAGACAAGAAAATGTCGGACTGGATTTACGTTGATAATTCAAACGTCTTTATCGAGGGCAAGCGCGTCAGTGCGGTGAAGGTCGGTATAGCGCTAAATATCCGGGACGCCTTTGAGCGCGGCATTCTCGATAATGCCTATCGAATGAGCTTCGGCAAACTCTACCGCTTCGTCGCTGGCAACAACAAAGCCGACACGGCACGTGCAATGCTGTTCGGCTCGCGCCCGCCGCAAAACGATGCGATATGGCAGATTGCCGAGCAGGCGGGCTTTGAGGTGATCGTCAAAGATCGTAATATTGCGAACAAGGAAAAAAAGATTGATACTGGCATCGTCGCGGCCATGATGCGCGATGCCTATAAAAATGCAAAAAATAAAGACGTATTCACCATCGTTTCGGGTGATAATGATTATGTACCCGCAGTCGAACAACTGCGTGAAGACGGCTTCCAAGTGGATGTAGTGTTTTGGGAGCATGCAGGTCGTGAGTTACGTGAGGCTGCAACGAACTTTATTCCGCTCGATCCACATTTGGACGCCTTGCGTGTCTAGCAGGCTGCTGAAGCCCGTCTGAAGATCGGATTGATCGCATGATCGGTAGTGGCGCCAACTGTCAGGTCATTTCCGTCTCAGTACAACCAGAGCGCTGGGCATGCGGGCGTCAAACTGTACAGAGAGGGTATTCGCCTGACAGTTCCGCCTCGGGAGCCGGGTTAAGCGGCGGTCGCCGCGATGGCTTTCGGGGTCGTGCGCTTCTGTTCCTTGGGTTGGGGTTTCAGGATGCCTTC
>NZ_JBBKTV010000016.1:0-85616 GCF_039630945.1 Tistrella arctica
TTGGACAAAGTTTGGCGACTTCATCCTAACCCACTTCCGAGGGCGGCATGGCCACACCCGATCCCGGCATGCCGGGATCGGGTGTGGCGACAACTGTCAGGTAAATACCGTCACATCACACCCTTTACCAACTTAACGAACTTCCCCACCTCCACCATATCTAACCCAGCGGAGGTTGGATCATGGCAGCGTCAAAATCGAAGACGAGCGCGCGCAGCGGCGCGGGGCGGCGGGGCCGGGTGGCGGGGGAGGCGGTTGTTACCACGACGGCGGCCTTCGTCGGCCCGGATCAGGTGCTTCCGGAGGGAGCGGCTGGCGTCACGCTGACGGTTCCGGCCATGGCGTCAAAGCTGCTCGCCGGCAGGCCAGAGCGGGTGACGGCGCTTCTGCAAGTCTATGGGAATGCGATCGCGCGCAGCCGCGCCGATGGCCGGCGGGTGAGTTTCCGTGTCGATGTCGATCCTGAAGGCGACACGGTTGTGACGCCGGTCGAGGATGCGATCACCACGCCCGAACCGGTGATGGGCGAGGCCTCGGTACCGGGCCCCGCCTCGGTACCGGGCCCTGTCCCGGTGCCAGACCCCGACCTGCAGGCGGCATTGGCCGCGGCGCGGGCGCGTGGTCGCCTGCGTGCCGCCGAGATCCTGAGCGGCGATGACATGCTGAATGCCGATGCCTTCGCCCGTATGCTTGGCACAAGCCGGGTGACGGTGAATGCAAAGCGCCGCAACGGTCAGATCCTGGGCCTGGACGGCGCCCGGCGCGGCTTTCGTTTTCCGGTCTGGCAACTCGATGCCGAGGGCAGGCCCTATGCCGAACTCGCCGATGCTGCATGAGCGGCTGGGTGGCCCCTGGGCGGTCTATCGCTTTCTGGTGCAGCCGCATGGCGAACTCGACGGGCTGACCGGGCGTGAGGCTCTGGCGCGGGGGAACGCGAAAGCGGTGTTTGCGACCGCCGAGAGTGTTGGCCGAGATGTCCGCTGAATGGCCAGGGTTTCCCCACCGCGCGGTTTTGCGGATGTGCGCCTGCCCATCCACGAGACGGAACTTCATGACCGCCACTATGCGGCGATCGCGATCGTCGACCCGCTCAAAATGGTCGACCTGCGCGATGACGGTGCCGTCGTCATGGGGGTTCCGAGCGATGTGGCGAAGGCGTCCCGCCAGACACTGGCACGGCAATGGCCCGCTGCATTCCACCAGCACCCGGCGGCGCCGGACGGCATCATCTATCCATCAAGGCTTAACGGGCATACCAATCTGGCTGTCTTCAACCGGGCCATCGGGAAGCTGCGGGTCATCCGAAAGATGCCGCTGATTGGGGCGCCGGGATTGGCGGCGGTGCTGAACGATCTGAAGGTCAGCATCGGCAGCCCCGACGATTGATCTGCGCAGGTCGCGCCGATCGGTAACGATGGTCGCGCCGGCGGGAAGGCTGCCGGTGGTGCGCGGGCGGCCGCGGAGCGGGGTGGCCTCGGCATAGAATGCGGCGAGCCGGATCTTTTCGGCATCAAGGCCGGGATAGGCCTGAAGGATGCGGTCGGTCGCATACCCTGCGGCAACCGATGCCGCGACGTCATGGACCGGCACGCGGGTGCCGCGGATGACAGGGGTGCCGCCGAGGATGTCGGGTGATGTGGTGACGATCGCGCGCGCGGCCGCAAGATCGTCCAGCCGCTCGCTTGTGCCTCTGACAAAGGGCAGAAGGTCGATGGTCAGGAAGTCATCGCGCACCGTCCAATCCTCGCGCAACAGCGCCGGCCAGCCGAGCGCCTGAGAGCGAGACAGTCGCGGGCTCACCATGTTGATGGCAAAAAGCCGCTCTTCCGCTGTCAGGCGTTTGGCACTTTCGAAATAGAAGGCGATGAACGAACAGGCGCCGGCGAGCACATGCCGGCCATTGTCGAGAGAGACAAAGGCGCTGGGCAGAATGTGTTCATCGATGACACGGTTGAGGTCGCGCAGGCTGACACGCGAGACGACCGCGGCCTCACTGGCCTTCAGCATATCCGCGACAGCCGGCATGGGAGCCTCCCGATTAAATCTTCCGATCTATCGGAATATATAATGGACGGGCTCAGGCTTCAAGCGGCCGGGTTCATGCGGCAGGCCAGGCATAGCCGGACCGCGATAAGGGCTGCGTGAAGCGGGTGCAGATCGTCCCCTTCACCCCGCATACCCGGCAATAATCGACCGTGCCGAGGCAATCTCCGCCGTGATCCAGTCTTCGACCAGCTTCACCTGACGGCGGCGGCGGAGTTCGGGGCGGCGGACCAGGAAATAGGAGACGCCGGTGGGAACTGCCTTGCGCAGCGGCACCATCACCCGGCCGTCGGTGATCGCCTGATGGGCCAGCACGACATCGGCGATCGCGACGCCAAGGCCGGCCTCGGCGGCGCTGAGGGCCATGTCGAGGGCGTCGAAATCCAGGCCGTCGCGGGCGCGGAGCGCGATGCCGGTCTTCTCCGACCAGGTCACCCAGTCCTGACGGTCGGGCAGGGGGTGCAGCAGGGTGGCGGCGCGCAGATCCTGTTCCACCTGCGCCGGATCGATATGGCCGGGGGCGCAGACCGGCACGATCCATTCGGCATAGAGTTCGCTCGCATCCTCATGCGAGAAATCGCCGAGGCCATAGCGGATGCCCAGATCGGCGTCGTTTTCATCCAGCGTCATGTCGTTCAGCCGGGTCTGAACCACGATCCGGATCATCGGGTATTGTTCATGGAACCGGCGCAGACGCGGAAACAGCCAGCGCAGCGCGAAGGTCGGGATCACCCGCAGGGTCACCACATCCTGATCGGTCTGGAACGGATCGATCGCGTTCGAGATGTGGTCGAAGGCTTCCTTGACCGCCGTCGCCAGCCGGCGCCCGTCTTCCGTGATCTCAAGCCCGCCATGGGTGCGCAGGAACAGGGTGATGCCGAGCTGTTCTTCCAGAATGCGCACCTGCCGGCTGACGGCGCTTTCGCTGACATTCAGCATCTGCGCCGCCTTTTTCACGCTGGCATGAGCCGCCACCACCTCGAAACAGCGCAGCGCGTTCAGGGATGGCAGGCGTCGCGACATGCGGGCATCCTTCGCGGGCGGCCGGTCAACTGCGGGGGTCGAGCATATCCCGCAGGCCGTCACCGATGAAGTTGAAACTGGTGACGGTGATGGTGATCGCAAGCCCGGGCAGAATGGCCAGCCACGGCGCCGAGGTCAGATAGACCTGGGCATTGTTGAGCATGTTGCCCCAGCTCGCCATCGGCGGCTGAATGCCATAGCCCAGATAGCTGACATAGGATTCAAGCAGGATCGCCCGGGCGACATTGATGGTGGCGGCGATGATGATCGCCCCCGCCGCATTGGGCAGCAACTCCATGATCATGATCCGCAGCCCTGAGGCCCCGCAGGTGCGCGCGGCCGCCGCATATTCGGCATGGCGCAGCGACCGGTACTGGCCCTCCACCAGCCGGGCGACCGTCATCCACGAGGTGGCGGCGATCAGCACCGTGGTCGAGGCGACGCCGGGCTTGACCAGCAGCGCCAGCGCCAGCACCAGAAACACGGTGGGGAAGGCCATCATCGCATCGACGAAGCGCATCAGCACCGCGCCGATCACGCCGCCGCGATAGCCGGCGATCATGCCCACCGCCGTGCCGATGATCACCGACAGCGCCATGGCGGCAAAGCCGATGGTCAGCGAGATCCGCCCGCCGGCAAGCAGCCGGGCCAGCACGTCGCGGCCCAGCTCGTCGGTGCCGAACAGATAACCGCCCGACAGCGGCGGCGCGAACCGGTTCATGACATCGATATGGTTCGGATCGAGCTGAACCAGCAGCGGCATGAGATAGGCGGCCGCGGTCATGATCAGGATCGCCGCCGCGCCGAACAGGGCCGTCGGGCGCCGGAACAGGCGGCGCAGGCCGCCGGCCGGGGCTGAGGCATCGGTGGCCGTGTTGCTTGCGACAGACATGGTCAATCCATCCTCAGTCTGGGGTCGGCCACGGCATAGAGCAGGTCGGCGATCAGCGAGCCCGCCATCACCATCACCGCCGAGAGCATCAGAATGCCCATCACCACCGGATAATCGCGATACTCCAGCGAATCCAGGAACAGCCGCCCCATGCCGGGCCAACTGAACACGGTTTCGGTGACCAGCGCGCCGCCAAGCAAGGTCGGCACCTGAAGCCCGACCAGGGTGATCATCGGCAGCAGGGCATTGCGCAGGGCATGCGACCAGATCACCCCGCGGCCGGGCACGCCCTTGGCGCGGGCGGTGCGGATATAATCCTGCCCCAGCGTGTCGAGCATCGAGGCGCGCATGAACTGCGCCCAGACCGCGGTTTCAACCAGCGCCAGCACCATCACCGGCGCCACCATGTGGTGCAGCACGTCGCCCAGCGAGCCATCGCCGATGGTGGTGCGGTTGCCCGACGGCAGCCAGCCCAGTTCGATCGAGAACACATAGATCGCCATCAGGGCGAACCAGAAGGTCGGGATCGACAGCGCCACCATGGCACCGGCCGACGACAGAACGTCCATCGCCGAATGCCGGCGGATGGCGGCGCGGATGCCGATCGCGCAGCCGATCAGGGCCGCGATCGCGGTCGAGGCGAGCATGATTTCCAGCGTCGGCTGGACATGGCCGCCGATCTTGACCAGCACCGGCAGCCCGTCGCGATACGACCGCCCCCAGTCGCCCACGACCATCCGCGCCAGCCAGTCGGCATATTGCAGCAGGAACGGACGGTCGAGGCCAAGCTGGCGGGTGACCCGGTCGATATCCTCCTGCGCCATGTTCGACGACAGAACGAATTGCGACAGCGGCCCACCCGGCGCCAGATGCAGGATGCCGAAGCCGATGACCGAGACCAGCAGCAGCAGAACGACCGCCTGCCCGCCGCGCCTCAGCAGATAGCGTGCCATGTCAGAGCCCGTCTCCGGTGGTTGGCGTCGCGGTCATCATGGCCTCCCTCATCGTGCCCCCCCTCACTGCGCCCAATACCAACTGCGCAGATTCCAGCAGTTCGACGAGGCGTTGATGTTGGGCTTGTAACCGATCAGCGTGTCCGTCACGCCTTCCACAATCACCGACTGCGACACCGGCAGGAAGACCAGATCCTCGCGGATGATGCGTTGCAGGCGATGATAGATCTTGCGCCGGACTTCCTGATCGACCTCGCGGGTGCCACGGTCCAGCAGCGCGTCGACCTCGGGGTTCTTGTACTGATAGGTGTTGAGCCCGTTGCCGCCCTGGGCCGGGATCGCCTTGCTTGAGAAGCGCGGCGTGACGTCGGGGTCGCTGCCCTGCAGGAAGTTCGAGGCGACCATCACCGACTGGTACTGCGATTTCTGCCAGAAATCCCCCCAGATCACCGCGCCGGGCATGTTCTCGATCGTCATCTCGACGCCGATCTCGCGCCAGTCCTGCATCAGCAATTGCTGGGCCTGTTCCCGCGACTGCGAGCCGGAACTGGTGGAATTGGTGAAGGCGAGGCGCACGCCGTCCTTCTCGCGGATGCCATCGGCGCCGACCCGCCAGCCGGCCTGATCGAGCAGCGCCTTTGCCGCCTCAGGGTCATGGCGATGGCGGGGCAGGCTGTCGTCATAGGCCCAATGGCCCTGGGGTACATAGGATTCGGTCTCGATCGGCCGGCCGTGATAGATCGCCTGCAACCGCGCCACCCGGTTCATGCCCAGATACAGCGCCTGGCGCACCGCCTTGTCGGCGAAGGGCGGGAAGGCGTGGTTGAGCGCGATATGCTCGACGAACGGCGCCGGGGCCGCCACGATGCGCAGGCCGGGCAGGGCCCTGGCTTCGGCGTCGAAGGCCGGTTGCAGGCCCGACAGGCCCAGATAGTCGATCTCGCCGCTGCGGAACTGGGTGTAGAGCATGGTCTGATCGGGGATATAGCGGAACACCACCCGCTCCAGCCATGGCCCGTCGCCATGATAATCGGGGTTGCGGTCGAGCAGGATGTATTCGCCGGCCTGACGCTTGCCCCAGCGGAACGGGCCGGTGCCGACGGGGGCGCTGTTGAAGGCGGCGGTGTTGGGATCTTCCGCCGCCGACAGGATATGGCGGGGCACGATGAAAGTCAGCGACAGCACCGACATATAGGGCGCGAAGGGTTCGGCCAGCAGCCAGTGGATCTCGTCATCCGCGGCCACCGTCACATTGCGCAGCAGCGAGTGCCCGACCCGGTTGCGGACCCGGAAATCCGGGTTGTTGATCAGGTCGAGGGTGTATTTCACGTCATGGGCGGTGAAGGGTGTGCCGTCATGCCATGTGACGTCGCGGCGCAGCTTCACCTTCCAGATCCGGCCATCGGCCGACAGCCCGCCATTTGCCACCGTCGGCAGCTCGGCCGCCAGATCCGGCACCACGCGGCCCTCGGCATCGATATGCCAGAGCGTGCTGAACACCTGCCACCAGATCCCCTGGTCATACTCGCTGCCCGGCATCAGGGGATTGAAGACCGTGGGCTCCTGCGAGATGCCGGCAACCACCTGGCCGCGCGCGGTTGCGGGCGGGGTGTCGGCCATGGCGCGGCCGACCAGCGCGGGTGTCGCGGCCAGGGTGCCGGCGGCGCCCGCCAGCTTCAGGAAGGACCGCTTCGAGACGTGATACATCTGTGTCTCCCGTTTCTGTCGTGGTTGTTGTCGGGGGGAGAGGGGGGCGGTGTCGTGCTGTGCTGTGCTGTGCTGTGCTGTGCTGTGTCGTTGTCGGTGTTCAGGCGGGGCCGATACCGGGGCGGTCGGGCGACAGGCCGGCGGCGGTGACACCGCGATCGGTCAGCGCATCGGGCAGCGGCCGGCCGCTGGCCAGCGCCGCCACCGCCTGACCCAGCGCCGGCGAGGTCAGCACCCCGCAGCCGCCCTGGCCGGCCATCCAGATGAAATCGGGGCTGTCGGCGCGCCCACCGCAGACCGGCTCGCGGTCGCGGACATAGCTGCGCATGCCGGCCCAGGTGCTGATCGGGCGGCCGATGCGCAGGCTGGTGTCCTGTTCGATGGCATGAATGGCGGTGGCGACATCGATGTCATCGGCATAGACCTCGCCCGGCGCCACCGGCACCGCATCGGCGGGCGAGCCCATGAAGCAGCCATGCTCGGGCTTCACATACCATTTATAATCGGTGTTGCAGACATGCGGCCAGGTGGCGCCGACCCGGTCGGGCAGCAGCGGAAAGGTGAAGGCGGTGCGCTTATAGGGCACGATGCCCACCGGCGCGATCCCGGCCATCGCGGCCACCATATCCACCCAGCCGCCGGCGGCGTTGATCAGAACCGTGGCCTGCCAGCGCTGTTCGGGGGTTTCGACCGACCAGGCGCCCGCCTCGCGGCGGATCGCCTGGACCCCGGCGGTGGTGGCGAGTGTGGCGCCATTGCGCCGGGCGCCGCGCAGATAGGCCTGAAGCAGCCGGTCGACATCGATGTCCTGGGCATCCGCTTCCAGCACGCCGATGTCGATGCCATCGGGGCGGAGTGCGGGAAACAGGGCCAGCACGCCATCGCGGTCCAGCCATTCGGCGGTGCCGTCGGCCTCGACGATCCGGCCATGCAGCCGGTCCAGCGCCGGGCGCTGATCGCGGTTGCCCACCGTCAGGCTGCCGCGCGGCGTGATCAGCGGACCATCGGTGAAGCCCGCCGGCGGGGCGCTGAGAAAGGCCCGGCTGGCGGCGGCAAGGCCGCGCATCCGGTCGGCCGTAATGCCCACGGTGTACTGCCCGGCGGAGCGGCCTGAACTGTGGGTGCCGAAATGCGCTTCCTGCTCCAGCAGGGCCACCGATCCCGTCGCCGACAGGAAATAGGCGGCGGCCGCGCCGGCAATTCCCCCGCCGATGATGACAAAATCCGTGCGCATACCGTGGTCTCCCGTTGCCGATCCGACTGCCCGGTCCACCGGATGTGATGCACCTGACACGGGTTATAGGATTGCATCGCCATCCCGGCTGTCGATTCGAATAAATCGAACCGGCCGCCGAATAATCTACGGCCCGCGATCTGCTCCGCCGCCGCTCGCTTTCAGGTACGGGGATGGCTGTGGCAGTCGTCGGTGGCTTCTATTAATTGCACGGCGGACACGATTTTTTGACATCGACGCGGTTCCGGCTTGTCCCCGATCCTGACGCCAATGTTGATCCCCCAACTGGTGCGAGCAGACGATGACCAATCCGGCGCAACCCTTCCGACCGCACGACCTTGCGAGCGACGACCAGACGGCGCGGCGCCGCGCGGCGCTGTATTCGGGCAGCCCCTATGAACGGCAGTACAGCTATGCCCGCGCGGTCGCCATCGGGCGACATCTGTGGATGTCGGGCACGACCGGCTATGACTATCCGAACGATCGGCTGATCGCCGGCGCCGGGCCCCAGACCACCCAGATCTTCGACAATGCCCGCCGGGTTATGGCCCAGGCCGGCTTCGATCTGCGCCATGTGGTGCGGGTGCGCATCCATATCGCCGACCCGGCCGATTACGACGCGGTGATGGATGTCTATGCCCAGACCTTCCGGGGCATCGATCCGGCCTGCACCACGGTTCAGGCCGGTCTGTTCGATCCTGAGATCCGGGTGGAGATCGACATGGACGCGGTGCTCGATGACCTCGCTTAGCCTGCTTGGACATGCGCCCGACGATGCCGTCTCCAGCCTGCTGAACCAGCCGGAGCCGGTGCCGCGACGGGCGGATGTGGTGATCATCGGTGGCGGGATCATGGGATGCGCCGCCGCGTGGTCGCTGTCGCGGGCCGGGCTGTCGGTGGTGCTGGTGGAGAAGAACCGCATCGCATCGCAGCAATCGGGGCGCAACTGGGGCTTCGTGCGCAGCCTGTGCCGCGATCCGCTGGAACTGCCATTGGCGGCGCTGGCGCTGTCGATCTGGCCGGGGCTTTCGGCGGCGCTGGGCCATGAGACCGGCTGGCGGCGCAGCGGCTGCCTGTTTCTCAGCGACACCGCCGCCGATCACGGCTTCTATTCCCGGTGGCGGGCGGCGGCGGGCGACATGGTGCGCGAGACCCATCTGCTCAGCGCCGATCAGGTGGCGACGCGCTTCCCGGCGCTCACCGGCCGCACCGAAGGCGCCATCATTGCCGAGGCCGACGGTCAGGCCGAACCGGTTCTGGCGACGCTGGCCTTCGCCCGCGCGGCGGCCGGGGCCGGCGCCACTTTGCTGGAAGACTGCGGCGTGCGCGCGATCGAAACCACGGGCGGACGGGCCAGCGGTGTCGCCACCGAATTCGGGCCGATCGCGGCGCCGGTGGTGGTCTGTACGGCCGGTGCCGCGACCTATCGGCTGGTGGGCGGCCTGGGCCTGCGCCTGCCGCAGAAAACCGTGCGCAGCACCGTGGCGCTGACAGCGCCGCTGCCCGATCTGGGCCTGCCCTGCTTTGTGGGCGGCGGGCTGGGCCTGCGCCAGCGCCCGGATGGATCCTGCGTCATCGCCACCGATGGCGGCACCGATATCGACATCACCATCGACGCCTTCCGGGCCAGCCGGTTTTTCCTGCGCGAACTGGTCCGCAACCGCAAGGGCTTCGCGCTCAGCCTGGGGGCGGCGCTGGTCGACGACATGCATCAGCGCCTGGCGGTGCCACGGGCCGAGCGGGCGGTGCGGCCGCGCGCGCCCGACATCGCGGCCAATCCCGACCGCGTCGCCGAAACCCGCCGCCGCTTCGGCACATTGTTCGGCGGCGTCGCTGTGCCAGAGATCGTGAAATCCTGGGCCGGCGCCATCGATGTGATGCCCGACGCGCTGCCGGTGATCGATGCCGGCGGGCCGGTGGCGGGGCTGATCGTGGCGACCGGTTTTTCAGGCCATGGCTTCGGCCTTGGCCCGGCTGTCGGGCGGGTGCTGTCGTCGCTGGCGCAAGGTGAGGCACCGGGCGTCGATCTGGCACCCTTCGCGGCTGACCGCTTCACCCGTGGCGCCTATACGCGCCCCTATGCATCCATCTGATCCCGCCTGCTCACGCCATCATCCGACCCGACGGAGCCCGTTCCATGTCCGCAGCCCTGCCGCCCCTTGCTGATACACAATTGGCCGACAACCAGATGATCGCGCGCGGCCTGCGTCTGCCCGACCGGGCCTTCATCGATGGCGACTGGGCGGCATCGACCAATGGTGCCGTGTTCGAGACCATCAACCCGGCGACCGGCGCGGTGCTCGGAACCCTGCCGCATTGCGGGCCCGAGGATGTCGACCGGGCGGTGGCGGCGGCACGGCGGGCCTTTCGCGCCGGCACCTGGTCGCGGGCGGCGCCGGAGGCGCGCAAGGCCGCGCTGCTGCGGCTGGCGGCGCTGATCCGCCGCGACGGCCGCGATCTGGCGGTGATGGAGAGCCTGGAAAGCGGCAAGCCGGTCACCGACTGCCTGAAGGAAATCACCGTCGAGGTGCCGGATATCTTTCAGTGGTATGGCGAGCTGATCGACAAGAGCTATGGCCATGTCGCCCCCACCGACGACAGCGCCTGCGCGCTGGTGGTGCGCGAGCCGATCGGGGTGGTGGCGGCGGTGCTGCCGTGGAATTTCCCATTGCTGATGGCGAGCTGGAAACTGGCGCCGGCGCTGGCCAGCGGCTGTTCGATGATCGTGAAGCCGGCCGAGGAAACCTCGCTCACCACACTCAGGCTGGCGGAACTGGCGATCGAGGCCGGCATCCCGGCGGGTGTGCTGAACGTCGTCACCGGCCCGGGCGAGACCACCGGCCGGCTGATCGGCCAGCATGGCGATATCGATGCGGTGTCGTTCACCGGATCGACCGAGGTCGGGCGGCTGTTCCTGCAATATGCCGGCAGCAGCAATCTGAAGACCGTGGGCCTGGAAATGGGCGGCAAGAGCCCGTTCATCGTGCTCGACGACGCGGCGCTGACCCCGGACCTGATCGACAACGCGGTGATGGCGGCGTTCTGGAATGGCGGGCAGAACTGTTCGGCCAATATGCGCCAGATCGTGGCGCGGTCGCGGCAGGAGGAATATGTCGACAAGATCACCCGGCGGGCGGCCGCGATCGTGATCGGCGACCCGCTGGACCCGCGCACCGAAATGGGGCCGATGATCAGCATGCAGCATCGCCGGCGGGTGCAGGGGTTGATCGACAAGGGCGTGTCTGAAGGCGCGCGGGCCATGCTGGCGCCGCGCGGCGAGGTCGAGGCGCTGCCCGGCAGTTTCCTGTCGCCCGCGGTGTTCGCCGATCTGGACCCGATGATGACCATCGCGCGGGACGAGATCTTCGGGCCGGTGCTGGGCGTGCTGCCGGTCGACAGCGCGGCCCGGGCGCTGGAGATCGCGAACGGCACCGATTACGGCCTGCATGCCACGGTCTATACCCGCGACATCGACCGGGCGCTGTATTTCGCCCGCAGGCTCGCCTGCGGTACGGTGTCGGTGAACGGTTTCACCGAAGGCGATATCAAGACGCCGTTCGGCGGCTATCGCAAATCGGGATCACTGGCCCGCGACAAGGGGGTGGAGGCGATGAGCCAGTATCAGCAGGTCAAGACGATCTGGTTGTCGCTGACCCTGCCTGCGGAGGCGGGCGCGTGACCACGCCGGTTCTGAGCGTCGAGGGACTGTCGGCCGCGTTCCGGGTGGGGCGTGGCGGCTGGAAGACGGTGGTCGACGGTGTGTCGTTCGACATCGGCCGGCGCGAGACCCTGGCGGTGGTGGGCGAGTCCGGATCGGGCAAGAGTGTCACCGCCATGTCGATCATGCGGTTGCTGTCGCCCGCCACCTGCCGGATCGGCGGGCGGGTGCGGTTGGACGGCCAGGATCTGCTGACGCTGCCCGAGCCGGAGATGTGCCGCATTCGCGGCCGCGATATCGCGATGATCTTTCAGGAGCCGATGACCAGCCTGAACCCGGTGCGCAGCATCGGCTTTCAGATCGGCGAGGCCCTGATGCTGCATCGGGGCCTGGGCCGCGCCGCCGCCGAGGCGGAGGCGGCGCGGATGCTCGATCGGGTGCGGATCCCGGCGGCGCGGTCGCGGCTGAAGGATTATCCGGCCAGTTTCTCGGGCGGCATGCGCCAGCGGGTGATGATCGCGATGGCGCTGGCCTGTGGACCCCGGCTGCTGATCGCCGATGAGCCGACCACCGCGCTGGATGTCACCATCCAGGCCCAGATTCTGGAACTGATTCGCGACATTCAGGACGAGGATGGCATGTCTGTGCTGTTCATCACCCATGATCTGGGGGTGGTGGCCGAGATCGCCGACCGCACCGTGGTGATGTGCAACGGCGCGCAGATCGAGGAGGGCGCGACCACGGCCATCTTCGCGAGCCCGCGGCAGCCCTATACCCGCGCCCTGCTGGCGGCGGTGCCCCGGCTTGGCACCATGGCGGATCACGACCGGCCGATGCCGTTTCCGGTGGTCGACCGCGATACCGGGATCGCGGCGGCGGTGCCCGATCTGCCGGATACCGTCGCTCATGACGCTGTGCCGGCGCTGGCGGTGCGTCATCTTGTCAGCCGCTATCAGGTGGGCGGCGGGCTGTTCGGACGCGCGCGCGGCGCCGTGCATGCGGTCGAAAACGTGTCGTTCAGCGTGCAGCCGGGCGAGACGCTGGCGCTGGTGGGCGAATCCGGCTGCGGCAAGTCGACCATTGGCCGCACGATCATGCGGCTTCTGGCGCCGGTGTCGGGCGATATTCTGGTGCATGGCGAGACGGTTCTGGCGGGAGGCGCCAGAGGCGGGGGAGCCAGCGATCCCGGCGCCTTGTTCCGGCAGGTGCAGATGGTGTTCCAGGATCCGTTCTCCAGCCTCAATCCACGCAAGACCGTGGGCTCGGCGATCGCCGCCCCCATGCAGATCAACCGGATCGCGCGCGGTGCCGCGTTGCGGGCGCGGGTGGCGGATCTGCTGGTTCAGGTGGGGCTGGACCCGTCAATGGCCGGGCGATATCCGCAGGAATTCTCAGGCGGGCAGCGCCAGCGGATCTGCATCGCCCGCGGTCTGGCGCTGGGGCCCTCGGTGATGATCGCCGACGAGGCGGTGTCGGCGCTGGATGTGTCGATCAAGGCGCAGGTGATCAACCTGATGCTCGACCTGCAGCAGCGCATGGGGCTGGCCTATCTGTTCATCTCCCACGATATGGCGGTGGTGGAACGGGTCAGCCATCGGGTGGCGGTGATGTATATGGGCGAGATCGTCGAGATCGGACCGCGCGCGGCCGTGCTCCAGAGCCCGCGCCACGCCTATACCCGGCGGCTGCTGGACGCCGTGCCGGTGGCCGATCCGCGGGCGCCGCGCCGGCGCCGCACGCTCGACGTCTCGGAAATCCTGAGCGCGCTCAGGCCCGCCGGCTATCGCCCGCCCGCCCGCCATTACGACGAGGTGTCGCCCGGTCATCTGGTGATGACCGATACGCGTTGAGCGCGGCCCGGCGGTGCCCGGGATCATGTGGCGGCGACAGGAACATCCCTTAGAACAAGGACAGTATGATGGCCATGACGCCCGAGGCCGCGGCCCGGCTCACCCGGTTCTATGACGGCACCCTGCTGCCCGACGAGATGATCGAGGTGATGACCACCGATCAGGGCTGGTTCCCGTCACGCGTGATCCGCGCCGGCGGCACGGTCCGTGGGTTCGCCGACCATCCGGGCGGACTGCCATCGCTCAGGATCGAGGATCAGGGCCGGGTCTTCGATCTCTTCGACTATCTGACCACCAATGCCATTGCCGGACTGGTGATCCTGAAGCGCGGGCGGATGGCGTTCCAGACCGGCCAGCGCGGCGCCGGCCCCGAGACCCTGTGGCATTCCTGCTCCCTGGCCAAATCGATCGCCGCCACGCTTGTGGGCGTGGCATTGAAAGAGGGCACGATCCGATCGCTCGACGATCCGGTCAGCCGCTATGTGGCGGTGGGGGGCGGCTATCGGGCGGTGACGCTGCGCCAGTTGCTGCGGATGAATTCCGGCATCCGCTGGAACGAGGATTACGTCGATCCGGCATCGGACCGGCGCCAGTTGCTGGCGGTGCAGTCGCGCTGGCAGCCGGGCGGTATTCTGGGCTTCATGAAGGATCTGCCGGCGGCGACACCGCCGGGCGGCGCCTGGACCTATAACACCGGCGAGTCGTATCTGGTCGGCGCGGTGATGGAGGCGGCGACGGGTGTCAGCCTGGCCGATTATCTGTCGGACCGGATCTGGTCGCGGGCCGGCATGGCCATGGATGCCCGATGGTGGTCGGAAGCACCCGATGGCCTGACGATTTCCGGCAGCGGCATGAATGCCTGCCTGGGTGATTACGCCCGCTTCGGCCAGTTCGTGCTGGAAGGCGGGCGGATCGGAGACGAGCACCTCCTGCCCGATGGCTGGCTGGATGAGGCGGGCGCGCCCTATCGGATCGGCGACCGCATGGTGCCCTATGGCTATATGTGGTGGGTGCCGGAACTGCCCGATCCGATTCTGGCGGGCAGTTTTCAGGCCGAGGGCATCTATGGCCAGTATATCCACGTCAATCCGGCCGAGGAACTGGTGGTGGTGGTGGCCAGCGCGCGGTCGAAGCCCGGCTATCGCCGGCGGCTGGAGATCAACGACGATGCGTTCTTCGCGGCGGTGGCGCGGGCGCTCAGGGAAACCTGATCGCCCGCGGGCCAGCCAACCGTCCGGAGGTCGGGGCTGATCAGCGCCCGGCGGCCATGGTCAAAGGCGGCACGCCGCCGGCCGACCAGCCGCCATCGACCGGCAGCACCACACCGCTGACATAGGCGGCGGCATCCGATGCCAGGAACATGGCCACACGCGCGACATCGTCGGTGGTGCCCTGGCGGCGCAGCGGCACGCTGCCGGCCACGGCCGCATTGGCCTCTGGCGTCGGCGCCAGCCGGGCCATGCCCTCGGTGCCCTCGATCGGGCCGGGGACCAGACTGTTGACGCGGATGCCCTCCGGCCCCCATTCCATCGCCAGCACCCGGGTGATCATGTCGACGCCGGCCTTGGCGGCGCAGACATGGACCTGCCACTCCATCGCCTGAGAGGCCTGGGGGGCCGAGATGTTGACGATGGTGGCCCCGGGCTTGCGCAGGTGTGGATGGGCTTCGCGCATCACGTGGAAGGTGCCGATCAGATCGATGTCGATCACCGACTTGAAGCCATTGGGCGAGATGCCGTGGGCGGGCGCCGGAAAATTGCCGGCGGCGCCCGAGATCAGCACGTCGATCGGCCCCAGCGCATGGGCGGCGCCTTCAAAAGCCGCCCTGACCGCGGCCACGTCGCGCACGTCGCAGACATAACCCTCGACCGCGTTGCCGTGGGCGGCAAGATCGGCAACCGCCGCCTGGACCTTCTCGGGTTTCCGGCTGGCGACCGCGACCTGGGCGCCGGCAGCGGCGAAGCCATGGGCGATGCCGAGGTTGATGCCGGATGTGCCGCCCATCACGAAGACGTTGCGGCCGGTGAAATCGAAGCTGTAGGTGCTCATCTGCGAGCGTCTCCTGATAGGTCCCTGGCCAGGATGGCGCGGTTGGTCCGCGCTCGGGCTTGATGGGTTCAGCATAGGTGGTGGCCGGGGCGGGCGCCATGGTCGCGGGGGACGCACGCACTCTTTCAATCGGCGTTGGCGTGGCATGTGGGGGCCGGAACACGGCATACTCGACATGCGGTCGCGCGGGCGATGCGGCCGCGGCCGACCACAATGACCGTCAGGGAGACGCTCCATCATGACGACCGCACGACTCGACGGCACACGGCTTGCCGGCACACAGCTTGACGGGCAGGTCGCCTGGATCACCGGCGCCGGCAGCGGTATCGGCGAAGCCGCGGCACTGGCGCTGGCCGAGGCCGGCGCCACGGTCTATCTCAGCGGCCGGCGCGCCGATGCGCTGGATGCCGTGGCATCCCGCATCCGTGATGCCGGGGGCCAGGCGCTGGTCGCCCTGCTCGACGTGGCCGACAAGGCCGCGGTGCGCGAGGTGGCCGATGCGATCGTGCAGGCGCAGGGCCGGATCGACATCCTGGTCAACAGCGCCGGCCTGAACGTTCCCAACCGCAGTTGGGAAACCGTCGACACCGATGGCTGGGATCAGGTGATCCGGGTCGATCTGGACGGCGCGTTCTATTGCACCCATGCGGTGCTGCCGGCGATGCGCAAGGCCGGTGGCGGGCTGGTGATCAACGTCTCGTCCTGGGCCGGGCGTTATGACGTGCGCCTGACCGGCCCGGCCTATAATGCCGCCAAGCACGCCATGCTGGCGATGAATGCCAGCCTCAATCTTGAGGAAGGCCAGCACGGCATCCGGGCCTGCGCGATCTGCCCGGGCGAGGTGAACACCGCGATCCTTGACCGGCGTCCGGTGCCGGTGACGGCCGAAGATCGGGCGCGAATGCTGCAATCGGAAGATCTCGGTGCCACGATCCGCTTCGTGGCGACCATGCCGCCCCATGTCTGCCTGAACGAGATCCTGATCAGCCCGACCTGGAATCGATTGAATATCGTCTGAGCCTGTCGTCGGGCGCGGGCTTGCCCCGCCGCAGCCGGTCGCGGCGTGCCGGATCGGTCCGCCGCAACCGGCTGCGCAGATGGCGGGGGAGATAGGGCTCCAGCCGGCCGATGCGGCCCGAGAACCCGGGCCAGCGCGCGCGCAGCCGGCCAAGCCCCCGGCGGGCGCTGGCCGAGGTGGCCAGAACCAGCCCAAGTCCCAGCGCGATCATCGGCAGGCCCACCGGCAGCGGGGTGGGGGCAAGGGCCGCGCCGACGACAAGGCAGATCCAGCCCGCCAGCCGCAGCGCCGCGCGTTTCAACCGCATGCCGGTCACGAGCCCACGCCTTATGTCCTGAGGGGCCGGGTATCCAGAGATTCCGGCGCCGCCATGGCGCGGCGGCCCTGTTCCGGTATCATCACCCGACATCATAGATCCGGCCGATGACGCTGCGATGACGCTGCACGGTGCCGACGTCACCAGCATTGACAGCGGCGGCGATACAGCCGACATGCTGGCGATCGGGCCGCGCCGCACGCGACCCCCATCCCCCGACAGGAGCCATTGCACCGTGCCCGTGCCCGACCCCAGAGCGGCCGACCGGCTGCGCCGTCGCCAGCCGATGTTCAACCTGCCGCGCGCGACCCAGATGCTGGTCGGGATCAACGTCCTGGTCCATCTGGTGCGGGTGTTCCTGCTGCCGGAGCATCTGGACTGGGAACTGATCGCCACCGCCGCGGTGATCCCCGCCCGCTATAGCTATGGTCCCGGCTTAGACCTGCCGTCGCTGATCGCGCCGCTGACCTTCCAGTTCCTGCATGGCGGCTTTCTGCACCTGCTGCTGAACATGGCGCTGCTGGCGGCCTGGGGGGCGGGGGTGGAGCGCATGGTCGGCCCCTTGCGCATGGTGGGGTTCTATCTGGTCACCGGCATGCTGGGGGCGCTGGCCCATGTGCTGATCTACCCGGAAAGCATGGTGCCGATGCTGGGCGCATCGGCCGGCATCAGCGGGCTGTTCGCGGCGGTGCTGATCATGATGCGCCGCAGCCGCGCCGGCACCGGCAGCATCATGCCGCTGGCCCTGTTGTGGATCGCGACCGCGGTGATCACCGGGATCTGGGGCACGCCCGGCACCGGCGAGGCCGTGGCCTGGGTGGCGCATATCGGCGGGTTTCTGGGCGGTCTGGCGCTGTTTCCCTTCCTGCTGTCGCGGCCGCGTCACGGCTGATCGCGCACAATGCTTTAATCCAGCTCGGCCTGACCCCGAGAAAGCCTCGTTTGCGGGAAGCGGCGCCGGGCGCGAGGATGGGGGCGTTCCAGGCGACAGGGACATGGCCCGCCATCCCCATGCCGGCGGCCCCTGCCGGCAGGTGGGCCTGTTCCGGCGTGCAGACGTCCCCTCCGGCGTCTGCACGCCTTTTTTTCGGGCCAGTGGTCCGCCATGTGGCCTGCCGGTCTGCATATCTGCGCAGCTTGCAGATGCAGAACCGCAAGGAAGGATGCGTGGATCAGCGGAGTTTGGGCATTCAGACGTATGCCTTCAGCATGTGAGTGGGTACGACTGATCCGTATAGTGGATCATCAGGCCATGGCGATTGACCCATAGCCGCCACCGACTCTAAGATGCCTTCCGAAACATCCTTACAAAATGAGTTGCGGAGTCGAAATCCGAACGTCGTTTGATGGCCCTGTTCTGATTGAACAGAGAAAGATGGCCATTCGGACGCGTCGGCAATGACAGCCGCAACCAGCCAAACGAACATACGCTTGTTCGAATAATGGATGCACCGGTCGCCCGGCGAGCATCTGAATGGGAGGAGAACATCATGAGCATGCGGTCGCGTTTCCGCAGCCTTGCTTGCGGCCTTGGTGCCGGCGTCGCGGTGGCAGCGATGGCCATGGGCGCCAGCCCGGCATCGGCAGAAACCTTCAAGATCGGCATCGTCACCTTCCTGTCGGGTCAGGCCGCCGAGGCCTTCGGCGTGCCGGCGGCGAACGGTGCCAAGACCATGATTGCCGGGCTGAACGCCGGCAAGCTGCCGGCCCCCTACGATACCAAGGGCTTCGGCGGGATGGAAATCCAGCCGATCATCATCGATGAGGCCGGCGGGGCCACCAAGCAGGTGCAGGAACTGCGCAACCTGATCCAGCGCGAGCAGGTCGATGCGGTGGTCGGCTATATCAGCTCGGGCGACTGCCTTGCGGTCGGTCCGGTGGCCGAGGAACTGAAGGCGCTGCTGATCCTGTTCGACTGCGGCACGCCGCGGATCTTTGAAGACAACCAGTTCGAATACGTCTTCCGCACAGCCGCCCATGCCACCATGGATAACGTCGGTCTGGTCCGCTACATGAAGGACCACGACGTCAAGGTCGGCACCTACAGCGCCATCAACCAGGACTATGCCTGGGGCCATGACAGCCGCAATGATTTCGTGGCGTCGATGAGCCAGCTTTATCCCGAAGCCAAGTTCGAGGCCGATCTGCTGCCCAAATTCGGCGCCGGCCAGTATGGCACCGAAATCTCGGCGCTGCTGCGTCAGGGCTCGGATCTGGTCTACTCCAGCAACTGGGGCGGCGATCTTCAGGCGCTGATCCTTCAGGCCGGCCCGCGTGGCCTGTTCAAGCGCAGCCAGGTGGTGCTGTCGGCGGCCGACCATGTTCTGCCGGCGCTGGGCGACAAGATGCCCGACGGCACGATCATCGGCGCCCGTGGCGCCTATGGCCTGATGAGCGAGGAAACCCCGCTCAACACCTGGTTCCAGACCACCTACACCGCCGAACATGGCGTCTATCCGGTGCAGGCCCCCTATCGCGTCTCGCAGGCCCTGCTGGGTCTGAAGACCGCGATCGAGAAGGCCATGTCGGAGAATGGCGGCAAGAAGCCCACGACCGACGAGATCCGCGCCGCGCTGAAGGGCTCGACCTGGGAGAGCCCCGGCGGCCAGATCACCATGGCGAACGGCAATGGTCATCAGGCCATTCAGGACATCGCCTTCGGCCGCACCCGTTATGACGCGGACAAGAAGATGGTGGTGATCGAGGACATCGGTCGCTATCCGGCGAAATGCGTCAATCCGCCGGCCGACATGAAGGCGAATGACTGGATCAAGGCCGGGTTCCCCGGCGCCGTCTGCAACTGACCTGCCTGACGACAATCATGGCCGGACCGGCGGGCGGATGTCCGCGGGGCCGGCCATGGTGTCGCGCGGCCCGTTTGGTCCCCGTTTCCGCAACGTCCGTCGTTGTCGCAGTCTTCCCGGAGACGTTCCTGATGGAGCTTCTGCTCACCGTTCTCGTGGACGGGCTGATCTATGCCGCCTGGCTGTTCATCGTGGCCCTGGGGCTGACGCTGGTGTTCGGCGTGCTCAAGATCCTGAACATCGCCCATGGCAGTTTCTATGCGATCGGCGCCTATGCCGCGGCCTCGCTGGTGACCTGGTTCGCCACCATCGGCCTCGCCCCCGAATGGTCGCTGGTGGCCATGCTGCTGGCGGCGGCCGGCGTCGCCGCCGTGCTGGGGCCGCTGCTGGAACGTGGCCTGCTGCGGCTGTTCTATGGGCGCGACGAAGTGCTGCTGGTGCTGGTGACCTATGCCCTGTTCCTGATGCTGGAAGACGGTGTGAAACTGATCTGGGGCGTCGATCCCTATTACGTGTCAGAGCCTTACAGCCTGTTCGGCAATGTCGAGATGGGGCCGCTGTTCTATGTCGGCTATGATTTCGCGCTGATGGGGCTGGCTGTGATCTGCGGGCTGGGCGTGTGGTTCGGCCTGAACCGCACCACGCTGGGCAAGATCGTTCTCGCGGTCATTCACAACCCCGAGATGTCGGCCTCGATGGGGGTGAACGTCAACAAGGTCTATGTGCTGGCGTTCGTCTGCGGCGTGTTCCTGGCGGCCCTCGGCGGCGCGTTCACCGCCCCGCAGATCTCGGTGCAGCCGGGCATCAGCGTCGGTGTGATCATCCTGAGCTTCGCGGTGGTGATCATCGGCGGGCTGGGCTCGATCGAGGGGGCCGCGGTCGGCGCGCTGATCGTTGGCCTGTCGCGCGCGGCGGCGGTGCATCTGGTGCCGGATGCCGAGTTGTTCATCGTGTATTTCGTGATGGCCGCGGTGCTGGTCTTCCGTCCGGAAGGCCTGTTCGTCCGCGCCCAGGCGCGCAAGATCTGACGGGAGACCCCATGATGTCGACCCGATCCGCAGTGTTGCGCCCGGTGCTGGTGGCGGCCATCGTCGTTGTCGCGCTGGCTTTCGCCGGCATGGCGCTGCCCAAATGGTTCCTGTTCCTGGCCACGATGGCGATCGCCCATGCGACCGTGGCGCTGGGGCTGATCTTCATGATGCGTGGCGGTCTGGTTTCGTTCGGCCAGGGCCTGCCGTTCTGCCTGGGGGCCTATGCGGCCGGCCTCGGCGGCCCCTGGCTGGGGCTGACCGACGCGGTTCTGCTGCTGCTGCTGGGTGGTCTTGCCGCCGGCGCGGTGGCGGCGGTGTTCGGATCGCTGCTGGCCCGCTATCGCGGCATCTTCTTCGCCATGCTGACCCTGTCGCTGTCGATGGTGCTCTATGGCCTGCTGGTCAAGGCGACGGCCATCGGCGGCTCCGACGGCCTCAATCTGGCGCGTCCCGCGATCCTGGGCTATGAGCCGACCACCGAGACCGCCGATTACGCGCTCTATCTGCTGGCGGTGGTGACCGCGGGCGGGCTGTCGGCGATCGCGGCCCTGCACTTCAATTCGGTGCGCGGGCTGATGTCGCTGGCGGTGAAGGAAAACGAGCTGCGCGTGGAATATATGGGCGCCTCGGTGCGGTCGCTGATGGCGGTCAACTTCATCATCGCCGGCGTCTATGGTGGCGTCGGCGGCGCGCTGGCCGCGATCGCGCTTGGCCATATCGAACCCACCTTCTCGTACTGGACGACGTCGGGCGAGATGGTGTTCCTGGCGATCCTGGCCGGGCAGCACAGCGTGGTCGCGGTGTTCCTGGCGTCATTGATCCTGGAGCTGGTGCGGTCGTTCGCGAACCTGTATTTCCCCGAGACCTGGCAGTTGGCGCTGGGCGCCTTCCTGCTGGTGGTGATCCTGTTCCTGCCCCGGGGCCTGGGCTCGCTCTGGCATCGCGGCCACAAGCCCGCCGCCCCCGCGACCGATGTAACCACGGAGACCGGGCGATGAGCCAGAGAGAGGCGCCGATGACCCGTGCCGTCACCGGACATCCGGTTCTGGAGACCCGCAATCTTCGGAAATCCTTCGGCGCCGTCACCGCGGCGCGCGACATCTCGGTCGCGATCGAAAGTGGCGCGCGGCTCAGCGTCATCGGATCGAACGGCGCCGGCAAGACCACCTTCGTCAACATGGTGACCGGCTATCTGAAGCCCGATGAGGGTACGATCCTGCTGGATGGCGAGGACGTGACCCGGCTGGACCCGCGCCGGCTGGCCCGGCGCGGCATCGCCCGCTCGTTCCAGATCCCGCAGTTGTGCACGGAACTGACAGCACTTGAGAACATGCTTGTGGCGCGGGCGGCCGCGGCCGAGGGCGGGGTGCCATTCTTCCGGCCGGCGCGGACGCCAGAGGCCAGTGATGCCGCGATGGCGGTGCTCGACCGCTTCGGGCTGGCCGATATCGCACCCCGACCGGTGGCGGAACTGGCGGGCGGTGTGCGCAAGCTGCTGGATATCGCCCTGGCCATGATCGGCCGGCCCCGGCTGCTGATGCTGGACGAGCCGACAAGCGGCGTGTCGGCGGAGGAGAAGTTCCCGTTCATGGACCGGATCATGGCAGCCCTGGACCAGGGCGGCGTGACGGTGCTGTTCGTGGAGCACGACATGGACATCGTCGGCGCCTATGCCGACCGGGTTCTGGCGTTCTATTCCGGCCAGATCATCGCCGATGGCGCCCCCGATCACGTGCTGGCGGATGATGCTGTCCGCCAACACGTCACCGGTCACTGAAGCGGAGGCTGGATCACGTCATGCTCGAAATCGAACGCGTCCGCACCAGCATCGCCTCGGTCGAGGTGCTGCGGGACTTCACGCTCTCCGTCGGACAGGGCCGGATGGTGGGTCTGGTCGGCCGCAACGGCGCCGGCAAGACCAGCCTGATGCGCACGGTGATGGGCCATCTGCCCACGACCTCCGGGCGGATCAGTTTCGACGGCACTGATCTGGCCGGCCTGCCCAAGCATGGCCGGGCGGCGCTCGGCATCGGCTTCATGCAGGAAGATCGCGGGCTGGTGCCCGAACTGACCGTGCAGGAAAACATCCTGCTGCCGGTCTGGGTGTCGAAGAGCCTGAAACCGCGCGCGCGGCTGGACCTCGTCTATGGCTATATGCCGGAATTGCTGGAGATGCGCGACCGGCGCGCCCTGTTGCTGTCGGGCGGTCAGCAGAAGCTCGTGGCGCTGGCCCGCGCGCTGGCCGTCGGCACCCGGCTGCTGCTGCTGGATGAACCCTTCGAGGGTGTCGCCCCGGCGCTGGCGCAGCGGCTGGCCGATGTGATCGGCAAGCTCAGGGCCGAGCATCTGTCGATCCTGGTGTCGCATTCCGACATGAACCATGCCCAATCGTTGTATGATGATGCCTATGTCATCGAGCGTGGCGCGAATGCCGCCGCCGCCGTCCATTGACGGCGGGGTGCTCTTCCAGTCGTCCACCCTCTCCACGACCTTCGTCCTTCAAGAGATGTGAAGCCAGATCATGACCACCCGTGTTGTGTCCCCGGTGCCGACCATTCGCCGGGAACTTCATTTCGGCGACCGCATCCTGTCCTGCTATGCCGATCGACCCGCCGATCTGACGGCTCTGCTGCGCGACAGCTTCGCGCGTCTGCCGGACGCCGAGGCGGTGATCGACGGCGACCGCCGGATCACCTATGCGACACTCGACGAGGCCGCCGACCGGCTGGCCGGCGGGCTTGCGGCGCGGGGGATCGTGCAGGGCGACCGGGTCGGTCTGCTTCTGAACAACCGGGCCGAATTCGTGATCGCCTGGGTGGCCTGTATCCGGCTTGGCGTCATCGCGGTGCCGCTGAACACCCGTGAGCAGAAGCCCGAACTCGCCTATGTTCTGGGCAATTGCGGCGCGCGCGCGGTGATCTTCGAAGCGGAGCTGGGCGCACGTCTGCCCGATCCCGATGACGTCGTCTGCCTGGACCTGAAGATCGTGGTCGGGGCCGCCGAGGGTGACATCCCCGACGGCGCGACGGGTTGGGATGCGGTGGCGGACGGCCCGGCGCTCGGCGGCTGGGCGGCGGTGGATGAAGACGACACGGCGGTGATCCTGTACACCTCCGGCACCACCGGCAAGCCCAAGGGCGCCGAGCTGTCGCATCTGAACATCGTTCATTCCTGCCTGCACTATGTCGATCACATGCAGATGCCGATGGACGGGCGCGAGCGGTCGATCCTGGCGGTGCCGGCAACTCATGTCACCGGTCTGGTGGCGGTGGTCGCGCTGATGATCCATGTCGGCGGCGCCACGGTGATGATGCGCGCCTTCAAGGCCCGCGATTTCCTGAAACTGGCCGAGGCCGAGCGCATGACCCACGGGGTGATGGTGCCGGCGATGTATAATCTGTGTCTGTTGCAGCCCGATTTTGCCGGCTATGACCTGTCGTCGTGGCGGATCGGCGGCTATGGCGGAGCGCCGATGCCGATGGCCACGATCCGTCGGCTGGCCGAGATTCTGCCGGGGCTCAACCTGGTCAACGCCTATGGCGCGACCGAGACCACCTCGCCGAGCACGGTGATGCCGCTGGGCGAGGGCGCCGTTCATGCCGATACCGTCGGCCGGCCGGTGCGCTGCGCCGAGATCCGGATCATGGACGAGGCCGGCCGCGAGGTGGCGCCGGGCGAGGCGGGCGAGCTGTGGATCCGCGGGCCCATGGTCGTGAAGGGCTATTGGGTGCGGCCCGATGCGACGCTTGAGAATTTCGTGTCGGGCTTCTGGCGCTCGGGCGATATCGGCTCGATGGACGAGCAGGGCTATGTGAAGGTCTTCGACCGCCGCAAGGACATGATCAACCGGGGCGGCTACAAGATCTTCTCCGCCGAGGTGGAAAGCGAGCTGTCCTTCCATCCCTGGGTCGCGGAAAGTGCCCTGGTGTCGCGCCCCTGTCCGGTGCTGGGGGAACGGACCCACTGCTTCGTGATGCTGAAGGATGACGGGCTCGCCCTGCCGGAAGACGAGGTCGCGGCTGCCCTGAAGGATTTTCTGTCCACGCGGCTGTCGGATTACAAGGTGCCGGATTACTTCACCTTCGGCGCCGATCCGCTGCCGCGCAACGCCAATGGCAAGCTGATGAAGCGTGATCTGCGCGACCGCGCGCTTGTCGAGGCGGGCGACGCGGCCTGATCCGCACGCTGCCTGAACGCCCCTTATGGACGGACCGATCCATTGACCGATCTTGGACCGAAACAGGCGGCGGCCCTGGCCGCCGCCGCGGCATCACTCGCCCGTGGTCTTGATGCACCCGGCGCCGGCATTCCGGCCGGCGCGCTGCCCGCCGATTTCCCGGCGGCACGGCTGCGCGATATCGATGCGGTGCTGGGCCTGCCCATGCACCGCATGCTGGGCTTCGAACTGGTGAAAATCACCCGCGACGGCGCCGAGTCGCGGGTGGTGCTGGATCACCGCCACGGCACGCCGGCCGGCACCGTCCATGGCGGCGTGCTCTATGCCCTGCTGGACCCGGCCGCCTATATGGCATTGCTGCCGCATCTGCCCGACGGCGCCACCGCATCGACCCATGACATCTTTGTCAGCGTGATGCGGCCGGCACCGATCGGCGCCGACATCCGCCTGCATGCGCGGGTTCTCCGTGCCGGCCGGCGCGTGGCCTTCCTGGATGCCGAGGCGCGGCGCGGCGACGACATCATCGCCGCCGCGCGCATCACCAAGACGATCTTCGGCGCCTGATGATCTTCGGCGCCTGACCCCCTTCAGCGTCCGGCGACGATCGCCGCCGCCTGTTCCGCCAGAGCCGCCGCCACGCGATCGGCGGCGGCGCGTGCCAGATGCACGCCGTCATGGCGGTCGCCGGGCCCGTTGATCCGGTCCAGATCGGGGCCGCGATGGCGGCGCGGCGCGGCATCGATCACCATGTTCTGTGCCCGGCGGATCGCCATGTTCTGCCGGCCATCGATCCGGAGTGCGGTCGGCACGATGATCCAGGGCGAGCCTCCGGTCAGACCGTCGATCCGATCGATGACCCGGGTGAGGCCGGCTGTATAGCGTTCGGCCGGCGTGTCACGATTCGCATCGGCCTCTCCCTGTATCCAGATGACGAGATCAACCGGCAGGCCGGCCGCTGTGGCGGTAGTGATCCGTGCCGGCAGGCCGGCGATGGCGTGGCCGTAAGGCGACGACCAGTCGGCGATCCGCGATCCACCGACCGCCGCCCCGATCAGAACCACCGGGCGGCCGGTGCTGGCGGTCAACCCGTCGGCGAAGAGCGGCCACATGCTGCCCTTCCATCCCGATGCGCCGGGCAGCGGGTCCGCCAGATGGTGGCAGTGGCCGCCCATCAGGCTGTAGGCACCGCGCCCGGCCTGCCGCCGGTCGGGCACGGTGTTCGCGGCATTGGACTGGCCGGCGATCAGGATGGTGATGGCATTGCCGTCAGGGCAGGTGGCCGGCCGGGCGAAGGGGGCGCCGGGAATCGTGCCATAGGCACCGAGGCCACCGGCATTCGCCACGCGGCTGATCGCACGGCGCATATCCCCCGACGCGATCGTCCAGGTCACGGCCAGGCATGCGAACAGCAGCAGCGTGACGCAGATCCGCGATCCTGTGAATGACGTCAACCGCGGTTCTCCATGGCCGGACCGAAGGAGGCTGCCAGTTTACCACCGGAAGGCGATGCCGCCATAGATCGAGGCGCCGTCGCCCGGATAGAACAGCGCCGATCCGGCATTGGCGCTGTTGGTGACGCTGGTGGTCGCGACATAGGTCTCGTCGGTCAGGTTGCGGCCGTCCAGGAACAGGGTCACGCCCGGGGAAGGCTGCCAGCCGGCGCGCAGGCCCAGCAGGGCGTAATCCGGCGCATCCAGGCTCTCGGCATTGTCGACCGCATAATCGACCGGCACCCATTCCACATGCGGGGTCAGCCACACGTCGTCCACGGGTTCCCAGCGCAGTTCGGCATAGAGCCGGTGCGGCGGCACGCCGGGCAAAGCGTTGTCGCCATAGGTGGCGTCGCCGTCGAAGCGGAAATCCGACCAGGTGTAGGATGTCTTCAGCATCAGCCTGTCGGTGAGCGTCAGATCGACGGCCGCTTCCAGGCCGCGATGGATGGTGCGGTCGGCATTGATGGTGGTGGTGCCGCCGGTGACGGTGCCGAAGGTCTGCAATTCGTCGCGCAGCCGGCTTTCGAACACCGCGACGTCATAGCCGAGCCGGCCCCAATGGCCACGACTGCCGACTTCCAGGGTCCAGGCGGTCTGTGCCTCGATATCGGCGAAGCCCGGCGCGGTGCTGGGGTTGATTTCAGACAGGGTCGGCGGCTCGGCGCTGCGGGCCAGATTGCCATAGAGCTGCACATCCGGTGTCGCCTGCCAGATCAGGCCCAGGCGCGGGTTGAGTTCGTCATAGCGGGCCTCGCCGCTGTCGTCGCCATCGCCGAGAAAGGCGTCGTCGAAGCCACGCCGGGCATGCATGGCCTGAAGCCCCATGATCAGCGTCAGGTCGGGTGCAATGGCGACGGCGTCTTCCGCCCAGACCTCGAAGGTGCGGCCGCGCTCGGTGCCCTCGGCGGTCAGCGCGCCACGGCTGCCGCCGATATTCACATAGCGTCGGGCGTCGGTTTCGCCGCCGGCTAGGCGCACGCCGAAGGTCAGGCCGTGTTCGAGGCCGATCGCCTGACCGCCAGTGGTGAGCTTCGCCTGAACGCCACCATCCAGATAGTCGTTGTCCAGCACCTGAAAGATCGGGTGATAGAGTGATTTGTCGAGCAGCCAGGCGCCGAATTCCAGGGTGGTGGCATCGCCCATCGCCACCGACCAGCGATTGGCCAGCCGGATCGCGGTGATGTCGCGGCGCTGATCGCCGGTGATGGAGCCGGCGGCGGTCGAGCGCGGATCGTTCAGGGCCTGATCCAGCGTCAGGGCGCTGGGCAATTCCTGATAGAGATCGTCATAGCCCAGATAGACCCGGGTCTCGACGTCGTCGGTCAGTCGCCAGCCCAGATTGCCGGTGAACAGGCGGTTGTCATGGGCCGAATGATCGCGGAAGCCGTCGGTGCGGCTGAGGGTCGCCGACAGATGGCCGTCGCGGTCGCCATCGACGAAGCCGAACCCTGTATGGGTGCGCACGAAGCCATAACTGCCAAGCTCGGCACGCGCGGTGACGCCCGGATCGGACCGGCCGGTGCGGCTTTCCATCCGCACCTCGCCGCCCAGCATCGACACGCCGTCGGCGAAACCGTTCGATCCCTTCAGCACCTCGACATGGCGCAGCGACAGCGGGTCGATCTGCTGGAAATCGCCGGCGCCGTCGCTGGTGTTGATCGGCAGGCCGTCGAGGCTGAGCTTCACGCCGCGCATGTGGAAATTGCGGCTGAGCCCCGATCCGCGGATCGACAGCTTGGTTTCCGCCTGCCCGAAGCGCGACTGAGCATACACGCCGGGCACGGTTGCGATCATGTCGCCGATGCTGAAGGCGCGGCTGTTCCGGAATGCCTCGGCCGGGATCACCGCGAAGCTGCCGGGCAGGCTGTTGGCGAGCGTGGCATCGCGGGTGGCGGCATCGGGCGCCGTGGCGCTGGCGGCGCCACTGGCGGTGACGTCGAGATCGGGCAGGGTGGTGATGTCGGCGGCCGACGCCGGCAGGCTGGCCAGGGCGAGCAGCCCGGTCGCCGAGATGAGCGTTGCGGACATGAGATCGGCCACGGCCGGCCGGATGCGGCCGCCGCGATGGGTGGTGCGGGTCATGGGGATTGGTCCTGATCCTGAAGCTTCGGTCGAGGGGACGACGGATCTGCTGGATCAGGCCTGTGGCGGTGCCCGCGGCCGGCGGCGCCGACGGCGCAGGCTCAACCGCAGAGCTTCGGGCGCGATGGCGGGGCCGCGACGGCCACGGGCAAGCGGGCCGGCGGGCAGGGCGGGGGGTGTCGTGGCCGCGATGGCGGTGCACAGCGCGCAGTGATGACCGGGGCCGGCGGCACTGTCATGCCCGGCGGGGCCATCGGGATCGGCGATGTCGGCGGATGACGGGCTGGCGGATGACGGGCTGTGGCAGATGGCGGCGAGGTCGAAGCCTGCGGCATCGACGCCGGCCACAGCGGCCACCGCCCGGCCGACCTCGCTGGTGGTCATGCCGGCAATCATTGCCGGCTGGGTCAGCATCAGGGCGGCAAAGGCAAGCCAACCGGCCGCGCGGCGCATCAGGCGTCGCATCGGCCGGTGGGATCTGCGTGATCTATGGTCCTGTCGCCGGCCGCCATGGCTGGTTCCACGGCTGTGCCTGATCCGCCCCGTCATGGGGCCTGAGTGTAGGGGCACGCCTGCGCGCCGGAGGGTGTGACATCCGGTCGCAGGGGCTTGTTCCCGCGATGCGCGCGCGCCGGCCACGCTGTCAGCGCGCTTCGATCCGCCGGACGAAATCCTTCAGGATGATCCGGTACAGATCGTCCTTCAGCACCGCATCCTCGACCCCGGCATCGATGTTCGGGTTGTCGTTGACCTCGATCACGAACACGCCATCGGCATTCTGCTTCAGATCGACACCATAAAGCCCGTCGCCGATCGGCGCTGCGGCGCGCACGGCCGCATCGATCACCTCCGCCGGGGCCGCCTCCACCGCCATCGTGCGGAAGCCCCCCTGATCGATGCGGCCATCGCCGCTGTGCTTCACGATCTGCCAGTGATCGCGTGACATGAAATACTGGCAGGCGAAAATCGGCTGGCGGTTCAGGATGCCCACCCGCCAGTCGAAGGCGGTGTAGACGAAGGCCTGTGCCAGCGCCAGATCGCTGCGCGCGAACACCCTGGCCGCCATCTCGATCAACTGGTCGCGGTTCTCGGCCTTGAAGACGCCGTTCGAGAACGCGCCGTCGGGGATTTTCAGCACCATCGGATAGCCCAGAACCGCCTCGGCATCCAGCAGGCGCTCGCGATGCAGGATCATGGTCTTCGGCGCCGGCAGATTGTGAACCCGCAGCAGTTCGGCCAGATAGATCTTGTTGGTGCAGCGCACGATCGATTGCGGATCGTCGATCACCGGCATGTCTTCCTGGGCGGCGCGGGTGGCGAAACGGAAGGTGTGGTGATCGATCCGGGTGGTCTCGCGGATGAACAGCGCGTTGAATTCCGCCAGCCGCGCCAGATCGCGGCGGGTGATCAGGGTCACGTCCAGGCCCAGTGCCGGGCCGAGCCTGCAGAACCGGGCCAGCGCCTTGCTGTTCGATGGCGGCAGAGGATCGGCCGGGTCGTGCAGGATGGCCAGATCGTGACGGGTGCGGGGCGCCGGTTTCGGCGCCCGCCAGCGATCGGTGGTGAAACGGTCGATCGCGCGGGCGAAGGCCGCGTGGTCTTCGCTGTCCAGCCCGCGCACGCCGCGGCTGCGCACCGACCGCACCGACCAGCCCAGCCCGCCGCCCACCGGCTCGGCCGCGCCATGCACCAGATGCAGCGCCATCAGCGGCAGCCGGAACAGGTCGAAGGCCCGCCGGCCAAGTGCCGCGGTCTCGGGCTCGGCGGTCTCGCCGAACATCACGGTGACGGTGCGGGTGATGGCGCCGCCGGCCGGCGGTGGCATCAGATGACGCCGGGCGATGCCGGTCAGTTCCGGCAGGGCGTGGGCATAGATCCGCTTGGATGAAATCTCGGTGAGGGCCGACGGCGTCGGGATCACCCGCTCACCCCGACCCTCGGCCAGCAGCGAGACGTAATAGCCAAGGGACAGATAGCGGTGGTCGCGGGTCAGGTTGATCACCCGCATGCCCGCGCGGCCTGATCTGGCGGCGTCGGCCGGTGGCGGGCTGTCGATGAAGGCGCGGGCGGTCAGCACCTGGCGACCGGCGGCCGCGGGGATCGCCGGGATGTCCTCAGGGCGGTCGACGACAACGATATGCGGAACCATAGGGGTCAGGTTTCCGTGGCTGGGGCGGAAATCAGCAGCGTGGCGCGCAGGGCTGCGCGGCCATAGCGGGACATGTGTTCGAAATCGCGCCGCGCGACGGGAATGCGCATACAGTCGATCGGCGCGCGGCGCTCCTCGCGGTCGACGAAGGGGTCGTGGATATGAACGAAGCCGTCATCGATGGCGATCACCACCACCCAATGCGGCGCCTTCTGGCGATCGAACCGCCAGGAACTGACCAGTTGCAGCGGCACGGCACCCTGCGTGATCGCGGTCCGCATCTCGTCGAGCGTGGCCGGCCGGTCGGTGAGGGTGATGCGCGGCTCGGCCGCGATCTCGCGCACGAATTCGGCCTGCACCATCTCGATCACCCGCTTCTTGGCCGGGCTGCGCACGCCGTCGACGAAGGGCGTGCCCTGGCCCGAGATGTGCAGCGCCACCTTGAAACCGCGCCGGGCACCGGCCAGCGCCAGCCCGTGCGGCGAGCAGCCGCCATGGCCGGAGGTCATGAAGATGGTGGTGGCATCGCGCCAGATCCGCAGCTCTTCCTCGGGGCCGGTGGCGCGCTTGGGGTCCAGCGCGTGCATGGCCATGATCAGCGCCGCGGGGCCGCAGGTGAAGGGCAGGCTCTGTTCGACATAGGGAATGCGATCACGCGCGGGATCCAGCCGGCGGACCAGTGGCTTCTCCATCCGGATCGCGTCGACCTCGTCTTCGTAATAGGCGACATAGCGGCCGAAACGCCGATAGCCGGCCTGTTCATAGATGGCGGCGATCGCCGGCGCGTCGGCGCGCACCTCCAGCCGCACCGACACCGCCCGTGCCGCCAGCGCCCGGGTCTCGACTTCGTCGAGCAGGCGGCGGCCGATGCCGCATCCGCGCCAGCCGGGGGCGGTGGCGATGGAATAGAGCCGCGCCAGCGAGGTGCCGGCATTATGGAGCACCATCGCATAACCCACGATGACCGGGCGCCCGGCCCCGGCCACCTCGGCCACGATGGTGTCGGCATGGGCGCGTGACAACAGGTGCCGAAAGCTGCGCCGGCTGATGCGGTCGTGGACGAATGACGCGGTTTCGATGGCGAGCAGGGCATCGATATCGGCCGGCGTCGCATCGCGGAGATGAATGTCGCGACCGCCCCCGGCCTCCTCGACCTGGCCCGCGACAGGGCCATCTGTCGTCGCCGAGGCCATGCCGCCGGCCGTCCGCGCGGAACCGTCGCCCGTGTCCATGATGATCAGCAGCCCCAAGGAGTGTTGCCGGGTGCCCGGGATCGCGTGGATCTGACGCGGGTCAGTGGCGACGCGGGTCAGGGGCGTGGCGTCCCGCAGAAGACAGGTGTCGGATGTGGTGGTCCGGCTTGCAAGTGGCAAGTTGTGGCGCGCGGTGGGCGGTTCGTTACGCGGCGTTCTTCGGCAGATGGTCGATCAGGCGCGCCAGTTCGGCGGCGGTGCACTCGATGGCCGCGCCGCTTCGCTCGATTCTGGCCTGGATGAGCGCGCCCTGCATCGCCGAGGTGCACAGTTGGGCGAGGCGGTGCGCGTCGGCATGCGCATGGCCATCGGCCACCAGCTTGTCGTGCAGCACCGTGATCCGTGCGCCATAGGCCTTCCTGCCCGCCTCCGCGACCGCTCTGTCGGCGGGGGCCAGTTCCAGAAGCACGGTCGTGATCGGGCATCCGTCGCGATAGCCGGACTTCTCCATCCAGCCGGCCAGCAGACGGGCATGCGCTTGCAGAAGCGCACCGGTTGTGCCGGCTTTCGTGGCGAGATCCTGAAGTGTGGCGGCGACCCGTCGGCCGGCCTCATCAACCGCCGCCACGGCGATCGATACCTTGCCTTCGGGAAAATAGTGGTAGAGCGAGCCCTTGGGCGCGCCGCTGGCATCGACAATGTCATTCAGGCCGGTGCCGGCATAGCCCTGCCGGCGGAACAATGTCACCGCCGCGTCGATGATCGGGGCCCGATGTCTGGGTTTCGGCGGCATGGCTCACTCCATCGTCGTCCGAAAATATATTGACTGGTCTATATCAGATCGAAACCATGACGGCCAGTGATGACATAAGGGAGAAGGCCGTTGTCAGACGTGCGGACACAACCGAAAGCCGACGCGATGGCCGCGTATCGGGCATCCACGCCCGTGCTCGATCAGGCCGGCATGCTTGCAGCCGGGCTGGGGCAGGCGGTCATCCTGCCGCTGCGACCGCAGGACGAGACGATGCTGGAACAGGCCGAACCGTTCCGCTTCGGCCCGCACGACAGCCGGCAGGCCTGGAGCGTGGGCGAGGGGCCGGTGGTCATGCTCGTTCATGGCTATTCCGGGCGGGGGGTTCAAATGGCGTCGCTGGCCTTGCGGATCGCGCGACAGGGATATCGCTGCGTGTTCTTCGACGCCGGCGGGCATGGCGCATCGCGTCCGGAAAAGGTCGGGTTTCATACCTTCATCGCGGACACGCATGATCTTTTCACCCGGCTCGATACGCCGGTCCGCGCCATGATCGGGCATTCGGCCGGTGGCCTTGCGATGATGCGGGCGCGGGCGTTGCACGGGGTTCACGCCGACAGGTACGCGGTGATCTCGGCACCGCTCTTTCCCTATGTCCCGCTTGAATCCATGCGCAGGCAGGGCGCGTTCCCAGAGGCGCTCGACCATGTCAAGGCCATCCTGTCCGATCAGTTCCAGACCAGTTGGTCGTCGCTGTCGGGAGGTATCGCCTACACGCCGGAGGCGGACGGGCGGCTTCTGGCGATCTATGACACCACCGACCAGATGGTCGAGCATTCCGATGCCGAGGCACTTGCCGTGCTCTGGCCGGGCTGTCGGGTCGTGAAAACCGCGGGCTATGGCCACAACCGCATCCTTCAGGCCGAGGAGACCGGGGCTGCGGTCTGCGCGTTCCTCGCCGACTGACGACCCATTGGCCGGGCGGGACGGGGTAATGTCGCCATAATCCCTGTCCGGCCAAAGGATCAGCCGGGGCCGTTAAGGCCGAAGCTTGCCGCGTCGCCGACGAGCGCCAGGCCGCCAAGCACGATCAGCAGCGCCGCCGCCGCCTTGCGCACCGGGCCCAGCGGAATGGCGCGGGCGATGCGCTCGCCCAGGAACACCACCGGCAGATTGGCGATCATCATGCCCAGCGTGGTGCCGACGATCACCATGATCAGGGGCGTGTAGTCGGCGGCCAGCGCCACGGTGGCGATCTGGGTCTTGTCGCCGATCTCGACCACGAAGAAGGTCAGCGTGGTGGCCAGGAAGGCGCCACGGGCGGTGGCTTTCGGGGTGTCGTCGTCGTCCAGCTTGTCGGGAACCAGCACCCACAGGCCCATGGCGATGAACGACAGTCCCAGGATCCAGCGCATCCAGTCGGGATCGACATGGGCGGCGACTGCGGCACCGACCGCGCCGGCGACCGCATGATTGGCGAGGGTCGCCACCAGAATCCCGGCGGCGACCGGCCAGGGCGCGCGATAACGCAGCGTCAGTGCCAGCGCCAGAAGCTGGGTCTTGTCGCCGATTTCTGCCAGGGCCACCACCAATGTGGAGATGCCGAGCGCTTCCATGATTGCTGAATGCCTCCGGGGCGGGGCGGCCGGACCGCAATCGACCCGTCCCCGGACAGACACCCGGGCCGCGAGCACGATCGGACACTTGCGCATCGGCCGGTCCGGCCGCCCGTCGTCAAACTCGACGGTCGATGCACAGGTGTCCGAAGGTCTCGCCGGCGTCAGGATCTGGTCCCGTCGCTCGCACGCCATGCCCTGGACCCGGCCCGCGGGCCGGATACCGGCCTTGGCCGGCAGACAAGTCTGTTGACGTGCGATCCGTCTGGCTGCGTCACCCGGGCTGTCCGGACTGGTCCGAATGGCCGGGGCACGTGGCTCGCGGTCGACTACTCCCCCTCGGAAAGTGGGATGAGAATTACCCGGCAGGGCCGGTTCTGTCAATCGCGGGCCACGCCATCGGGGGGCGGATCGGCGTCGACGAGCCCCGTTTCATTACAGATCAATGACTTCCTGAACGGCCCGCCGGAGGCCTCAAGAAATGTTGCGGACCGATGAAAAAGACCTCTTGCAAAGCCTGCCAAGGATTGGCTATAAGACCGCCACGACGACGACGCCCGATGCGACCGTGGCGGAATTGGTAGACGCGCTAGCTTCAGGTGCTAGTGTCTGTACGGACGTGTAGGTTCAAGTCCTACCGGTCGCACCACTCTCTCAAAGGGGAGTGACCATCAGGCGAAGTCATCGTGAAGCAAAGCACCCGCCTGCATCTGGCGGGTTTTTTGTTGGCGGTCCGGCCTCGCGGGTCCAAGTCGCTTTTTTGACAAGGCGCTTGCATCGGCCCCGGATTTGCGTATAACCACGGACCACACAGACCCGCTGCGACCATGGCGGAATTGGTAGACGCGCTAGCTTGAGGGGCTAGTGCCCGAAAGGGCGTGCAGGTTCAAGTCCTGCTGGTCGCACCAGCTTTTCCGCTGGGGTATAGGGTTCTGACGATGAAAGCCGGTGCCGGTTGACGGTGGCCGGCATTTTTTTTGCCCGGATTCGACGGGCGGGGGGGCGCGTTCAGGCCGCGCATCTGGCCATTGGGGCAGAGCCCTGGCGCTACCCAAAGCGGGCAAAACCGGGTACGGTCGGCGAAATGGCCGCGCGGGCCCGATGCTCCCGGCCGTCCTCTCTCAAAGCGCCGGTCGGAGCCCCATGCAGACCATTTTCGTGCTCATCAAATGTGAACTCGGCAAGGCCTATGACGTCGCCCATCAGGCGGTGGAGACGATCGAGGAAATCTCCGAAGTGCATTCGATCTCGGGTCAGTACGATCTGCTGATGAAGTGCTATCTGGCCCCTGGCCACGATATCGGCCATTTCGTGAACGAGAAGCTCCACGCCGTCGATGGCGTCAAGGACACCTTCACGATGATCACCTTCAAGGCCTTTACCTGACCGGATACTGAGGCGCATGGACGCGCGCGCCGCCCGCAAGCGGCGGCGGGCGATGCCGGTGGGGAGCGCCGGATGCCATGCGTCTCGATCGACCGGTCAGCCCAAGAACAATCAGTCAGCCAAGGGCAACCGGCCATCCACGGGCCGGACGCGCCAAAGATGGGGAACGGGAGATGACGGGACACAAGCGGTCTGCGCGGATCATCGCCGCGGCAACGGGGATTGTCATGACGATGGCCGTGGGAGCGGCCGGCGCGGCGGATGCGGTGAAGATCGGCCTGCTGACCACGCTCAGCGGCGATGGTGCCGGGCTCGGCGTCGACACGCGCGACGGCTTCATGCTGGCGGTGACGGAAGCGGGCGGCATGCTGGGGGGCGTGCCGGTCGATGTGCGGGTGGTCGATGACGCCCGCAAGCCGGAAACCGCGGTTCAGGCCGCCGACCGGCTGGTGTCGGAAGACAAGGTCGCGCTGATGACCGGCATCGTGTTCTCAAATCTGGCGCTGGCGGTGGTGCCGCGGGTCACGCGCGACGACGTGATCTATGTCAGCTCCAATGCCGGCCCCTCGCAGTTGGCCGGTGCCGGCTGCCACCCGAATTATTTCAACGCCGCCTATCAGAACGACAATCTGCATGAAGCCACCGGCGCCGCCGTGGAACAGGCCGGCGTCAAGCGGATGGTGCTGATCGCGCCGAATTATCCGGCGGGTAAGGACTCTTTGACCGGCTTCAAGCGCTATTTCAAGGGCGAGGTGGTCGACGAGATCTACACCAAGCTGGGCCAGTTGGATTATGCGGCGGAGATCGCCAAGATCCGCGCCGACAAGCCCGATGGCGTGTTCATCTTCCTGCCCGGCGGCATGGGCATCAACTTCGTGAAGCAGTATGACCAGGCCGGGTTGAAGGGCGACATCAAGCTGTTCGGTCCCGCTTTCTCGTTCGATCAGGACGTGCTGCCGGCGGTGGGCGATGCGGCACTGGGCGTGATCAACGGCGCGCAGTGGTCGCTGGACCTGGACAACGCCGCCAACAAGGCCTTCGTCGCGGGCTTCGAGGCCGCCTATGACCGGCTGCCCTCGGTCTATGCCATGCAGGGCTATGAGGCGGCGCATATCATGGGCGCCGGTCTGAAGGCCGCGGGTGGCGACGTGTCGAAGCTGGACGATCTGCGCGCCGGCATGCGCAAGGCCGATTTCGACAGTGTGCGTGGCGAATTCCGCTTCGGCACCAATCAGCACCCGGTTCAGGATCTCTATGCCCGCGAAGTGGTGAAGGACGACAAGGGCCGGTTGGTCAACCGCATCGTCTCGAAGGTGTTCGACGACCATGTCGACGCCTATGCGGCCGACTGCAAGATGAACTGACGACCCAGGGGCGCGGGTGACGCGGACGGTCTTTGTCCGGTCACCTGCACCCTCGGGCGCAGATTGATCCCTCATGTTTGCATTGTTGATCGAGCAGGTTCTGAACGGCCTGCAACTCGGCGTCATGCTGTTCATGATCGCCGCCGGCCTGACGCTGGTCTTCGGCGTGATGGGCGTGCTGAACCTTGCCCATGGCGCGCTTTACATGGTGGGGGCCTTCGCCGCCGCCTTCATCGCCGCCGAAACCGGATCGGTGGTGCTGGGCATTCTGGTCGCCATGCCGGTGGCCGCCCTGGCCGGGCTGTTGATCGAGCGGCTGGTGATCGCGCGGTTGTATGCGCGCGACCATCTGGATCAGGTTCTGGCCACCTTCGGCATCGTGCTGTTCGCCAACGAGATGATGCGCATCCTGTTCGGACCGCGCCCCCTGTTCCTGAACGTGCCCGATTTCGCGGCAGGCACGCTGGAAATCCTGCCGGGCGTGCCCTATCCGGTCTGGCGGCTGGTGATCATTCTGGTCGGGCTGGTGGTGGCGGGCGGGCTCGCCCTGCTGATCGAGCGCAGCCGCCTGGGCATGTTGATCCGCGCCGGCGCCCAGAACCGGCGGATGGTGGCGGCGCTGGGGGTGGATATCGGCAGGCTTTATGCCGTGCTGTTCGCGCTGGGTGGCCTGCTGGCGGGCCTGGCCGGCGCGGTTGCAGGCCCCGTGCTGGCGGTGCAGGTGGGCATGGGCGAACCGGTGCTGATCCTGGCCTTCGTGGTGATCGTGATCGGCGGCATCGGCTCGGTGCGCGGCGCCTTCACCGGCGCGCTGGTGGTGGGGCTGGCCGACACGCTGGGCCGAGCCTATCTGCCGGAACTGGCGCGGGCGGTGCTGCCGCCGGCGGCGGCCGACCAGATCGGCGCGGCGCTGGCGTCGATGACCATCTATCTGCTGATGGCGCTGGTGCTCGCCATCCGGCCCAAGGGGGTGTTCGGTGGCAGCGACTGATCCCCATCCGACGGCTCTTCGCCCGACGCCGCCGACACCGACCGGGCACGCGGCGCGCGGCGGCCGGGCCAGCCTCGTCGTTGTGCTGCTGCTGGCCCTGGCGCCGCTGGTCGCCAGTGCCGCCGGCGCCGATTATCTGGTGGCGCTGACCACCCGCATCGCCATCTGGGGTCTGGCCGCCGCCAGTCTTCAGATGCTGATCGGCGCGGCCGGCCTGCCATCGCTGGGCCATGGCGCCTTTGTCGGCATCGGCGCCTATGCCGTCGGCATCGCCTTCCATCACGCGCAGGGCATGGACGGTGCTCTGGGTTTTCTGGCCGGGGGCGGGACGGATGACCTTCTCGTCACCCTGCCGGTGGCGGCGCTGGCGGCGGCGCTGATCGCGCTGCCGATCGGGGCGATCAGCCTTAGAACCAGCGGCGCCTATTTCATCATGATCACGCTCGCCTTCTCGCAGATGCTGTATTTCGTCACCGTCGCCTTCGCCGATTATGGCGGCGAGGACGGGCTGTCGCTGTGGAGTCGCAACACCGCCGCCGGCCTGGATACCGGCGATGCCATGGTCTTCCATTACATCTGCCTGGGCCTGCTGGCCCTGTGGCTGGCGCTGGCCCATCGCATCGCCGGCAGTCGTTATGGGCTGGTGCTGGCGGCCGCGCGCGATGACGACCGCCGCCTGCGCGCCCTGGGCCGCAGCCCCTATGGCCTCAGGCTGGCGGCCTTCATGGCGGCGGCGGCGGTGGCCGGGGTCGCCGGCGCGCTGAACGCCAATCTGATCGGTTTCGTCAGCCCGACGCCGCTGGCCTGGACGACATCGGGCGAATTGATGGTGATGGTGGTGCTGGGCGGCGCCGCGACCCCGGCCGGCGCGGTGATCGGGGCGGCGATCATGGTGGTGCTGGAAGAGATGCTGGGCCGTTGGACCGAGCATTGGGCGGCGATCCTGGGGCCGATGCTGGTGCTGGCGGCGATCTTCAATCGCGGCGGCGTGCTGGGCAGCCTGTCGCGGATCGGCGGGCGCCTGCGGGGAGGGGGGCGGCGATGACCGGCACAGGCACCCCGGCGACCCCGCCCTTGCTGACGGTTACCGGCGTGACCCGGCGTTTCGGCGCGCTGGCGGCGGCCGACGACCTGAACCTTGCGGTGCTGCCGGGCGAGATCCACGCGTTGATCGGCCCCAACGGTGCCGGCAAAACCACCGCCTGTGCGCTGATTTCGGGTGAGCTTGCCGCCGACCGGGGCCGTATCGGCTTCGACGGCCGGCACGTCACCGCCGAGGGCGTGGTGGCGCGGGCGCGGCGCGGGCTGGTGCGGGCCTATCAGGTGGTGGCCCTGTTCCCGACCCTGACCGCGCGCGAGACCATCGAGGTGGCGCTGATCGCGCCGACCCGTTCGGTCTGGCGGCCATTCGCCGCGCGCGACCGCGACCGGCGGCTGGCCGACACAGCCGGCGAGGTCTTGCGGCGGTTCGGCCTGGACCCTGATGACCGGCGACCGGCGGCGGTGCTGTCGCATGGCGAGCGCCGGCGGCTGGAAATCGCCCTGGCCGCCGCCCGCAGGCCCCGGCTGCTGCTGCTCGATGAACCGCTGGCGGGCCTGGGGCCGGAAGAGAGCGCCGCCATGGTCGAGACCATCCGCGCGCTTGCCGCCGATGCCACGATCCTGATGGTGGAACACGACATGGAGGCGGTGTTCGCACTGGCCGGCCGGGTGACGGTGCTGGTGGCCGGGCATGCGATCGCAACCGGAACACCCGACGCGATCCGCGCCGATGCCGGTGTGATCGCAGCCTATCTGGGCGAGGATGACGCCGGATGACCGCGGTGCTGGAGATGCGGGCCGTCACCGGTGGCTATGGACCGGCGCAGGTGCTGTTCGGCATCGATCTTGCCGTGCGGGCGGGTGAGGTGGTGGCGCTGATCGGGCGCAACGGCATGGGCAAATCCACCACCATCGGCGCGGCGCTGGGTCTGGTGGATGTGACCGGGGGCCGGATCGACGTGGATGGCCGCGACATGACCGGCGCGCCATCGCATCGCATCGCCCGCGCCGGGCTGGGACTGGTGCCCGAGGGCCGGCAGGTGTTTCCCGGGCTGACGGTGCACGAGAATCTGGTGGCGACGGCCCGGCCCGGCCCCTGGACCGAGGCCGCCGTCCACGACCTGTTTCCGCGACTGGCGGAGCGCGGCCGGCAGGCGGCGCGGCTGCTGTCGGGGGGCGAACAGCAGATGCTGGCGATCGGCCGGGCGCTGCTGACCAATCCGCGGCTGCTGATCCTGGACGAAGCGACCGAGGGGCTGGCGCCGCTGATCCGACGCGAGATCTGGGCGGTGCTGGCACGGCTGAAGGCCGAGGGGCTGGCGATCCTGGTGGTCGACAAGGATCTGAAGGCGCTGGCCGGTCTTGCCGATCATGCGGTCGGGCTGGAACGCGGCCGGGTCGCCTGGTCGGGAGCCGGCGCAGAGCTTGCCCGGCCCGACGGCGCGGCACGCCGGCTGGTGGGGGTTTGAACGGCGCCCGGTTCAGCCGATGCCCGGTTCAGCCGATGCCCGGTTCAGGCGATGCCCGGCCCAGCCGATTGCCGGCTCAACCGACGACCAGGGCGGCCGCGCCGGCGATGAGGGGCAGGGCGGCAAGGCCCAGCAGAGCCGGTGCCAGCTTGCGGGCCAGTGCCGGATGCCGGCGAAGCAGGGCCTGCCCGCCGACCCCCACCACGCCCAGTGCCGGAATGGTGCCAAGGCCGAAGGCCACCATGGCGAGCGCGCCGGCCAGCGGCCGCCCCGCGGCCAGAGCGGCGGCGAGGGCGGCATAGACCAGCCCGCAGGGAAGAAAACCAAGCACCAGCCCGGTGCCGACACCCCGGCATCCGCCGCCGGCCAGCCAGGGGCGGATGCGGGTGAGCAGCCGGGACGCGAAGCCTGCAACACCCGGCGCGCGGCCATGACGACCTGATCCGGGCACCGCCCCGGCCGGGAACAGCGCCGGCCGGTTCGGCTGCCCCAACAGGCCCAGCCGCATCCCGGCCGATGCCAGCAGCACCAGTCCGGCCAGCCCCAGCGGCACCGCCGCCCAGCCGCGCAGCCGGTCGACGGCCGCCAGGCTGTCGCCGAAGCCCTGGCCGATCAGCCCGGCGACCGCGCCCAGCGCCGCATAGGTGGCGATGCGGCCCAGATGATATCCCGGCAGCAGGCCGGCGCGCAGGCGCGTGGCCTCGGACATTGAGGCCACCGGCACCCGCGTCAGCCGGGCATCGACCTGTGCCAGGACGAAGACCCCGCACATCGGCGCGCAATGCATCAACCCGCCGGCCAGCCCCGCGAGTGCGAGTGCTGCGAGCAGGGCCGCCAGACCCCCGAACCCGCCGGCATCGCCGGCAAAGGCCGGCTGGCACAGAGCGGCCAGGGTTTGGAGATGATCGCCAAGCTGTTCAAGCATGTCTGCCGTGCATCTGTCGGTGGGCTGCCCCGGCCGATCGGGCCGGCGGTATCGGAATGGCGCGATCCGGCCACTGGCGCGGGTTCATGCGACCATCCGCCGCGGACCTTCGGGCCACTATGGGCGATCCTGTCGGGGTGTGCACGTGCGCGCCTTGACCTGTGTCAAGGCTGTGACCGCTGGCCCGTCATAGCTTCATGCCAACGAGACGGCGTTGGGCCGCGGATCATCCGTGGTTCGTCGTCCGCATGACCCCGCCGGCGTGTCTGGCCGTGCGGAAGGTTGGCTTGAGGATACGGGGCATGAGCGACAGAAAACCAATCGGGCCGGACGGTTTGTCGATCGTCGTCGGCGCACTGCTGACGCTGGCGGGCGTCGTCGGCCTCTACATGGCCGGCCACGCCGCGGATATCGGGATCCGGATCTTCGGGATCGGGCTCGGCATCCTGGCGATCGTTTACATCGTCGGCGAGATCAACCGCCATTTCGCATCGGTCGAGACCGACGGCGAGGGATCGATCCCCGCCGACGGCCCGGATCTGTGACACGTCTCGCCTCTGACACCGGAGCGGTGATCCAATGACAATGACCGCAACACTGGGCGACGTGCAGGGCCGGGCGGCGACGCCCGTGCGCTCCGCCGCCCGCTATGACGAAGGCACGATCCGGCTGTTCGTGATCGCCGCCATGTTCTGGGGCGTGGCGGCCTTCGCGGCCGGCACCTTCATCGCCTTCCAACTGGCGTTCCCCTCGCTCAACCTCGGCCTGGAATACACCTCGTTCGGCCGGCTGCGGCCGCTGCACACCTCGGCCGCCATCTTCGCCTTCGGCGGCAACGTGCTGATCGGCACCTCGTTCCATGTGGTGCAGCGCACCTGCCGCGCGCCGCTGTTCGGCGGTCCGGCGCTGGCGCGGTTCATCTTCTGGGGCTACAACTTCTTCATCGTCCAGGCGGCGCTCGGCTATCTGCTGGGCTATACCCAGGGCAAGGAGTATGCCGAGCCGGAATGGTATGTCGATCTGTGGCTGACCATCGTCTGGGTCTGCTATTTCGTCGCCTTCATCGGCACGGTGGTGCGCCGGCGCGAGCCCCATATCTATGTGGCGAACTGGTTCTACATCGCCTTCATCGTGACCATCGCGATGCTGCACATCGTGAACAACCTGTCGGTGCCGGCCAGCCTGCTGGGCTCGAAGAGCTATGTGGTGTTCGCGGGCGTCCAGGATGCGCTGGTGCAGTGGTGGTATGGCCATAACGCCGTGGGCTTCTTCCTGACCGCCGGCTTCCTGGCGATCATGTACTACTACATCCCCAAGCGCGCGGAACGGCCGGTCTATTCCTATCGCCTGTCGATCGTCCACTTCTGGTCGCTGATCTTCCTCTATATCTGGGCCGGCCCGCATCATCTGCACTACACGGCACTGCCCGACTGGGCGCAGACGCTGGGCATGGTGTTCTCGATCATGCTGTGGATGCCCTCATGGGGCGGCATGATCAACGGCCTGATGACCCTGTCGGGCGCCTGGGACAAGCTGCGCACCGACCCGGTCATCCGCTTCCTGGTCACCTCGGTCGCCTTCTATGGCATGTCGACCTTTGAAGGGCCGGTCATGTCGATCCGCGCGGTCAACGCGCTCAGCCACTACACCGACTGGACCATCGGCCACGTGCATTCCGGCGCCCTCGGCTGGGTCGCCTTCGTGTCCTTCGGCGCGATCTACATGATGGTGCCGATGCTGTGGAAGAAGCAGGGCCTGTATTCGATGGCGCTGGTGTCCTGGCACTACTGGATCTCGACGCTCGGCATCCTGCTCTATATCACCTCGATGTGGGTGTCCGGCATCATGCAGGGCCTGATGTGGCGCGCCTATGACGAGCTGGGTTTCCTTCAGTACAGCTTCGTCGAGACCGTCATGGCCATGCATCCCTTCTATATCATCCGCGGACTTGGTGGCGTGCTGTTCCTCACCGGAGCCCTGATCATGGTCTTCAACCTGATCATGACGGTGCGGGTGGGCCAGCCGGTTGTTGCCAAGCGGGCCGCGGCGCCTGCCACGGTGGAGGCCTGATCCCATGGCGCTCACGCATGACAAGATCGAGAAGCGCACCGGGCTTCTGGTCATCCTGACCCTCGCCACCGTCTCGATCGGCGGCATGGTCGAGATCATCCCGCTCTACACCATCGAGAGCACGGTCGAGGCGGTGGACGGTGTCCGCCCCTACACCCCGCTGGAGCTGGCCGGCCGCGACATCTATATCCGGGAGGGCTGCTATACCTGCCACAGTCAGCAGGTGCGCCCCTTCCGCGACGAGGCCGAACGCTATGGCCATTACAGCCTGGCGGCCGAAAGCAAATACGATCATCCCTTCCAGTGGGGGTCGAAGCGCACCGGGCCGGATCTGGCCCGGGTGGGCGGCAAGTACTCCAACGAATGGCATGTGGCGCATCTCTATGATCCGCGTGCCCTGGTGCCCGGTTCGGTGATGCCGACCTATGGCTTCCTGCTGGAGCGGCCGCTCGAGACCGCCAGCATGGCGGGCCGGCTTGGCGCCAACGCCACCGTCGGCGTGCCCTATACGGCCGAGATGATCGACGTGGCCCTGGCCGACATGGTCGCCCAGGCCGACCCGATGAGCGACGCCGAGGGCCTGATCGCCCGCTATCCCGGTGCCCGTGTCGACAATTACGACGGGGACACCGCGAAGCTGACCGAGATGGACGCGCTGGTGGCCTATCTGCAGGTGCTGGGCACCATGGTGCGGTTCAACGACCTGACGGTCGAAGAACTTCAGCAGTGACCGCGAGCACCGCAGAGGTAATGGGAGCCACTGACCATGTTGGGCAATGACGACCTCCACGCGATTTATCAGTTCATCCGTTCATGGTGGATTGTCGCCGTCATGATCCTGATCCTCGCGAACGGCGTGAAAGCTTTCCTGCCCGGCCAGCGTGCCGAGATGGACAGCGCCTCACGCATTCCGCTCCGCGACGACGACGCCTGAAGGATTGGCGCCATGCCGACCAAGATCGAGAAGGACACGGCCACCGGCCGCATGACCACCGGCCACGAGTGGGACGGGATCAAGGAGCTGAACACGCCGCTGCCGAAGTGGTGGCTGTATGTGTTCTATATCAGCATCGCCTTCTCGGCGGTGTGGGTGCTGCTCTTCCCCGGCATCCCGCTCGGGACCACCTATTTCAAGGGCCTGCTCGGCTATTCGACCCGCGTCGAGCATGTCGAGAACCTGGCCGCCGTGGAAGCCGGCCGCGCCGATATCCTGGCGAAGATCAGGACCACCGACGTGGCCGACATCCTGAAGGATCCCGCAACCGCGACCTATGCGGTGGCGGGCGGCCGGGTGGCCTTCGCCGAGAACTGCGCCGCCTGCCATGGTGCCGGCGGTGCCGGTCAGCCGGGCTATCCGGCGCTGGGTGATGATAGCTGGCTGTGGGGCGGCGACATCCACACCGTCCGCCAGACCCTGCTGCACGGTATCCGCTCGGTCACCGACCCCGACACGCGGATGTCCGAGATGCCGGCCTTCGGGGAGTTCCTTGACCGGGAGCAGATCACCACCCTGACCGGCTATGTCCTGTCGCTGTCGGGGGCGACGACCCCGGCCGCGGCGGTGATGGAACAGGGCCAGACGCTGTTCGCCGACAACTGCGCCGCCTGCCATGGCGATAACGGCCAGGGCAACCGCGAATTCGGCGCCCCCAGCCTGGCCGACCAGATCTGGCTGTATGGCGGCACCGAAGCCGAGGTGGCCGGCCAGATCGCCCTGCCGCGCCACGGCGTGATGCCCAACTGGGGCGGACGTCTGGACGAGGCCACCATCAACATGCTCGCCGTCTATGTCCACAGCCTGGGTGGCGGCGAATAACGCGCCACCACCCCCACCCGGCCGGCTCATCAGAAGCCGGCCGGGCCGACCTCTCCGAGGAGCCAGGGCCATGTCCACCTCCGGCATCGATCTTGACGGTCATCATGAAGAGACCGCGCAGCCGGCATTGTTCGCGAACCGCCTGAAGGTCTATCCCAAGGCGGTGAAGGGTCCGGTCCGCCGGATCAAATGGGCACTGCTGGTGGTGATGCTCGGCATCTATTACATCCTGCCGTGGGTGCGGTGGGATCGTGGACCGGGCCGGCCCGATCAGGCCCTGCTTCTCGATATGGAAGGTCGTCGCGGCTATTTCTTCAATCTGGAAATCTGGCCCGACGAGATCTACTACCTGGCCGGCCTGCTGATCCTGGCCGCGGTTCTGCTGTTCCTGGTCACCAGCCTTTATGGCCGCCTGTGGTGCGGCTATGCCTGCCCGCAGACGGTGTGGACCGATCTGTTCATGTGGGTGGAACGGTTGATCGAGGGCGACCGCGCCGAGCGCATCCGCAATGACAAGGCGAAGCTCACGGTTCGCAAGGCCTGGCGCAAGGTCGCCAAGCATACGGTCTGGCTGGTGATCGCCGCCCTGACCGGTGGCGCCTGGATCATGTATTTCCGCGACGCGCCGACCGTGACGGTGGAGTTGCTGACCGGCAGCGCCTCGGGCATGGCCTACAGCATGTTCGCGCTGTTCACCATCACCACCTATGTTCTGGCCGGCTGGGCGCGCGAGCAGGTCTGCACCTATATGTGCCCCTGGCCACGGTTCCAGGCCGCGATGCTCGACGACCAGACCGTCACCGTCACCTATCAGGGCTGGCGTGGCGAGACGCGTGGCAAATACCGCAAGGGCGAAAGCTTCGAGGGCCGGGGCGATTGCGTCGATTGCGCGCAATGCGTCCAGGTCTGCCCGACCGGCATCGACATCCGCGACGGCATTCAGCTTGAATGCATCAATTGCGGGTTGTGCGTCGATGCCTGCGACAATGTGATGGAGAAGCTGCATCGCCCGAAATCGTTGATCACCTGGGACACCTTTGCCAATCAGGCGGCGCTGGGCCGGGGCGAGACGCCGAAGCCGATGAAGCTGATCCGGCCGCGCACGATGATCTATACCGGCCTGATCGTGGTGCTGGGCGCCGTGATGCTGACCCAGCTTCTGACCCGCACCCGGGTGGATACCACCCTGATCCGCGACCGCGCGCCGCTGTTCGTCACCCTGTCCGACGGTTCGATCCGCAATGGCTATACCCTGAAGATCACCAACCGTCGGGTTGAGCCCGCGAGCTTCGCGGTGATGGTCGACGGGCCCGAGGGACTGAAGGCGACGGTGCATCTGGCCGATGGCCAGGAACTGCCCGCCGATGATGTCGAGGTGCGCGGCGATGGTGTCGGCTCGCTCAGGATGTTCGTGTCGATGCCGCGTGCCGTCATTCCTGAGGAACAGACGCCGCTGCATGTGACGGTGCGCAATCAGACCACGGGCGAGGAAGCCCATGTCGACACCATGTTCGTGGCCCCGCCATCGGGCGGCGACCGCACCCAGCGCACCAACAGCGTCGCTCCGGTGCAGATGCCCTGATCGGGCAGATCACGCCGCCCTTGGCCCCCCGTCTTCCGGAGATCCATCCCATGGCCCGCACTGCAGACAGCCTTCGCCCGGCCGCCCCGAACGGCACCACCGCGACCGCGCCGTCCCGCCGCAGCGGCTGGATCCCCTATGTCTTCGTCGGCGGGTTCCTGGTGGTGCTGGCCGTGAACACCACCCTGATCGTCAATGCCCTGGACGGCTTTACCGGGGTGGTGGTGGAAAAGCCGTTCGAACGCGGGCTTGCCTATGACAAGCTGATCGCCGCGTCCGAGGCGCAGGCCGCCCTGGGCTGGACGGTGGCCGCTCGGGTGGAGCCGGGTGCGCCGGCGAACGAGACCGATATCGCGCTGACCCTGGCGGGCCGGGACGGGCCGCTGGTCGATCCGGTGATCGACGCCCGGCTGCAACGGCCGATCGACGGCGAACACGTGCCGCTGCTGGCGGTGCCGCAGGTCGGCGCGGGTGCCGGCGACTGGCGGCTGGTCGGGCCGGCGGTCCGCGCCGGTCAATGGGATCTGCATGTCATTGTCACGGCGGGCAGGGATCGCCACATTTCGACCCAGCGGCTGTGGATCGATCCGGCCGATGCCGCACCAGCCGGTACGGCCCCGTCCGACAGGGAGTGATGGCGCGATGAGCATGACCGCAACCGGTATCGGCCGCGACGACGCGGTCGCGGTCGCCTGCGCCCATTGCGGGCAGCCGGTGATCGGCCGGGGCACCGCCGGCGCCGGTGGTGCGCGGTTCTGCTGCACCGGTTGTGCCGCCGCTGCCGATCTGGTCCGCGAGTTGGGACTGGACGGGGTTTATGCCCGCCGGACACTCGATCCCACGGCCCGGCCGCCGCGGCCGGACGAGGCGATGGCGGAACTGGCGGGCCATGTCCGCACCGATGATCGCGGCCGCAACAGCCTGGATCTGATGGTCGACGGCCTGCAATGCGCGGCCTGCGTGCAGTTGATCGAACGCGCGATCGCCGCCGACGACCGGGTGGCTGCCGCGCGGATGAACATGACCACCCGCCGGCTGCGCGTGTCCTGGGATGGCGCGCCCGAACTGGCCGACCGGCTGGTGATGCCGGCGGTGCGGCTTGGCTATCGCCTGCTGCCCTATGATGCCGGGCGCATGGAGGCGGCCGATGATGTCGAGGCGCGGGGCCTGATCCGCGCGATGGCGGTGGCGGGATTTGCCGCCGGCAACGTGATGCTGCTGTCAGTGGGCGTCTGGGCCGCCGGCGATGCCGGGATGGGCGAGGCGACGCGCAGTCTGCTGCACTGGGCCTCGGCGCTGATCGCTTTGCCGGCGATCGCTTATGCAGGCCGGCCGTTCTTCCGGTCGGCCTGGGGGGTGCTGTCGCGCGGTCGCAGCAATATGGATGTGCCGATTTCGATCGGGGTGATCCTGACCGCGGCGGCATCGCTGGCCCATACCTGGCGCGGCGAGACCCATGCCTATTTCGACAGCGCGACGATGCTGTTGTTCTTTCTGCTGATCGGCCGGGTGCTGGACAATCGCGCCCGCGGTCAGGCGCGCCGGACGGTGGCCGAGCTGATCGCGCTGGCCCGCCAGCCGGTGGGCATACTGGATGCGGTGACCGGGGCGATGCGTCGGCTGGCGGCATCCGACGTCCGGCCGGGCATGATCGCGCGGGTCGCGGCCGGCGAACGCATCGGCGTCGATGGCGTGGTGATCCGCGGCCAGGGCGAGATCGACCAGAGCCTGGTGACCGGCGAAAGCCTGCCGCGGATGGTGATCCCCGGCGATCGGGTGGTGGGCGGTGCCGTGGTGCTGGGCGCGCCGCTGGATATCCGGGTTGAGGCGGCGGGCGAGGATGGTCAACTGGCCGAGATGGCCCGGCTGATCGAGGCCGCCGAACAGCGCCGCGCCGGCCGGGTGGCCTTCGCCGATCGGGTGGCGCGCGCCTATGCGCCGACCGTGCATCTGGCGGCCTTGTTGACCTTTGCCGGCTGGTGGCTGATGGTTGGCATCGACTGGTATGATGCCCTGTCCCATGCCGTGGCGGTGCTGATCATCACCTGCCCCTGCGCCCTGGCGCTGGCGGTGCCGGCGACGCAGGTTGCCGCCGCATCCAGTCTGGCGCGGCGCGGCGTGCTGCTGCAAAGCCCGATGGCCCTGGAACGCCTTGCGCGGATCGACCATGCGGTGCTGGACAAGACCGGCACCCTGACCCTGGGCCGGCCTCGTCCGGTCGGCCTGGAGGGGGGGCTGACCGATCCGGATGGCCGGGCACGGCTGGGGCGCGCCGCGCGGCTGGCATCGATGAGCCGCCACCCGCTGGCGCGCGCGCTGGCCCAGGCCGTGCCGGCCGACGCCCTGCCGCCGGAGACCGGCGAGGATGACGACACCGCAGCCACGGTCACCGAACATGCGGGCCAGGGCATGGCGGCCGGGGCGGCGCGGCTGGGCAAGGCGGAATTCTGCGGCGTGGATGATGCGCAGGCGACGCGTCTTCGCGCCGAGGCGGCACCCCTGGACATGCCGGGGCCTGAGCTGTGGTATGCTGAACCCAATGCCGCACCACTGCTGATCAGGTTCGTCGACCCGTTGCGCCCCGGTGCGGCCGATACCGTGCGCGCGCTGCAGGAACGGGGCCTCACGGTGGAACTGGTGTCGGGCGACCGGCCCGAGGCGGTGGCGGCGATTGCAGCGCTTGCCGGCATCGCCGACTGGACCGCCGAGGCGCTGCCCGCGACCAAGGCCGCCCGCATCCGCGAGCATGTGGCCCGGGGCGAGCGGGTGCTGATGGTGGGCGACGGGCTGAACGATGCCCCGGCGCTGGCCGAGGCCACGGCATCGATCGCGCCGGCCGACGGTGCCGATCTGGCCCAGAGCGCCGCCGATGCAGTGTTCAGAGGCGAACGCCTGGATGCCGTTCTGGTGGCGCTGGCGACGGCGCGGGCCGCCGACCGCACCGCCCGCCAGAATGTCGCGGCGGCGATCGTGTATAATGTCATCGCGGTGCCGCTGGCGGTCGCCGGCTTCGTGACGCCGTTGATCGCCGCTGCCGCCATGAGCGGATCGTCGCTGCTGGTGATCGTGAATGCGCTGCGTCTGGGGCGCGGCGTGCGGCCATGAGCCGGTCGTCATCCGCCCTGTCCCGATCGCCCTGGAAGGCTTGAACCGCCATGGACGTGCTCGTCTATCTCATCCCCGCCAGCCTGCTGCTGGCCCTTGGCGCGCTCGCGGCCTTCATGTGGTCGCTGAAGAGCGGCCAGTATGACGACATGGATGGTGCCGCCCATCGTATTCTCATGGACGATGATGACATGCCGGCGCCGGAACCGGCCCCTCGCGACCCGACCTCTCGCGACTCGACCTCTCGCGACTCCGGCGCCGGGCCGGACGATACCCCGCTGGTGACCGGTGAAGCCGGCGGCCGCGATCGCCGCCGCTGACTGCTTGCGCGTATCGCCGGCGTCTTGATCCACCGGACGTTTCGCCGGGCCGGATTCTGGTCCACCTTGTGGTCCGAGATTGGCGGTGGGCGGCCATCATGCGGATTTATTGCCGATGCCGGTCCAATTGACGGACCGGGGCCTCGGCGCAGGCGGCCATGGCTGTTAGGGTCTCTGATCCATGCCGTGGTTGATGACGACCGACAAAAAGCGGGTCGCGCGGCCCCGGCAGCCGAGGCAGGGAGGAACGCCCGGATGCTCAGGACCATGATCGGCCGCAGTCTTGCGACCGTTGCCACCGTCATCGGCCTTGCGGTTGCCACCGCAGGCCCGTCCCGCGCCGAGGACATCGTCCTCAAGATGGCGCATGTCTATACCCCCGGAAACATCTGGTACGACACCGCCGTCGCCTACAAGAAGGCGGTGGAGGAGCGCTCCGGCGGCAAGGTGAAGATCGAGATCGCCGATTCGGGTTCGACCGGCGACTGGCCGCAGTCGATCGAGGGTCTGGCGATCGGCACCAACGATATCGTGCTGCAGTCGATCGGCACGCTCGACCGCTATGGCATTGTGGCCGGCGTCGAGGCGTTTCCCTATCTGATCCGCGACCTCGACCATTTCAACAAGGTCTATGACGGCCCGATCGGCGCCGAGCTTGCCGATGCGATCGCTGCCCAGACCCGGTTCCGCATCGTCGGTGCCGGCTATCGCGGCGCGCGCCATCTGACCGCCAATCGCGCCGTGCCGACGCTTGCCGATCTGAAGGGGCTGAAGCTCCGGGTGCCGCCGCTGAAGATGTACAGCATGACCTGGACCATGCTCGGCGCCAGCGCCGTGCCGATGGGCGTGGCCGAGCTGTTCACCTCGATGCAGCAGAAGGTCGTCGACGGCCAGGAGAACCCGCTCGAAATCATCGAGAGCATGCGCTACGACGAGGTCCAGAGCCATGTCATGGAAACCGCCCATGTCATGGGTGCCATGACCTTCATCTTCTATGACGCCCGGATGAAGCGTCTGCCTGAAGACGTGCGCACCATTCTGGTCGAGGAAGGCCGCCGGACCATGAACGAGGCCAGCACCCGCATGGCCGGCATGGAAGCCGAGATCAAGCAGCGGCTGCAGGACAAGGGCATGACCTTCGTGGCGGTCGATCGCGAGGCCTTCGCGGCCAAGCTCGCCGACATGCCGGATCAGTTCCCGGATCTGAAGCCGTGGATTGAGAAGATCCGCGCGGTCAAGTAAGCCCATGACCGACCGGCGTGACGCCGGCCCTGGTGGTATCGCCACCGGGGCCGCGCGTATCGGGGGCTGGATCGAGCGTGGCCTCGATGCAGTGCTCGCCCTGATGATCCTGGTGATGACCGGTGCCATCGTCTGGCAGGTCTTTGCCCGGTATGTCCTCGATGCCGCCCCCAATTGGAGCGAGGAACTCGCCCGCTTTCTGATGCCCTGGGTTGCCATGGTCGGATCGGCCGCGGTGCTGCGCGGTGGCGGCCATGTGTCGGTGACGGCGCTGGTCGAACGCCTGGGCCGCGGCCCGGCGGCGGTTATCCGGGTGGTGCGCGATCTGGTGATGCTGGCGATCGCCCTGGTGCTGATCGTCCATGGCTATAACTTCGCAGAATTGAACGGTTTTCAGGACAGTCCCGCCTTCGAGGTGCCGATGTCGGTGCCCTATGCGGCCATGCCGGTCGGCGGCGTGCTGATCCTGCTGATGGTGATCATCGCCCGGCTGTCGCGGCCGGGGGCCGATTGGGCGCTGCCCGATCCGGATGCGCCGGTGCCGGATGAAGGCGACGGCTTCGTGCCTGTCGCCATGCGCAATCAGGATGCGACCGCGATCCCGCCCCAGCCTGCCGCGCATTCCAGGTCCACCGGGAAGGGCGTTCGATGACCCTGGTCGAAATTCTGCTGATCGCGGTGCTGGGATTGATGGCGATCGCCGTGCCGATCGGCTTCGCGGTGATCGGCGGCGTGGTCGGCGTGCTGGTCTGGGTTGGCGGCATCAACCTGATGGTGGTGCCGCAATCGGTGTTCGGCGGCATCGACGGTTTCACGCTGCTGGCCATCCCGTTCTTTCTGCTGGCCGGCTCGCTGATGACCGCGGGCGGCATGACCCGGCGGCTGCTGGAACTGGCCGACGCGATCCTGGGCCATCGCCCGGGCGGGCTCGCGATGAGCGGCGTGTTCGCCTCCACCCTGTTCGCCGGCATTTCGGGTTCGGCGGTGGCCGACACCTCGGCGCTGGGTCGGATCATGATTCCGGCGATGATCAAGGTGGGCCACCGGCCGGCTTTCGCTGCCTCGCTGATCGCCGCCGCCAATGTCGTGGCGCCGGTGATCCCGCCCTCGATCCCGTTCATCGTGATGGGGGTGCTGACCAACCAGTCGATCACCAACCTGTTCCTGGCCGGCGTGATCCCGGGCCTGCTCTATACCGTCGCTATGCTGTGGATCGCGCGGCGGCTGGCGCTGAAGGACGCGCCGATGGTGCGCACCGGTCCGCGGCCGAAGGGCGCGGTTCGCAAGGCGCTGGCTCATGCATCCTTCGCCCTGCTGATGCCGGTGTTCATCCTGACGGGCATCCGGATGGGCGTGTTCAACATCACCGAATGTTCAGGCGTGGCGGTGCTCTATGCGCTGTTCGTGGGCGGTGTGGTGCATCGCGAACTCGATCTGAAGCGGATCTATGCGGCGTTGGTTTCTGCAGGCCGCTCGACGGCGGTGATCATGATCGTGGTCGGTGCCGCCAAGCTGTTCTCGTGGCTGCTCGCCTATACCGGTGTGCCGCAGGCGGTGTCGGCCTTCGTGCTGGCGACGGTGTCGGACCCGATCCTGTTCCTGCTGGTGGTCAACCTGCTGCTGCTGATCGTCGGCATGTTCCTTGAGGCGAATGCGGCGCTGGTGATGCTGGTGCCGGTGCTCTATCCGATCGCGCTCGCCCTGGGCATCGACCCGGTGCATTTCGGCGTGGTGGTGGTGCTGAACCTGTGCATCGGGCTGATCACCCCGCCGGTGGGCTTGTGCCTGAACATCGCCTGCATGATCGCCCGCGCGCCGCTGGAACGCGGCTCGGTCGCCATCCTGCCCTTCCTGGCCGCGGCGCTGGTGGTTCTGCTGATCGTCACCCTGGTGCCGCAGGCATCGATGCTGCTGCCCGGCCTGCTCAACTGATCAGGCCTGGCCGCAGGCACCTGAAGTGATGCGGCCCGGCCGCAGGTATCTGAAGCGATGCGGCCCCGGCCGCAATCCCCGTGAGGTCTCCCCATGACGAAGCGTCTCGACAACAAGACGGCCCTGGTCTTCGGGGCCGGGTCCAGCGGCCCCGGCTGGGGCAATGGCAAGGCAACGGCGGTGCTGTTCGCGCGTGAAGGCGCGCGGGTGGTCTGTGTCGACCGGGTCGCCGAGGCCGCCGAGGAAACCGCCGCCATCATCCGCGACGAAGGCTTCGAGGCCCTGGCGATCACGGCCGACGTCACCGCCAGCGCCGAGATCGCGGCGGCGGTGGCGCAGACCGTGGCCACCTTCGGCTCGCTCGACGTGCTGCACAACAATGTCGGCATCACCGAGATGGGTGGTCCGGTCGAACTCGACGAGGCCCGCTGGCACCGGGCGATGGACGTGAACGCCACCTCGGTGTTCCTGTGCTGCAAGCACGCCATCCCCGAGATGCTGAAATCCGGCGGCGGCACCATCGTCAACGTCTCGTCGCTGGCGGCGATCCGCTATACCGGCTATCCCTATCTGGCCTATTACGCCGCCAAGGCGGCCGTGAACCAGATGACGGTGGCGATCGCGCTGGAATATGCGAAGCAGGGCATCCGCTGCAACGCGATCATGCCCGGCATGATGGACACGCCGCTGATCCGCACCCAGATCGTCGGCCAGTATGCCGATGCCGACGACATGATCGCCAAGCGCCATGCCGCCTGCCCGATGGGCCATATGGGGGATGCCTGGGATATCGCCAAAGCCGCGCTCTTCCTGGCATCGGATGAGTCGCGCTACATCACCGGCCATTGCCTGCCGGTCGATGGCGGGCTGTCGTCGCGGGCCGGCTGATCCAGGATAGGCCCCGATCATGAACCAGGGAGGCCGCCGCGATGACGACCGAACACGGGCTTGAAGACGGCCGGGTGGCGGTCGTCACCGGTGCCGCCAGCGGCATCGGCCGCGCCGTCGCCGAGATGCTGGCCATGGCCGGGGCCATGGTGGTGATCGCCGATCGCGACGGCCCGCAGGCGCAGGCGGTGGCCGGCGCCATCACCGCCATCGGCCACAGGGCCGCGGCCGTGGCGCTCGACGTCTCCGACCCGGCGGCGGTATCGGCGACGATGGCCGATGTGGCGCGTGATCACGGGCTGGTGCGGGTGCTGGTCAACAGCGCCGGTATCGCTGCCGACACGCCGTTCCTCGACACCGACCCGGCATTGCTCGACCGGATCATCGGGGTCAATCTGCGCGGCACGATGATGATGGGGCAGGCGGTGGCGCGTGGTCTGATCGCCGCCGGCAAGGGTGGTTCGATCATCAATCTGGGTTCGGTATCGGGCCTGCGCGGCAATCGCGGCCGCGCCGCCTATGGCGCATCCAAGGGCGGGGTGCATCTGCTGACCCAGGTGATGGCGCTTGAGCTGGGGCCGCACGGTATCCGGGTCAATTGCGTGGCGCCGGGGCCGATCGACACACCGCTGACCCGCACGGTCCACCGCCCCGAGGTCCGGGCGGTGTGGGAGGAACGGGTCGCCCTGAACCGCTATGGCACCCCGGAAGAAATCGCCCTGCTGGTCCGCTTCCTGGCCGGCGATGCCGCGTCCTATGTGACAGGGCAGGTCATCGCCGCCGATGGTGGGTTCCAGGCGGTGGGGATCAGGGGGTGAGCGGGGTTCATATTCAACACCCTTGAGTTATGAATGGCCCCCGGCCATGATCTTGGCCACTCATTGAGCGGCAGAGGCATGAGCATCATCTATGGATGCAATCGAAGAGACACGAAAAGACCAGCGTATCAACTTCCTGATTGCGGCCGGTTTCGGTATTTCGCCGAGCCTCGCGCATTTCATTGTGGCTCTGCCGATTCTGAGCGGCGTGGTCAACGCGCCTGAAACGGCGCCGATTTCAGAACAGAACTGGCTGGGCCATCTTATCTTTGCCGGCCTGTCGATCGCGGCCGGCGTTTTCGTCAATCTGCTGAAGCATGGCGGCGCAGCCAATCGGATCTCTAGAATCTGTGCCTTTCTGTTGATCACTTTCACCGCGATGTTATGGATCTTCTTTGGAATGCTTGCAGTTGCAAAAGGTGCTCCGCCGGCAGCGCTCTGGGCCATGGCCGCACTTTTGGTTGGTGTCGTGGTGATCTGTGCCTATATTCTGGACATGGAAATCGCCGTGGCGCAGTCGGTGTGAAGAGCTGGCGGTGTGGAGGCTGAATCAGAATGAACGCAATCTTCGAGGCCGTGGCGCCGATTGGCATGGCTGTGGGCGTGATGGGCCTGATGGTCTGCATGTGGGCCGCAGAGGGCACCCGCCGCGCCCTGGCCGAGAAGGGCGGGGAAGACAGTGTCATCAATGCGCTGAGCTGGCCTTACAGGCTTCTGCTGCGCGCGGCCGGACGCGATGCGGGGCCGGGCGGGCGCGGATGAGCGGTTCGAGGTGAGCGAGGGCTTCGCCGCGATACCATCCGGGAACCTTGAGAGCGACACGCGGGCCGGACATCACGATGTCAACTGTGGACGATGCGAAGAAAGATCAGCGGGCGATCTTCCTGATCGGGCTGTTGTTCGGACTGATTCCGGTGTTTGGGCACGCGTTGATTGCATTTCTTGTTGAGTTACGACTTATAAGCACGCCGAACAGTCTACCATTCCTGGATCAGAACTGGCTGGGCCATCTGTCGCTTGCCGGAATTTCGGTCTCGTTGGCCTCGTTTATCAACTTCATGCGGCATCGGCAGCGGCCACGCCGGGATGTCATGATATCCTTCGCGGCGCTGGTTCTGTTCACGACCTTGCTGTGGATCTTCTTCAGCGTGCTGGCGGTCTCGGGTGGTGGTGTCACGGTGCCGGTGTGGCGTCTGGGTGGCGGCCTGATTGTCATGGTCGTGCTGCTTGCCTATATCGTCGATATGCGGATTGCCGCCGCTGACGGCGCAGGAGGTGCACATGCAGCTTGATATGATCAGCCTGCTTCTGGTGATTGCGGGTGGCAGCGTGATCATGTGGTCGGCCGAGAATACCCGCCGCGCCCTGGCCGAGAAGGGCGGGGAAGACAGTGTCATCAATGCGCTGAGCTGGCCTTACAGGCTTCTGCTGCGCGCGGCCGGCCGCGATGCGGGGCCGGGCGGGCGCGGATGAGCGGTTCGAGGTGAGCGAGGGCTTCACCGCGATACCGTTCACGGCCGCTGGCCTGCTGCTGGTGCTGGATCTGACCGGTAGTTTCGTGTTCGCGCTGTCGGGCGCGCTGGTGGCGGTGCGGCGCGGGCTGGATCTGTTCGGCGTGCTGGTGCTGTCATTTGCCGCCGCCAGTGCCGGCGGCATTCTGCGCGATCTGCTGATCGGCGCGGTGCCCCCGGCGGCGATCAGCCAGCCGCGCTATGTGGCCGTGGCCTGTCTGGCCGGGCTGCTGGTGTTCTATCGCCATCAGATGATCGAACGTTTCCGCAATCCGGTGCAGATCAGCGACGCCGCCGGGCTGGCGCTGTTTGCGGTATCCGGCGCGCAGAAGGCGCTGGGCGCCGGTCTGGAACCGGCGATGGCGGCCCTGCTCGGCATGCTGTCGGGCATTGGCGGCGGCATCGCGCGCGATGTGCTGGTGGCACAGATTCCGGCGGTGCTGCGGGCCGATCTGTATGCGGTGGCGGCCCTTGCCGGCGCCGGGGTGGTGGTGGCGGGCGATCTGGCCGGCCTGCCCGCCGGGCCATCGATGCTGGCCGGCGCCGCCCTGTGCTTCGGCCTGCGGGTGATGGCGATCCGCTATGGCTGGCATCTGCCGGTGCCGCGCCAGCCGGATGCCAGATCCGATCGGGATGACGGCCCACCGCAATAGTCGGGCCTGTCGTCCCGCCTCTCGCTATTGCGGGCTTGTCTCATGCTGACGCGGGCACACATCGCTATCATCGCCGCCGATCCGCGAACCACAGGGAGCTTCCCTTGCGATGACGGACCGCCCGCCGCCCTACCGCCCGCCGCCCTACCGCCCGCCGCCCCACCGCCCGGCGCCTTCTGCCCTCATCAGCCGCCGGCGCCTGCTGGCCCTGTCGGCCGCGGCCGGCGTGGTCGCGGCCGTGACCGGCGGACGCGGGCGCCGCGCGGCCGCGGCCGGCACGCCGCTGATGCGCCCGATCCACAGCACCGGCCTGATGATGCCGGCGGTGGGGCTGGGCACCTGGATCACCTTCAATGTCGGCAACGATCCTGAGGCGATTGCCGGCTGCACGGCGGTGATGAAGGCATTTTTCGAGGCTGGCGGCCGGATGATCGACAGCTCGCCGATGTATGGTTCGGCACAGATGGTGGTGGGGCGGGGGCTCGACGCGCTGGGCCGGCCGCAAGCGGTCTATGCCGCCGACAAGGTGTGGATTTCATCGGGCGATGACGGGCCGGACCAGATCGCGGCATCGCGCGCGCTGTGGGGCGTGCCGCAGTTCGATCTGATGCAGGTGCATAATCTGCGCGGCTGGGAGGCGCATCTGGAAACCCTGTTCGCGATGAAGGCCGCCGGTCGGCTGACCCATGTCGGGATCACGACATCCGAGGGCCGGCGCCACGACACCTTCGAACAGGTGATGGCCAGCCAGCCGCTCGACACCATTCAGATCACTTACAACATTCTGGACCGCGCGGTCGAAGACCGCATCCTGCCGCTGGCGCGTGAGCGGGGCCAGGCGGTGATCGTGAACCGGCCGTTCCGCCAGGGGGGCCTGACCCGCCGGCTGGCGCGCGAACCGCTGCCGGGTTGGGCGGCCGAGATCGGCGCCGGTAGCTGGGCGCAGGCGCTGCTGAAATTCATCCTCTCGCATCCCGACATCACCTGCGCGATTCCGGCCACGACCCGGGTCGACCATGTGCGCGAGAATCTGGATGCGGCACGCGGGCCACTGCCCGATGCCGCCTTGCGCCGGCGGATGATCGCCGATGTCGAGGCGATCTGATGGCCGACTGGTTCAGCTATTCCCTGACCGATTTTCTGCTGTTCGCGCCCGAGACCTATCAGCGGCTGTTCGTCCGCTATAATCAGGCGGTCTGGCCGGCGCAGATCGTGGGCGCGCTGGGCGCGCTCGTGGTGCTGTGGCTGGTGCTGCGGCGGGTGGACAGCCGGATCGCCATCGGTGTGGTTCATGCGCTGCCGGCGATCGGCTGGCTGTGGATCGGCACCGATTTTCTGTATCAGCGCTATGGCGTCATCAACTGGGCTGCGACATGGCCGGCCGTCGGCTTCATGGCTCAGGGCGTGCTGCTGCTGGCGGTCGCGGCCATCGCCCCGCGACCGGCCCGCCATGCGCCGCCGGCGGCGCGGACCATCGGCCTCGGCCTGATGGCGGCGGCGCTGGTGGTGGTGCCTCTGTCGGGGCCGCTGGCCGGCCGGCCCTGGGGCGCCATCGAAATCGTGGGCGTCACACCCGATCCGACAGCGGTCTTCACCCTGGGCCTGCTGGCCGGCACCGCCGGGATCTGGCGGCTGATCCTGTTGCCGGTGCCGGTTCTCTGGTGCCTGTTCAGCGGCGCCACGGCCCTTGCCATGGACACGGGCGATGCCTGGCTGCTGCCGGTGCTGGCCGCGGCGGGGCTGGTGGCGGCGCTGTTGCCACGGCCGGCACCCGACGGCCGGGGCAGGCGGTCAGGCTGATCGTCAGGTTCCGGAGGGAAGCAGGTCGACCAGGGCCAGCGCGATGACTTTTGTCGCCTTGTTCAGATCGTCCAGAGCCACACGCTCGTCGGCGCGATGGCCGTTGGCCTCCAGAATGCTGCGTGGGCCCGCGCCATACATCACCACCGGCACGCCGGCCTCGGCATAATGCCTGCTATCGGTATAGATCGGTGCCGCGCTTTCGCCGATGTCCTCGCCCATGATCCGGCTGGCGACGGCGCGGATCACCGCCGACAGATCCGCCGCTTTGGTCGAGGGCGTCAGCGGCCGGGCCAGCAGGATACGCCGGCAGTCGACCGTGATGCCCGTAAGCCCGGCCGCTGCCGCGTCGATCACCGCCGTCAGTTCGGACTCGACCTGGGCTGCGTCTTCCTCGGGCGTGATCCGGCGGTCGATGCAGAAGCGGGCATGGCCCGCGACGACATTGGTGTTGGTGCCGCCCGAAACCGTGCCCACCACCAGTGTCGGATGCCCGATGCCGGCCAGAGACGATGTCCGCCGGGCCAGGGTTTCGCGATGAGCATAGAGCGCCTGCATGATCTGCACCGCGCCCTGAATGGCGTCGTGGCCGCTATCGGGCTGTGCGGCATGGGCCGCCCTGCCGGTCACCGTCACCTCCAGATGCAGGCAGCCATTGTGGGCGGTGGTGACGGCATAGGAAAACCCGGGGCAGATCGCGAGATCCGGCGTGCTGAGGCCGTCTTCCAGAATCCATCCGGGCCCCGCCATACCACCGGTCTCTTCGTCCCAGGTGATGTGCAGCTCGACTGTGCCGCCAAGCTTGGCGCCGGCTTCCTTCAGCGCGCGCAAGGCCATGGCATAGGTGGCGATATCCGATTTCGAGACGGCGGCGCCGCGACCATACATCCAGCCATCGCGGATCTCGGCCGCATAGGGGTCGGACGACCAGCCATCGCCCGGCGGCACCACATCCCCATGGGCGTTCAGGGCGATGGTGGGGCCGGGGCCGAACTGCTGGCGCACGATCAGGTTCGCGGCCGCGACCATGTCCGAAGACTGCAGCCGGTCTTCAGGAACCGGATGGCGCTCGACGATGAAGCCCAATGTCTCCAACCAGCCGGCCGTCACTTCGGCGATCGCCGCGCAATCGCCGGGCGGATTGTCGGACGGTGTCCTGACCAGAGCGGACAGAAAGTCGACCGCGGTTTCCTGGTTGCGGTCGATCTGTTCGATAATCCGGGCGGCAAGCGGGGTGTCGAGGACGGTCACGGGATCATCTCCTGTGGACGGGGCGGGCGTGCTGTCCGGTCTCAACGCCGGCGGAGGCGCAGCCGTTCCCCGAAGGCGAGATACAGCCCCGCCGCCACAACGATGGCGGCGCCGATCAGGGTCAACTGGTCGGGCAGATGGCCGAAGATGATGAAGCCGACCGCGGTCGCCCACAGCAACTGGGTATAGGTGAAAGGGGACACCAGCGAGGCGGGGGCAAGTCTCAGGGCCGTGATCAACGCCAGATGGCCCAGGGCGCCGAACAGCCCCAGCATGGCCATCATCACCCAGGTGCGGGCGTCGACCGGCACCCAGTAGAACGGCACCACCAGCGATGACAGGGCGAAACCGAACAGCGCCGAATAGAACAGCCCGACCAGCGGACCATCATAGGGCGCGATCTGGCGGGTGAGGATCTGATAGACCGCGAAGCTGAGCGCCATGGTGAAGGCGAAGACGATGCCGGGGTCCAGATTGGTCGGATCGGGCCTGACCGCGACCAGCGCGCCGCTCAACCCCAGCAGCACCGCGAACCAGCGGCGCCGGCCGATCGCCTCGCCCAGAAGCGGGCCGGACATGATCGTCACCATCAGCGGCGCGGTGAAATTGACCGCATAGACCTGGGTCAGCGGCAGCCGGTGCACGGCCATATAGGCGAAGGCGGTCGAGGTGATCAGCAGGGCGGAGCGTGCCAACTGGCGCACCGGCACCCGGGTTGTGACCATCCGGCGCAGCCCGAAGACCGGGATCAGCGGCAGCATCCACAACAGATGAAAGCCATAGCGCGCCCAGACAAGCTGCGGGATCGGCTGGGTGTCGGCCAGAATCTTGGCGATGCTGTCCATGGCGACGAACATGCCGACCGCCATGATCATCAGACCGATGCCCTTCAGCCGGTCGAAGGCGGGGTTTGCCATGCCCGGCGATGGTGGCGGCGGTATGACGGTGGGGGGAGGGATCATCAGAGGGAACCGATCGGGCGGGAGGCATCGCGAGCGGCTCCGGGGCTGCCGCCCCGCGGAGGAGGACGATGGTCAGCTTGCCGAGGAAGAGCCTGAAGGTATAGCCATTCGACGCCATGCCATCGAATAAAGCCGCACGGCGCCGAGGACCGGCCGGCGTCGACCGATGTTTACGCCGTGGCGGGAAAGGCCGCGCAACGGGCGGGAACATCGGGCATCCTCTGGTTAACCGGCCGCTGATCACCGATGGCCGGAGCGGGTTTGTGAGGCAGGGTCGAGATGACGAGGACGACGACGATGCGGGCCTGCGCGACGATGAGGGCAGGCAACATGATGATGGCCTGCAGCATGATGAGGACCGGTGCCGCGGCCCTGGTGGCCGCCCTGCTTGCGACGACGCCGGTCATGACGGCGGTGGCGACCCGGCCGGCTGCCGCCGCCGAGATGCCGGCGGTGGCCTTTGCCGTCCACGGTCAGGCGGTGACGCTGGACCGGGCGGCCTTGCTGGCGCGCGGTGATCTGACCACGGTCGATATTCCCGACGACGTCGCCTATGGCCGGGCGATGCGCTATCAGGCGGTGCCGATGGCGGCGCTGATGACCGAGATGGGCCTGAAGCCCGATGATCACCTGGAAGTGGCGGCGCTGGACGGTTTCGTGGCCCAGTTGCCGGCGGCGCTGCTGCTGGAGGCGCGCCCCGGCCGTGCCCGCGCCTTCCTGGCGATCGAGCCCGCCGACGCCCCCTGGCCGAACCTGCCGGGCAAGGATGCCGATGCCGGCCCGTTTTATATGGTGTGGCTGAACCCGCAGGCGGGGGGCGTCAGCGCCGAGCAGTGGCCCTATCAGGTGGCGCGGTTCACGGCCACGGTGCCGCTGCTGGAGCGCTTCCCGGCGATGCGGGTCGATGCCGCACTGCCGGCCGACGATCCGGCGCGCGCCGGGGAACAGCAGTTCGCCGTGCAGTGCGCCGCCTGCCACACCATCAACGGGGCCGGGCCGGCGGCGGTCGGCCCCGACCTGAACCTGCCGATGAACCCCACCGAATACCTGCAAGCCCCGGCGCTGAAGATGCTGATCCGCGACCCGAAATCGGTGCGCAGTTGGGGGGCTGCGCAGATGCTGGGGTTTTCGCCCGAGGATCTGAACGATGCCGAGATCGATCAGGTGGTGGCCTATCTGACCCATATGGCGGGGCGCAAGCAGGTGCCGGCGCGGTGAGCTTGGCTTATGAATTTCAACGTGCACGTATGGAAAACGCGTTAACCTTGCGCGGAACGGGCTGACGGGGGACGACGGGTGCGGGACGTGATGAGCAGAGGCGGAGAGCGGCCGGCCGGCGGCGTGTGGATGCGACGGCTGATGATGACCGGTATGATGGCCGGCTGTCTTGGTGCCCTGATGTCGCCGGTCCCGGTGCTGGCGCAGGCGGCGTTGCCCCCGATCCTGTCGGCACAGGGGCAGGACGGTGCCGTGGCGGGCACCGCAGGCCGGCGCGGCGACACCAGCCAGTCTGATGCCAGCCGGGCCGACGCCAGCCAGCAGGCCGACGCCAGTCCGGATACCGCCCGCGGCGTGCTGGAACCGGCGGCCGAAGCGGTGATTTCGGCCGAAATTGCCGGCCGGATCACCGATATCTCGGTCACCGAGGGCGCGTCCTTCGCCAAGGGCGCGCTTCTGGTGCGGTTCGATTGCACGCTGTATGAAGCCCAGCTCGCCCAGGCCCGGGCGCAATCGGCCGGTGCCAAGGCCGAACTGGACAATGCCCGCAGTCTGGCGCGGCTGCAATCGATCGGCCAGTTGGAGGTCCAACTGGCCGAGGCACGGCTGGCCGAGGCGTCGGCCGCGATCCGCCTGCATTCGGCGACGGTGGAGCGGTGCCGGATCAGCGCCCCTTATGCCGGTCGGGTGGTGGCGCGGCTGGCGCAGCCGGCCGAAGGCGTCGCCGCCGGCGACGACCTGCTGGCGATCGTCTCCGACGGAGCGCCACGGCTGCGGCTGATCGTGCCATCCAACTGGCTGGCCTGGTTGCAGCCGGGCCAACGCTTCAGTTTCGACGTCGACGAGACCGGCGGCACCGTTCAGGCGACGGTGACGGCGGTTGGCGCCCGCGTCGATCAGGTGTCGCAGACCGTGGCGGTGCTGGCATCGATCGAGGAGGGCGGCCGCGACCTGCTGGCGGGGATGAGCGGCACCGCCCGCTTCCCGGCTGCCCTGCGCGACCCGGCCAACCGATCCGTCGATCCGGCGGTTGTGGGTGAACCGGTGCCCCAGCCCAAGCCGCGGCCAGTTGAAGGCAGCGCGCAATGAGCGTGGAACCGGTGCGGCCGACATCGGCCGGTGGCCCGGCCGCGGCCGCCGCCACAGGGCCTGCCACAGGGGCGGCCGCAGGGCCTGCCGCCGCCGCGTCGACCGTGGCCGGCGCCATGGCCGCCGGCAAGCTGCCGCCACGGATCGCCACGGCACTGGCTGCCGCCGGCGGGGCCGGTGGCGGCGGTGGTGCCAATACCGGCAGCGCCGGTAGTGGCGATGCCGCGGCGCGCGGGCGGTCGGCGATCCTGTTCTCGATCATGCTGGCGCTTGAACGCTCCGCCCGCCGGGCGCCCGACATCCAGGCTCTGCGCTATGTGATCGTCAACGACACAAGGCGGCTGCTGCCCTATCGCCAGGCGGTGCTGGCCGAGGGCTGGAACCGCCCCCGGCCGGTGGCCCTGTCGGACGTGCCGGGGGTGGAGCGCACCGCCCCTTACGTCACCTGGATCGAACGGGTGCTGGCGCATCTGGGCGCCGGGCATCGCGACCGCCATCGCGCCGCCCAGCGGCTGACGCCCACCGCGCCCGCCGCGCCGATGACGGCCGCCGCAGCGGCACCGGGGGCATCCGCCGCCGGCAATTCCGCCGATGACCGTCTGAAGCCGCAGGTGATCGGCCCGGCCGACCTGCCGGATGATCTGGCGCGGGCCTGGCCCGATTTCGCGGCACCCACGGCCCTGCTGTGCCCGCTGGCAGACCGCCAGGGCCATGTGCGCGGCTGGCTGTGGCTGGCGCGCGATCAGGCCTTCGGTCCGGCCGATCAGGTGCTGGCCGGCCAGTTGACCGACGCCTATGCCCATGCCTGGCTGGCATTGGCCGGGCGTGGCGCCGGCCGACGGCGGCTGCCGCGACCGCGCTGGTTCGTGCTGGCGCTGCTGGCGGCGGCGGTGGCCGCCGGCTTCATTCCGGTGCCGCAGACGGTTCTGGCGCCGGCGGAAGTGTCGGCACGCGATCCGGCGACGGTGGCCTCGCCGCTGGACGGGGTGATTGCCGACATCATCGTGGAGCCCAACCAGCGGGTCGAGGCCGGCGATGTGCTGCTGCGGCTGGACGACACCAATCTGCGGGCCGAAGTGGCGGTGGCGCGCCGGACGCTGGAAATCGCCGAGGCGGAATTGCGCCGGGCGCGCCAGGGCGCGTTCAACGACCGCGATGCCGGCGCGCAGATCGCGCTGCTGGAGGCCCGCGCCCGGCTGAAGGCGGCCGAGCTGGATTATGCCCAGTCGCGGCTGGACCGGGTGGTGGTGGCGGCCGAGCGGCCGGGGCTGGTGCTGTTCACCCGTGCCGACGACTGGACCGGGCGGCCGGTCCAGACCGGCCAGCGGATCATGACCATCGCCAATCCCGATCAGGCCGAGATCCGCATCGAGCTGCCGGTGGGCGAGGCGATCCGCCTGGAGCCCGATGCCCGCGTGCAGTTGTTCCTGGATGCGCGGCCGCTTGAGGCGGTTGAAGGCCGGTTGAGCCGGCAGAGCTATATGGCCGAACAGACCCCATCCGGTGTGCTGGCCTATGACCTGAAGGCGGCGCTGGCCGATGGCAGCCCGATCCCGCGGGTGGGTCTGCGCGGCACCGCCAAGATCTATGGTGCCGATGTGCCGCTGGCCTTCTATCTGTTCCGCCGGCCATTGGCGGCCCTGCGCCAGAAAGTTGGATACTAGCCATGGCCGGTCCGGTGATGCAGGGGGCAGGGGCCGGGGCGGCGCCGAAGATCAGCCTTGGTGGTGCCATGGGCGGTGCCGGCGGTGGCGGGGCGGCCCCTAAGCCGGTGCCGCGGCTGCGCGAGGATCTGCAATTGCTGCCCGGCCCCACCGATCTGGATGGCGGCCCCAGTTGGACGATCCTCGATCCGGCGCGCGGGCGCTATTTCAATCTGTCGCCGGAGGCGGTGGCCCTGCTCGGCGCCTGGGGCGAGGGGATGCCCGACCGGGTGGTGAAACGCGCCATCGCCGCCACCCGCCTGCCGCTGGAGGTGCAGGACGTCGACGAACTGGCCCGGTTCCTGATCGCCAACAATCTGGTGGCGGGGGATGAGCCGGGCATGGCCGGCAGCTATGCCGCCCAGAAGCGGGCTGCCAAACGCGGCCTGTTTTCATGGATGCTGCACAATTACCTGTTCGTGCGCGTGCCGCTGGTCCGCCCCGATGCGTGGCTGGACCGCCTGACGCCGCTGGGCCGGATGATGTTTTCCTGGCCGGCGCTGTATGGCGTGATCGCCCTGATGATGCTGGCCTTCTATCTGGTCGGCCGGCAGTGGGACAGCTTCGTTCACACCTTCACCAGCTTTCTGACCATTGAGGGCGCGGTGTGGTTCGGCGCCGCGATGCTGATCGCCAAGGCGCTGCACGAGATGGGCCATGCGCTGGCCGCCAAACGCTTCGGCTGCCGGGTGCATTCCATGGGCGTGGCGCTGCTGGTGATGATGCCGGTGCTGTATACCGATGTCAGCGATGCGTGGCGACTGGCCGACCGGCGCAAGCGGCTGGTCATCGGTTCGGCCGGCATGGCGGTGGAACTGACCATCGGCGCATTGGCGACCATTCTGTGGGCGATGCTGCCCGATGGCCCGGCGCGATCGGCGGTGTTCTTTCTGGCGGCCGTGTCATGGTTGATGACCCTGCTGGTCAACCTGAACCCGTTGATGCGGTTCGATGGCTATTACATCCTGTCGGATCTGATCGGGGTGCGGAACCTGCAGACCCGCGGCTTTGCCATGGGGCGCTGGCATCTGCGCGAGACCCTGTTCGGGCTGAACCGGGAGCCGCCCGAACTGCTGCCGCCGCGCACCCGGCGGGCGGTGCTGATCTATGCCTATGGCGCCTGGATCTGGCGTTTCTTCCTGTTTCTGGGCATCGCGGTGCTGGTCTATCACCTGTTCTTCAAGGTGCTGGGCATCCTGCTGGCCTCGGTCGAGGTGGCCTGGTTCCTGGTGATGCCGGCGCTGCGCGAAATCGGCGAATGGTGGAAAGCGAGGGATGAGATGCGCCTGAACCGGGCGATGCTGCGCAGCCTGGGCGTGGCCGCGGTGCTGGTGGCGCTGGCGGTGGTGCCGTGGCGGGGCGATGTGGGCATGCCCGCGGTGCTGGAAGCCGTGTCGAGCCAGCGGCTGCACCCGCCGGCGCCGGCCCGCATCGTCGAGGTGCTGGCACGGCCGGGCCAGATGGTTGCGGCCGGTGACCCGGTGGTGCGTCTGGAGAACCCCGATCTGGACCAGCGCATCCTGATGGTGCAGCTGGAACTGGATGTCACCCAGCGCCTGTTGCAGCGCCAGGCGGCCAGCGCCGCCGCCGCCGCCGAGGTGGGGGTGCTGGAGGGCCGGCTGGCGGCCCGGCTGGCCGAGTTGGACGGCTATCTGGCCGAGCGCGACCGGCTGGTGGTGCGGGCGCCGCGCGATGGCGTGTTCCGCGACCCGCCGCCGGATCTGGCGCCGGGCCTGTGGGTATCGCCCGGCCGGGTGCTGGGGCGGATCGTTGCGGCCGAAGGCGCGCGGATCGAGGCCTATGTCGAGGGCGCCGATCTGCCAAGACTGGATGTGGGAGCCCGTGGCCGCTTCGTGACCGACGATCCGGCGCGCGACCCGATCGAGGTGGTGGTGACGGCGGTGTCGGCCACCGCGGCCGAGACCCTGGACCAGCCGGTTCTGGCCAGCCAGAATGGCGGCCCGATCGCATCGGAACCCGATGCCGATCGCCGGCCGGTGCCCCGCAACGCAGTTTATCGGGTGTGGCTGGAACCGGTGACCACGGCCGATCTGCCGGCGGCGGGGCAGCCGCAGATGCTGCGCGGCATGGTGCGGATCGCGGCACCGGCCGAAAGCTTCGCCGTGGCCACCTGGCGGCGCGCCGCGGCGGTGCTGGTGCGCGAAAGCGGCTTCTGAGCGGCCGACCCCCGCGCCTCTGCCGATCAGCGGACCCGACAGAAAAAAACGCGGCGAGCTAATGTCTCGCCGCGTTCAGTTCGGTGTCGCATCTTCACCGGACAGGTTCGGGTAAACCTGCGCGATGGGGCCAGCCGGTATCGCGTCATACCCGCCATCCCATACAAAACCCCCACGCTATCGCGTAGCCGGTTTGCGTCTCCGACTATATGGTGACTGCCCGGAGATGTCCATCGCGTTTCGATTGCGTGGTGGGGGTTTTTCGCGCCAGAGGCGGGTTTTCCCGCCGCTCCGGCGGCGGCATCCGGCCGCCATATGGCATGGGCGATATGCGGCATGCATGCCCATGCCCTGCCGATGCGCATCGAACAGCATGCGCCCAAAACTCCTTCACCGTCTATTCCAGACTTGCCATCATGCCCAGGCATGCCTTTGCAGCAAAAATTAATCATGACATATCATTTATATGTTTATAGAACGTTCCGAAAACATTGCCATGCAGCACAACTCTAAATTGAATAAAATGGTCAAAATACAGGAACATAACCAGAATATACCACAGGCTTATCGCGAATTGGGCTGTATGGATGGATCTATGACATCACATTATGATGTTCCGTCATTCATAAAATGGTGCATGTGGGCGTATCCGATTCACCATCCGGCAATTGTGCATTGCGGAGAGGAGGTCAGACATGTTCGCGGGAGACGGATATGATGGGAGAGTCATGTGCTGCGGGCGACACGTCTTGGAACCAGAGGTGAACAGTATTTCGATAAAATTTTCGCGAAAAACGGCCATTACACCACGCCGACTGGCGGGTTCGGTGCGCGACACGTGCATGAAAATAGTCTTGTGCGCCCAACGTTCCCTTCATGTTGCGGCGCACAGTTAATATTGGGTAAATCCTGCGTTGCGTCGGGGAAACCCCTGCGACCGCCGGTGGCACCGGACGATTGCGGCGCAAAACGCACCGGCCGGCAGGGAGCGGCCTGCCCATAGCGGGCAGGGGGATCGGAGCGGCCGGCGTGATGTTTGCCGCCCAGATGGTGGCGGCGACTGTGGCGTCCCTGACGACAAAGGGCGCGCGGATCATCTCCGCGCGCCCCTGGGGCCGATGGTTCTGGTGGGGTGTGGCCCGATGTCAGCTCATGCCGCCGCGCGGCGGATAGATGCCGTAGAGCGGGGTGATGTAGTTCAGGGTTGAGAAGGCCTGCATGATGCTGGTGGGGAAGTTCATGCCCGACGAGCCGACGAGCAGCGAGCCGTTGATCTGGCCGCCGTTGAGCGTGCCTTCCGCGGTGCCGGTGGCGAGGAAGATGTCGGAAGGCCGGGTCGGCGTTCCCGGCGCATTGGTCTGGACGTAGTTGCCGGTGGCGAGGTGGGTGGCGTTCGTCGGCGCCGCATCGGTCGCCGCGGCCGTGAGCGCCGGCACGGCGGTCTGCAGGGCGGTGGTTACGGTGTGGCTGTGATACGCCAGATTGTCCCGGGTCAGGGTTACGGTCTCGGTGCCGGCGGTCTGGCCCAGGGCGTAATTCGACAGGCCGGCCCCCTGGCCGACGCCGACCGGCACCCGGCCCTTCAGGTTGGGCAGGCCGAAGGTGGTCTGACCGTCGCCGCCATAGGTGGTGCCGAGCAGGCTGAACAGCGCGTCGTTCTGCGAGATCGATATCAACTGGCCATGGCAGAACGAATAACCGCGCGGGGCGAAAGTGGGCGCCCAGAGGAAGATCGCGCCCAGATAGACTCCATCCATCCGTTTCTCTCCTGTCCTGTGATCCTGGCGGTGATCAGCTGCGCGGCGGGAAGATGCCGTAGAGCGCGATGATGATGTTCAATCCCAGATAGGGCTGGGTGATCGATATCGGGTTGTTCTGGCCGCTGACCCCGACATTGGCGGTGCCCACCACCTGACCCGGCGCCGACTGGGTGTCGGGCGCGTCGTCGTTATAGGCCAGGACCGGAAATGTCTCCTGAACGCCGCCAGACTCGAACGTGCTCTGGGCTCCGGCAAAGGTGAGCCCCGGGCCGGGGGTGCCGGTCGCGGCGGCGGCGGCGGTGGCCGGCAGGCCGATGGTCAGGTTGCCGGTGGTGGCATGGGTATGGGCCGGCATGTTGGTCGTCAGCAGGGTGGTGTTGGGGGTGCCGCCAATTTCCCCCAGCACATAGGTCGACCCGCCGGGATTGAGCCCGGCGCCCAGAACCGAGCGGCTGCGCGTGTCGGGCAGCGCGAAGGTCACGGTACCATTACCGCCATAGGTGGTGCCGAGCAGCGAGAACAGGGCGGTGTTCTGGCTGATCGCGATCAACTGATTGGCGCAATAGGCCCAGTTGCGGGGGGCGAAATCGGGCGCCCAGTACATGGCCAGTCCGATGAACGGGTTCATTCTTCAAACCTCTCTCTGAGACGGAATCGGACTGGCGCGTCAACTGCGCGGCGGGAAGATGCCGGTCATGGCGAAAATGAAATGCAATGCCTGATAGGGCTGGATGATCGGGAAGGACTGTGACCCGCCGGTATCGGCAAGGCCGATCGTGCCGTCCACGGTGGTGGTCAGGGCGGCGTCGGCCGTGCCGGCGGCATAATTGAGCACCGGGAAGGTCTGGGCGCCGGGGCCGGAGCCGATGCGCACCGATGCGGTCGCCAGGGTCTTGCCCACCGGGTCCGACGCTGTGGCCGGCGCGCTGGACAGGCCGATGGAGGCCGTCATCTGCGGGAAGGCGCTGTGGATATGCGCGGGCATGTTGGCGGTGGTCATGGTCGAGGTTTCGGTACCCGCCGCTTCACCCAGCGACACCACGGGCAGGCCCGGGCCGTGGCCCGTACCCACCGGTGTGCGGCTTTGCAGATTGGGCAGGGCGAAGGTGGTGCTGCCATTGCCCCCATAGGTGGTGCCGATCAGCGCAAAGACCGACTGATACTGAGAGATCGCCAGAAGCTGGCCCCGGCAATAGGCCCAGCCACGCGGCGCGAAATCCGGTGCCCAGGGCACGATGCTGGCGATAAAAGGTGAATCCATGATCTGCCTCCGTCCTCGTCATGTTCCGGTTTCTTGATGGCGGCGTCGTGCAGTCGTGGCCGTCCGGACCCGCAGGCTGTGGCGGTCCGGACGGGACGGTCAGTTGAAAATCGCTTCATAGTGGTTGGCCTGAACCGGCCGGCCGGTGGCCGGGTCGATCGGCGCGATCACCGGGCAGACGAACATCATCTTCAGCAGCCCCAGCCGCGGATGGGCGATGTCGTAACTGTTGGCCGGCAGATAGAACTGCGCCGGCCCCCGGAACAGCAGGCTGAACCCCATCCGGCGCATGCCGGTCAGCATCGCCTGCACGCCGGGACGTGCCGTAACCAGAGTGAGCGGCAGGTTTCCTTGCGGCAGCCGGACGTGAAACTCGGTGCCGACATGGGGCGCGAAGGTCTCGTAGGTAAAATTCTCGAACATTCTGTTTCCCGATGAGTCAAGTCAGAACGGCTGGGCTGGAGCAGAGCTCCGCGCCTGCACAGGTTGCAATTGCAGGATGGCAGATACGCGCCGTTTCGCCCCTCGGTTGCCGCACGTGTGTACTGTGGCACGGATCACGACAGGAGTCTCGCCCGCCGCGCCCGCGCATGGTTAACGGCCGTTGACGTTGATCAAGTCATTGGCAGTGTTCAAAAACATGCGGAATCAACGGGCTGAACCCCGTCACGCGCCGGGTGACGCGTGCGATGCTGCTTCCGCTGCCCAAATGGTTCAGCTAGCTTAACCAAAATCCGGGAAATGACGCCTGCGCCTGAAAAAAGCGCGGAGCGCCTGCCATCGCATGTGACTGATCGTGGTCCGACGCGATGGCTCAGGGGATGCCAACACAGTGGTCGGGCTTCATCGACGATGCGGCTGACCCGTTATGGGTTCGGGGGACGGTAATCATGCGTCGCTTTCGTCGTCGGGGTGATCAGGCTGGCCGCAACACGCTGGCGCCACGGCGCCCCGGTCGGCGGGTATCGCTGGCGCAGGCGCTGGAACCGCGGATGATGTTCGATGCTGCCGGCGTCGCCACGGCGGCCGAGGCGCTTCAGGATCAGGCGGCACAGGATGCCGCCGCCGCGCTGCGCCCCGATACCGATGCCACGGCGCATGACACCTCCCATGACGATAGTGCGGCACTGGTCGACACCACGCCTGCCGATGATCAGGACGACGCCGATGCCGGCGCGGTTGACGGCGCGGCGCCGGCCGCCGCCGCCGACCGGCGCGAGGTGGCGTTCATCGACACCCGGGTCGACGGTTGGCAGACCCTGGCGGCCGGCCTGGCCGCCGATGTCGAGATCGTGGTGCTGGATGCAGGCGAAGACGGGCTGGCGCAGATCGCCGACTGGGTTGCCGCGCAGTCGGGCGCGGTCGATGCCATCCACATCATTTCCGAAGGCAATGTCGGCGAGATCTGGATCGGCGCGACCGCCTTGTCGGACCGCACGATCGAGGATCATGCCGGCGATCTGGCGGCGATCGGCGCCGGGCTGGCCGAAGGCGCCGATATCCTGCTCTATGGCTGCGATGTCGCTGGCGGCCCCGAGGGCTCGGTGTTCCTGGGCCGGCTGTCCGAGCTGACCGGCGCCGATGTCGCGGCCTCGGATGACGCCACCGGGGGCATCACCGCCAATGATGGCGGCCGCCATGGCGACTGGCAGCTTGAGGTGGCCACCGGCACGATCGAGACCACCATTGCGCTGACCGCCGAGGCCCAGGCCGGCTATGACGGCATTCTGGCGACCTTCACCGCCGCCAATGCCAGTCAGTTGAACACCGCGATCACCAACGCCAATGCCGCCGGCGGCACCGACACCATCGACATCACCGCCGACATCTCCACCACCGCCGGTTTCAACACCATCACCGATACGGTCATCGTCAAGTCATCGACCGGCGATATCCGCAGCATCACCGGCACGTCGATCAGCAATGACGCCCTGTTCGCTGTCAGCAATGCCACCGCCACCTTCCAGGATCTGGCGCTGAGCGGGGGTAACAACACCTCGGCTGACAACAGCGGCAATGGCGGCGCGATCTCGTTCGTCTCCAACGCCAACCATTCCCTCACCATCGAGCGCGTGACGTTTTCGTCCAACCAGGGTGTCCGGGGCGGCGCGGTCTATTTCGACGACGGTGTGACGGGCACCGGGTCGCTGACCATCACGGATGCGACCTTCAGCGACAGCACGGCACTGGCGGGCGGGGCGGTCTGGGTCCGAAGCGGTTTGGGCACGGTCACGGTCTCCGGATCGACCTTCGACCAGAACGAGGGCACATCAGGGTCGAGCACCGAGGGCGGCGGCGCGCTCATGATCGTTGGCGACACGGCCGGCGATATGGCTGTCAATATCGACACGAGCTATTTTTCCGGGAACACGACGGCGTCATATGGCGGCGCTGTCTTCTTCAAATCCGGCCATGTCTACGATATCTCGATCACGCGCTCGACCTTCTCGGGCAACACCGCGAGTAGCCAGGGCGGCGCCATCAATATGGAGGGCACCACCGCCAGCACTGCCGAGGTCGTGAACAGCACCTTCTCGGGTAATTCCGCCCAGTATGGCGGCGCGATCGAGAACAGCCTCACCCTGGCCGTGTCGCACAGCACCTTCGCGGGCAATGTCTCGACCGCCGGCTCGTTCAACGGCACCATCGACAGCTATGGCGGCAGCCTGGCGATCACCCATTCAATCTTCGCCAACAACACCGGCCGGGGCATCAATGTCACCGGCGGCTCCGTCAGCAATGGCGGCTATAACATCTATTACAACAACAGCGTCGCCTCGGGCGGCTGGACGGCGGCCGGCACCGACAAGACCACCGACCCGGTTCTGGGCACGTTGCAGGACAATGGCGGCGCCACGCCGACCATGCTGCCGGGCTCGGGCAGCTCGGCGATCGATGCCGGCAATCCGTCGATTTCGGGGGCGCCCGCCACCGACCAGCGCGGCGGCACACGCGTGTCCGGCAGCGCCATCGATATCGGCGCGGTCGAGCTGGTGAACGATACCACCCCTGTGCTGGGTGGCCCGCAGACCGTGTTCTGGACCGAGGGCAATGCCCCCACTGTCATCCTGCCGGTCGTTACGGTGGCCGATGATGATGGCGACCTGATCACCTCGGCGCGGGTCTGGATTGCCAATGCGCGTGATGGCGACGTTCTCGCGATCACCGCACCCGGGCCTTACACCTCCAGCGTGGCGATGGAGGGCGGCGCGCTGGTCCTGACGCTGACCGGCAGCGGCACGGCGGCACAGATGCAGGCGGCGCTGCGCACCATCACCTATTCATCCACCGCGGATGCGCCCACCTGGGGTAATACCGGATCGGCCTATACCCCCACGGCCGCCGGGTCGCGCATCCTCCGCGCCACCGTCACCGATGCCGATGGCGCCACCTCCGACGAACTCATCGGCAGCGGCATCGCCGTCACCAGCCTTGATGACGATGCGCCGGCGCTCGCCGCCGAACCCTATGTCTATACCCCCGGCAGCGGCTATGTGACGGTCGCACCCGATCTGTTCCTCATCGATGATACCGCGACGATGACGTCGGCGACGGTGCAACTGGTCAGCTCCCCGGATGGATTTGCCGAACGCCCGAGAATCACGGCCACCGACCCCAGTATCTCCATCAGCTACAATACGAGCACAAAAACCCTGACCTTCACCGGCACCGCGTCGCTCGATGCCTATCAGACCCTTCTTCGCCAGGTCCAGTACCAGAACACCTCAACCCCGGCCAATATAGACCCGGCCGACCGCACCCTCCGCTACACCGTCACCGATGCCAATGATCAGGTCGGCACCTTCGACCTGACCATTGGCATCGACGTGGCACCGACGGTTGCGACCAACACCGGCGCCACCGTTGCCGAAGGCGGATCGGACACCATCACCACCGCGATGCTGCAGGCCACGGACGATTTTGACGCGGCCGATAGCGTCACCTATACGTTGACCGGCACCAATGGCCTCACGGTCTATCGCGATGGCGTCGACCTGGCGTCCAACGGCACCTTCACGCAGAAGGATATCGACGACGGGCTGATCACCGTCGAGCATGACGGCGGCGAAAGCGCCGGCAGCTTCACCTTCGTGCTCAGCCAGGGCTCAGGCTTGTCGGATTCGGTTCCGCATACCTTCGACGTGACCACGACACCGGTGAACGATGCGCCGGTGATCACCCTGCCGGCCGGTTCCTCGGTCTCGGGCACCGAAGACACGGTGTTCAACCTCACCTCGACCTATATCACAGTCTCGGATGCCGATGCCGGCACCAGCCCCGTCGTCGTGACCATCACCAGCACCGACGGCACGCTGGGCAGCATCGGCACCACGACCGATGTCACGGTCGGCAGCACCGCCAATGGTCTGACGCTGACCGGTACGGTGGCGGCGATCAATGCTTATCTCGGTGAGGCGGGTAATCTCAACTTCACGCCACCGGCCAATGTCACCGGTAACCGCACAATCTCGATCGGTATCAGCGACCAGGGCAATACCGGCACCGGCGGCACGCTGACCGACAGCGACACGCTGACGATCAATCTGGCGGCGGTGAACGACGCACCGGTGATTTCAGGCGACGGCATCGACCTGCCGGATGGCACCGAGCACACCGGGACCGGCACGATCGCGATTGCCGATCTGCTGACCGACGCCGGCTATAGCGACGCCGACACTGGCGCCCTGTCGGGCATCGCGATCACCGGTGTCACCGGCAACAGCGTCTGGCAATACACCACGGATGGCACCAACTGGTTCCAGATCTCGGCCGTGTCGGACGGCTCGGCGATCCTGCTCAGTGCCTCGGCGTCTCTGCGCTATGTCTCCGATTTCGAGAATGGCGAAACCGCGACCATCTCGTTCCGGGCCTGGGACCAGACCAGCGGCACAGCCACAAACGGTTCCACCCAGTTCCGGGCGAACACCGCCACGAACGGTGGCAGCAGCGCGTTCTCGGCCAACGTCGCGACGGCGACCATCGTCCTCACCGATCTCAATGACGCGCCCTCGATCTCCCCTGATGACGTACCATTGACCGACACGGATGAGGACACCACCTCCGCTGTGGTCACGGTGTCGGATCTGCTCACCGATGCCGGCTATGGCGATGTCGACAACGGGGCGTCGGCGGGTGGCATCGCGCTGACCGGTTCGGCCGGCAACGGCACCTGGCAGTATTCCACCGACAGCGGCGCCAACTGGTTCGATGTCGGCAGCGTGGCGTGGGGCACGGCCCTGCTGCTCAAGCCGGATGCGCAACTACGCTATGTCCCGGATGGCGACAATGGCGAGTCCGCCAGCCTGACCTTCAAGGGCTGGGACCAGACCCAGGGCACGGCCGCCGACGGCGCCACCCGCTCGACCTATAACATTACCACCGCCGGCGGCCTGACCGCGTTCTCGTTCCAGCAGGCGGATGCGACGATCACGGTGACCTCGGTCAACGACGCGCCGGTCGTCACCGTGCCCGGATCGATCGCCGTGACCGAGGATGTGGCCACGGCGCTGACCGGCATCGCCTTCGCCGATGTGGATGTCGGCTCCGGCACTGTCGTCGTCACCCTGTCGGTGGCATCGGGCGCGCTGGCGGCGACGTCGGGCGGCAGCGTCACGGTGGGCGGTACGGCCTCGGCGCTGACGCTGACCGGCACCATCGCCAACATCAACAGCTTCATCGCGGCCAGCGGGGTGAGCTTCACCACCGCTGCCAATGCCACGGCCGATGTCACGCTGACCGTCGGGATCGATGATGGCGGCAATACCGGCTCCGGCGGCGCGCAGACCGACAGCGACACGGTGACGCTGTCGGTGACGGCGGTGCAGGACGCGCCGGTGATTTCGGGCGACGGCATCGACCTGCCGGATGGCACCGAACAGACCGGGACCGGCACGATCGCGATTGCCGATCTGTTGACCGATGCCGGCTATAGCGACGCCGACACTGGCGCCCTGTCCGGCATCGCGATCACCGGTGTCACCGGCAACAGCATCTGGCAGTACACCACGGATGGCACCAACTGGTTCCAGATCTCGGCCGTGTCGGGAAGCTCGGCGATCCTGCTCGATGCCTCGGCATCTCTGCGCTACGTCCCCGATTTCGAGAATGGCGAAACCGCGACCATCTCGTTCCGGGCCTGGGACCAGACCAGCGGCACAGCCACAAACGGTTCCACCCAGTTCCGGGCGAACACCGCCACGAACGGTGGCAGCACCGCGTTCTCGGCCAATGTGGCGACGGCGACCATCGTCCTCACCGATGTCAATGACTCGCCCTCCATCTCACCTGATGACGTGCCATTGACCGGCACGGATGAAGACACGACCTCCGCTGTGATCACGGTCTCGGACCTGCTCACCGATGCCGGCTATGATGATGCCGACATCGGGGCGTCGGCGGGCGGCATCGCGCTGACCGGTTCGGCCGGTAACGGCACCTGGCAGTATTCCACCGACAGCGGCGCCAACTGGTTCGATGTCGGCGCCGTGTCGTGGGGTGCGGCGCTGCTGCTCAAGCCGGACGCGCAACTGCGCTATGTCCCGGATGGCGACAATGGCGAGTCCGCCAGCCTCACCTTCAAGGGCTGGGACCAGACCGAGGGCACGGCCGCCGATGGTGCCACCCGCTCGACCTATAACATCACCACGTCCGGCGGGCTGACCGCGTTCTCGTTCCAGGAAGCCGACGCGACGATCACGGTCACCTCGGTCAACGATGCGCCCGTCATCTCGCCCGACGACGTGACCCTGACCGGCACCGACCGCGAGACGAGGTCGGATCCGGTGACGATCTCCGATCTGCTGACCGATGCCGGTTATGGCGATGTCGATACCGGCGCGCTGTCGGGGATTGCGATCACCGGCCTGACCGGCAACGGCACCTGGGCCTACACCACCGACGGCACCAACTGGTTCTCGGTCGGAACCGTGTCGGGATCGGCGGCGCTGCTGCTTGGCGCGACCGCTCAACTCCGCTACACGCCGGATGGCGTGAACCCGGAAACCGCCACCATCAACTTCAAGGCCTGGGACCAGACCTCCGGCACCGCAACCAGCGGCGCCAGCCGGTCCACCGCCGATACGTCGACCGATGGCGGCACCACGGCGTTCTCAAGCGATGCCGCCACCGCGGAACTGGCGGTCGTGGCCAATAACGAGGCGCCGGTGCTGACGGCGCCCGCCACGCTGACGGTGTCCGAGGACACCGATAGCCCGCTCACCGGCATCTCGATCGCGGATGCCGATGATGCCGGGCAGGATTATCTGCTGATCATCACGGCCGATAGTGGCTCGTTCGCGGCAACCGGCACGGCCGATGTCGATGTGGTCGCCGAGGGTCATAGCATCCGGCTGACCGGCAGCATGGCCGATCTCAACGATTTCATTGCCGCTGGCAATGTCACCTTCCGCACCGCCCCGAACGCCACCCAGGCCGTCACCCTGGACGTGTCGGTCAGCGATCAGGATGCCGCCGTACCCGAGACCGACACCGCCAGTATCGCCGTCACGGTCACCCCGGTGAACGACGCGCCGGATGTTTATACGGTCGATGACGGCGTGACGCTGGCGCCGGCCCTGGAGCCGCTGTTCAGCCCGTTGCTGGTGCTGGATGCGCCGGATGGCGGCTATTATGCCGTCAGCATCCGCACGGACGGCCCGGATGCCGACAACAATGTGCTGATCTATCGCTATGACGCCGATGGTGCGCTCGACCAGAGCTATGGCACCGGTGGCGTTGCCTTTTTCGCCGGCAGTGTGCTGGATGCGGTGACGGTGCAGGCCGATGGCCAGCTTCTGATCGCCGCCCATTCCGCCGATGGCGATGTGGGCCTGTTCCGCGTGGCCACCAATGGCACGGTCGATGCAAGCTTCGGCCCGGCGATCATGACCGATGCCAGCTATGACCTTGTGGGCGCCGATATCGAGATCGACAGCGCCGGCAAGATCTTCGTCACCACCCAGGGCACGCCCACCGCCGGCCTGCGCGCGACCTTCATCTATCGCTTCAGCGCCGATGGTGTCTTTGAAGCCAAGCTCGACGCCAGCGGCGATATTGCCGGCAATGAGGTGGGTCTCGACTCGATCATCCAGCCTGACGGCAAGATCGTTACCGTCGCGCGCCGGGGCGACGATCTGATCGTGTTCCGCCAGAACGCCGATGGCACGCTCGACACCAGCTTCGCCACCGTCGGCTATACGGTGATCGACAGCACCGTCGATGCCAGCTACGACGCACTGCTCGGCCTCCAGGCCGATGGCAGCATTCTGCTCGCCGTGCCCACCCAGGGTGACAATCCGCTGGCGCCGACACCGATGATCTGGCGCTTCACCAGCGACGGCGCACTCGATACCAGCTTCGGCACCGACGGGTCGATCACCGGCCCGGCGATGGACGGTCTGTCCTTCGCCTTTGCCCCGGATGGCGGCATCCTGGTGACCGGCACGATCAATGACGATGGTGTGCTTTCGGCGGCGCTGTTGCGCTATACCGCCGACGGGCTTCCCGATGGCGATTTCGGGCGCGGCGGCGAAATCCGGATCGGCGGCATCGGCTACAATGTGGCCGGCACGTCGCTTCAGGTGAATGCCAGTACTGGCGACATCCTTCTGGGCGGCGCCTATCTGGGCGAGACGCTTGGCGCAGACAGCGCGCTGCTCTTTGCCCGCTTCGATGCCAGCGGCCAGGCCATCGAGGGAGCCGCGCCTGTCGACTACACCGAAAACGGCACGCCGGTGGTTATTGCGCCCACCATCGCGATCGACGATGTCGATCTGGGCGATGCCGACACGCTCGATGGCTTCACCGTGACCCTGTCGCGCGACGGCAGCGCCGACGGCCAGGATGAATTCTCAGCCGCTGACGGCGGCAGCCTGGATGCCCTGACCGAGGGCGAGGCCCTGGTCGTCTCCGGCACCACCATCGGTACGGTGGTGACGAATTCTGCCGGCACGCTGGTGCTGTCGCTGAATGCCGCCGCGACCCGCGCGCTGGTGAATGAGGCGCTGCGCCAGGTGGCCTATGCCAATGGCAGCGATACCCCACCTGCGACGGTGGATCTGGTCTGGACGGTGGATGACGGTAATTCCGGTGCCCAGGGTACGGGCGGATCGGCCACCGGCACCATGACCAGCGCGATCGCGATCACAGCCGTCAATGATGTACCGGCGATCACCGTCCCGGGTGGTGGCACGCTCTCGGTGGTCGAAGACACCGAAACCCCGATCACCGGCATCTCGTTCTCGGACGCCGACGCGGGCAGCGCCACGGTCGAGGTCGAATTCGCGGTCGATTATGGTGTCCTGTCGGCGACATCCGGCTCTGGGGTCACGGTCACGGCCACGGACTCGCAGACCATCGTGCTGAGCGGGTCGATCGCCGATATCAATACCTTCATCGCCAATGGCGAGGTGACCTATCAGACGGATCCCGATGACACGGGCGATGTGAACCTGACGGTCACGATCGACGACCTCGGCAACACCGGTCCTGCCCCGGAAACCGCGTCCGAGGTGATCGTCATCACCGTTGATCCGGTGAACGACGCCCCGGATATCGACACGCTGCCGGATGGCGTCGTCGTCGACGACAATCCGGGTGGCATCGACGGCAATCCGATCATCATCCCGATTCCCTCGGGCGGGTATTATCAGATCGGCGCCGATACCGATGGCACGTCGAGTGAGGTGATCATCGCGCGCTATACCGCTGCAGGTGAACTCGATACCAGTTACGGCACCAATGGCATCGCCACACTGAGCGACGACGGGACGGACATCTCACCCATCGATGCGGTCGTGCAGGCGGATGGCAGTCTGGTGGTTGCGTCGACCTTTGATGACGGCACGATCAGTGGATCGCTCATCCTGCGGTTCGACACCAGCGGGACGCGCGACCCGTCATTCGCGCAGGGCGGACCAGGCCTGATCGTCGCCGACATGACGCTCGACGATAGTGGGCGGATTCTGCTCACCGGTGGCCAGATCGACAGCGGCACTGGCGAGACGGATGGCGTCATTGTCCGCCTGACGAGCGCAGGCGAGATCGACCTGACATTCACCCTTGTTCAGTATGATGCGGGGGGAGACGAACTCTTTACCGGCGTGACCGTTCAGGCGGATGGCAGCATCGTCGTGGTCGGGATGGTCGATGACGACGTGATCGTGCAGCGCTATGCCGCTGACGGCACCCTCGACACCGGCTTCGGCACGGGTGGCACGGTCACCTTTGGCGACAGCGAAGCGATCGAGATCACCCGGTCGGTGATGATCCAGGCGGATGGTGGCATCATCGTGGCCGGCACGATTGCCGGCCCCGGCGGATATGCTGCGTTCCTGTATCGGCTCGACTCCACCGGTACGGTGGATACCAGCTTCGGCACCAGTGGCTGGGCTGCGTTCCCAGGGCTGATTGCGACATCCTTCACCATGCTCGACGATGGCAGCGTCGTTGCGGTCGCCTATGATCTCGACGCCGTCGAGCCGCTGGCCATCATCTTGCGCATCGGCACCGATGGCCAGCAGGACATGACCTTCGGCACGGATGGCCGCCTGGTCCTGGGTGATGCGACGCGCGCCTTCCTTGGTACTGCCATCAGCACGGATGCCGACGGCAATCTGCTGATCGGCGGACTTTATATTGGATGTGGCTGCGGTGATGCAGAGATCTTCGCCGGCCATTTCGATGCCAACGGTGTCGCGATCGACGGCTTCGGCGACCGGGTCCATGTCGAGGATGGCGGCTTCACGGCCGTCGACCCTTATATCGACCTGTATGATGCCGAACTGGCCGCTGGCAACAATTATGACGGCGCCACGCTGACCATCACCCGCGATGGCGGCGCGAATGGCGACGACACTTTCGGTGCCGTGTCGGGCGGCACGCTGGGCGCGCTGGTCGAAGGCGACGCCCTGGTCGTCGACGGCGTCACCATCGGCACGGTCGTGACCAATGCCGGCGGAACGCTGGTGCTGGTGTTCAATGCCAACGCCACCTACAACCTGGTGAACGAGGCCGCGCAACAGATCGGTTATGCCACCACCAACGACACGCCGCCGGCTTCGGTCGATCTGGCCTGGACGCTGAATGACGGCAATACCGGCGCGCAGGGGACCGGCCCCGCCTTGTCGGGCTCGGTGATCTCGACGATCCGGATCGCAGCCGCCAACGACGCGCCGGTGCTGACCCTTCCGGGCAGCGGCACGATTGCCGTGACCGAGGATGTGGCCTCGGCCGTCACCGGCATCACCATCGCCGATGTCGATGCCGCCGGCGGCATCGTGACGGTCACCTTCGCCATCGGCGCGGGCACGCTCACCGCCAGCAGCGGTTCGGGCGTCACGGTCGGCGGCACCGACACCGCCCTGACCCTCACCGGGTCGATCACCGATATCAATGCCTTCATCGCGGCCGAAGGTGTGTCGTACACCACCGCCGGGAATGCCGTCGACGACGTGACCCTGACGGTTACCGTCGATGATGGCGGCAACACCGGCGCCGGTGGGGCGCTGGCCGACAGCGGCACCGTCACGCTCGATATCCAGCCGGTGAATGACGCGCCGGAGATCGTGGATCTGCCCGATGCGATCAGCACCGGTGATGCCGGCAACGGCCCGGTGTCGAGCATCGAGGTGATTACCCTTGCCGATGGCCGCTATTACGTCATCGGCTATGACGCCGTGCCATATACGTTCCAGGTCGCGCGCTACAACGCCGATGGCACGCTCGACACCAGCTTCGACGGCGATGGCGGCGTAACCACCGACCTCGGCAGTTCGATCATCCCGGTCGATGCCGCAATTCAGGCCGACGGCAAACTGGTGGTGATGGGCCGTCCGGCTTCGGGCAGTGGTCCGGTGACGCTGGTCCGCTACAACACCGACGGATCGCTCGATACCAGCTTTGGCACCGATGGCATCGCCACGACCGCCATCCCGGGCAGTAACGGCCAGGCGCGCGCGGTCGCCATCGATGTGTCGGGCGACATTCTCGTCACCGGCAATACCAACAACAATTTCCTCCTGATGCGGTTCGACGCGGATGGCACACTCGATACCGGCTTCGGCGGTGGCGACGGCGTCGTCGATATCGATCTGGGCGGGCTCGACTGGGGTTTTGTCATCACACCCCAGACCGATGGCAAGCTGATCGTCGGCGGCAACACCGATCTGGGAGGCGCCCTGATCCGGCTGAACGCCGATGGCAGCCTTGATACCGGCTTCGGCACGGGTGGTGTGGTCGAACTCGGCGACAGCGGATCGTTGACCACGATCGAAGACGTCTTCGTCCAGTCCGACGGCAAGGTGGTCGCGGTCGGCTTCGTCGCGACCGTGCCGTTTGCCACGACGATCTGGCGCCTGAACACCGACGGGTCGACCGACACCGGCTATGGCACGGCGGGCCAGCTCAATCTGTCGTCGACCACCAAGAATGACGCGTTCATGACCGCGGCCGACGAGATGGTGATCCTCACCACCCGCAGTGTCGGCGGCGAGACGGTGTCGACCCTGATCCGGGTCGGTGATGATGGCGCGCTCGACTCAGGCTTCGGGACCGGTGGCGAATTGCAGCTCGCCGAGCTGGCCGATCGTGATCTGACCGCGTGGAATATCGGCCTGCGCGCCGACGGTGGCATGGTCCTGGCCGGCCCGGTCGACATCTCGACCGGTGAGGTCTTCACCGCCAGGATCGATGCGGACGGCAATTTCGTCGGTGGCGTCGGTATCGACGACCACATCGAGGATGGCGATGCCACGGCCATCGGTGCCGACATCCGCATCGCCGACGTTGAACTGGATGCGGCCGACAGCTATGCGGGGGCCACTCTCACCCTCACGCGGGATGGCGGCACGTCGACGGATGACGCATTCTCGGCGGTCTCCGGCGGCACGCTGTCGGCGCTGGTCGAGAGCGGTGACATCACGGTCGGTGGCGTCGTCGTCGGCACGGTGACGACCAATTCCGGCGGCCAGCTCGTCCTGACCTTCAACGCCGATGCAACGGCGGCGCTGGTCAATCAGGTCGCTCAGCAGATCGCCTATGCCAATGGCAGCGACACGCCGCCGGACAGCGTCGACATCCTCTGGTCGTTGAATGACGGCAACAGCGGCGATCAGGGCAAGGGTGGTGCGCTCATCGGCACCGTCGTGACCACGATCGGCATCATCGCCACCAATGATGCCCCGGTGGTGACCGTGCCGCTCTCGATCAACGTGACCGAGGACATTGCCTCGGCGATCACCGGCGTTTCGGTGTCGGATATCGATGCCGGCACAGGCGTCGTGACGGTGACGTTCCACGTTCCAAGCGGGTCCGGCACCATTTCTGCCACATCGGATGCCGGCGTCACTGTCGGCGGCACCGCCAATACCTGCACGCTGACCGGCACCATCACCGACATCAACGCCTTCATCTCGGCCGAGAACGTCACATTCACCACGGCCGCGGACGCGACCGCCGATGTGACCATGACGGTGACGGTGAATGACGACGGCAACACGGGCACGGGTGGGGCGCTGACCGACAGCGACACCATCACTCTCGCGGTCACCGCGGTGAACGACGCCCCCGTGATCACCGCGCCCGACAGTGCGACGATCGCAGTCACCGAGGATGTCGCAAGCGCGCTCACCGGCATCTCGTTCGCGGATGTCGATGCCGGCTCGTCGGTGGTCACCGTGACCCTGTCGGTCGCGTCCGGCACGCTTGCCGCGACGTCAGGCAGCGGCGTCACCGTCGGCGGCACCGCCTCGGCGCTGACCCTGACCGGCAGCATCACCGATATCAATGCCTTCATCGCGGCGAGCAATGTCGGCTTCACCACGGCGGCGAACGATACGACCGATGTCGTCCTGACGGTGGCCATCGACGATGGCGGCTTCAGCGGCTCGGGCGGTGCCCAGACCGACAGTGCCACGATCACGCTCGACGTCACCCCGGTGAACGACGCACCGGTCATCACCGACCTGTCGGCCTCGCCGGTCTACCAGGCAGGCGGTGCCGCCGTGGCGGTGGTCGGCTCGGCGGCGCTGAGCGATGTCGACTCGACCATGCTGACCAGCGTGGTGCTGACGCTCACCACCCGTCCGGGCGGGACATCCGATTATATGGGCCTGTTCGTGCCGGCGGCGAATTACGCCAACGACCATGGCATCAGCTACAACTTCAATGCCAGCACCGGCACGCTGACGCTGTCGGGCACGGCGTCGCTGGCCGATTACCAGACGGTGCTTCAGGGGGCGGCCTATCTCTATACCGGCGCGTCGGCGACGATGCCCGCCGGCGACCGGGTGGTGACGATCACCGTCACCGACGACAGCGGCGATACGCCAACCCAGACCAGCACCGCGTTCGAGCGCACCATCGAGGTCGACTCCGCGCCGACGGTGGACACCAACACCGGCACGACGGTGGACGAAGGCGGTTCGACCACCATCACCGCGGCGATGCTGTCGTCTTCCGATGTGGAAGATCCCGATGCCGCCGACATCACCTATACCCTGACCACGCCGCCGCCTGCCGGCACACTGAAGCTCGATGGCGTGGCGCTCGCGACCGGCGATACCTTCACCCAGCAGGATATCGATGACGGGTTGGTAACTTACGAGCATGACGGCTCGGAAACCACCTCGGACAGTTTCGGCTTCTCGGTGAAGGACACGAACGGTCTCACCGTCAGCGGCCAGAGCTTCGCCTTGACGGTGACCGCGGTGAATGACGCGCCGGCGCTGACGGCGCCGGCCTCCATCGATGTGACCGAAGACACCGAAACCCCGCTCACCGGCATTTCGATCACGGACGCGGATGCCGCAAGTGGCACGGTGACCGTGACCTTCACGGTGGGCGAGGGTGCGCTTGCCGCGACCGGAACCGCCGACATCACCGTCGGCGGCACCGCGAGCGCGCTGACGCTGACCGGCACGGTCAGCGACATCAACGCCTTCATCTCAGGCGGAGCGCTGACCTTCACGCCGGATGCCAACGCCAATGGCGACGTCACGCTCTCGATCGATGTCGATGACAGCGGCAACAGCGGCTCGGGCGGTGCCAAGACCGACACCGCCACGGTGACGCTCGCGGTTGCGGCGGTGAATGACGCCCCCGATCTGACCGCGCCGGCCAGCATTGCGGTGACCGAAGACACGGTGACCGCGCTGACCGGCATCTCGATCAGCGATATCGATGCCGGCTCGGGCATCGTGACCGTGACCTTCGCGGTCGGCAGCGGGACTTTGTCCGCGACCAGCG
>NZ_JBBKTV010000017.1:0-77446 GCF_039630945.1 Tistrella arctica
TCGCACCACCGGTCAGCGCCAGAACCTTCGTGATCGCAGCGGTCAGCGTCGTCTTGCCATGGTCCACGTGACCGATCGTGCCGATGTTCACGTGCGGCTTGCTGCGCTCGAACTTTTCCTTGCCCATCGTTGCTCAAACCCGACTTGAGAGCTGTACCGACTGAGACGACGCGAGACACCCCCCAAAACGGAACCAGCCCCCGATCGAAACCGGAGAAGGCTCGCGAGGGCGGCTCTGACGTCAGGGATTTGGAGCGGGTGACGGGAATCGAACCCGCATAGCCAGCTTGGAAGGCTGGAGCTCTACCATTGAGCTACACCCGCGTCCGCGCGCGACGCGCGCCCCTTCAGGCGAAGAGGTCCGCACGTCCCGCGTCTGCATCCGCGACCAAGCTGCGCTGCAGGAGAAAAGTGGTGGAGGGGGTTGGATTTGAACCAACGTAGGGAAAACCCGGCAGATTTACAGTCTGCTGCCATTGACCGCTCGGCCACCCCTCCATGGGTGCGTCCTGCACCGCGCCTTGGCGACGGCACTATGGAAATTCGCGGGAAGAAGTCAACGGGAATGTTGCAGGGCAAGCAATCCATCGACACACTCCGGCGATCCGACGCGACCCGCATTGCTGCGGGCTAGCCCGACCCGGCTGGCGTTCCGGCCGAAACATCGCCCGATCCGGCGGCGTTTCGTCTGGTGCCCTGCCGTGTCCGGCGCGGTGTAGCGCGTTCGTAACCAAACCGAGGACCGATGTCAAACCCAGATCGTCATCGCCCGTCACGCAGCGGCTCATCCACAGGCCCCCGGGGCCGTCAGGCCAGCGGCCCGAACCGTCCCCGCGGGGGTGGCGGCGATGGCGGCGGGCTGTGGTTCTATGGCCGCCACGCGGTCGAGGCGGCGCTCGCCAACCCCGCCCGCAGCCTGCACCGTCTGGTGGTGGCGGAACGCTCGGAAGCGGCGGGCGACCCGAAGCTCGCGGCCCTGGCCCGCGGCCGTGGCCTTGAGGTCGAGACCGTATCGCGGGCCGATATCGACCGCCGCTTCGGCGAGGACGCCGTCCATCAGGGCATCGCCCTGCACCTGGCCCCCCTGCCCGAGCGTGATCTTGAAGCGACGCTGACCGCCGGCGCGTCCTCCGGCACCGGCCTGATCGTGGTGCTCGATCAGGTTACCGATCCGCACAATGTCGGCGCCATTCTGCGCGCGGCCGCGGCCTTCGGGGCGGTGGCCGTGGTCATGACCGAACGCCGGGCGGCGCCGGAAAGTGCCGTACTCGCCAAGGCGGCCTCCGGCACGCTGGAAACCGTGCCGCTGATCCGGATCGGCAATCTCGCCCGGGCGCTCGACGACCTGAAGCGGCTGGGCTGGTGGTGTGTGGGGCTGGACGGCCATGCCACGGCCGATATCCGCGCGCCCGGCCTGCCCGACCGGCTGGCGCTGGTGATGGGCGCCGAGGGGCCGGGTCTGCGCCGGCTGACCCGCGAGACCTGCGATCTGCTGGTGCGGCTGCCGATTTCGGATCAGGTGGAAAGCCTGAACGTGGCGACGGCGACCGCGGTGGCGCTCTATGCGCTCGGCCCCGGCCGCACGCCGCTGCCGGCCCCCACGCCCCCGACTGGCGCCACGTCCCCGACAGGCGCCACGTCCCCGACAGGCGCCACGTCCCCGACAGGCGCCACGCCCTCGGCCGGCTGACCGCCAGCCGCCGTCGGCTCGTTTCCGGCCGGTTGCGGCGCGCCGCCGCCGGCCGGCAACCTCAACTCCACGGCGAGCCCCGGCCCGGTGCCGCCGGCGGTACCGGCTGCCCCCGCATCGGCGTCCATCAGCACCAGACGGCCGCCATGCAGCCGGGTGACGGCATCGACAAGTGCCAGCCCCAGACCACTTCCCGGCAGGCTGCGCGCCGGATCGAGCCGCGCGAAGCGCTCCACCACCCGCGCGCGCTCGGCCGCCGGCACGCCCGGCCCCCGGTCGGCGACCCGGATCACGATCGCATCATCATGCGCGTCTCGGGCGAGTGACAGCACCACCGGGCCGGCGCCATGTTTCAAGGTGTTTTCCAGCAGGTTGGCCACCGCCCGCTGCATCAGCGCCCGGTCGCCCGGCCGGGTGATGCCGGGGGCGATGCGCGCCTCCAGAACCCGGCCGGCATCCTCGAACAGCAGCTCATAGATCTCGCCCAGTTCGGTGACCAGCGCGCTCAGATCGACATCCGACCAGGCGGTGCGCCCGGCACCGCTTTCGGCGCGGCCGATCGCGGTCAGCGCCTCGAAGGTCGCGATCACCCGGTCGATCTCGGCCAGCGCCTCGTCGAGCCCGGCACGCGCCTCCGACGGGTCGGGCTGGCGCAGGGCCACCGCTTCCACCGTCACCCGCGCGCGCGCCAGCGGCCCGCGCAGATCATGGGCCATGGCATCCGATGCCACCCGGCTCGCGGTCATCAGCCGGCCGATTTCGTCGAGCATGGCGTTCACCGCCTGGGCCAGACGGTCGTATTCATCGCCGCTGCCGGCGCGCGGCAGCCGCTCATCCAGATCGCCGCCGACGATCCGGCGTGCCGCCAGCGCCATCGCATCCACTCGCGCCAGCGACCGGCGCGCCAGCATCCAGCCGCCATACAACCCCAGCACCAGCACCAGCCCCAGCGACCAGAACGAGGCCTCGACCACCAGTTCCCGGAACCGGGCGCGTTCGGCCAGGTCGCGCCCGACCAGCAGCCGGAAGCCGCCGGCCAGCCGATAGACCCGGATCCGGGCGCGGCGCCCATCGGCGAGTTCGGCGTCCAGCGTGCCGTCGGCCGCGCGCTCGGCGGCACGCGGCCAGCCGCTCAAGGTGCCCTCGATCGGCACCCCGTCGGGGGCGGCCAGCAGATAGATCCCGCCCAGACCAATGCCGCTGTCGCCAGGGCCAGAACCAGGACCAGGACCGGGGCCGTCGCCACGATCGCCGGGGCCGGCGTGTGACCGGATGCCCGACGACCGGATGCCCGACCGCGCCCGCACCACCTCGATCAGCCGCCCCAGCCCTTCAAGGCGGTATTGCTCGGCAAGGCCGCGCACCTCGGCATCCAGCGTCTGGTCGATCTGGCGGTCGATCAGCGCCAGCGCCGCCCAGGTGACCGATCCCAGCACGATCGCGGTCGAGGCCACGAAGACGGCCAGATACAGCGCCACGATCCGCGCGGCCGAGGTCCGCCGCAGCCGCCGGAACAGGCCGCCGCCGCCCTGCGCGGCATCAGTCATGGTCACCACCGGCCGCCCCGTCCCTGTCATCCGGGGTGCCACCATCGGGGCCACCGTCATCCGGATCGCCGTCAGGCAGGCCGATCGAATAGCCGCCGCCGCGATGGGTGCGGATCAGGGGCCGGCCGAAGCCGCGATCGATCTTCTGGCGCAGCCGGCTGACATGGACCTCGACCACATTGGTCTGGGGCTCGAAATGAAAATCCCACACCCCCTCATACAGCATCGCCCGGGTCACGACCTGGCCGTCATGGCGCATCAGGAATTCCAGCAGCCGGTATTCCTGCGGGCGCAGATCGATGGCGCGGCCGGCACGGGTCACGCGGCGGGTGCGCAGGTCGATCTCCAGATCGGCGATCACCAGCCGGTCGCTTGCCTGGGCCTGTGCGGGGCGCCGGCCCAGCGCCTCGACCCGCGCCACCAGTTCCACGGCCGCGAAGGGTTTCGACAGGTAATCGTCGCCGCCCGCCTTCAGCCCCCGCACCCGTTCATCGACATGGGCCAGCGCCGACAGGATCAGCACCGGCACGCTCTGGCCGGCGCCGCGCAGGGCGCCCAGCACCGCCAGCCCGTCCAGTCCCGGCAGCATCCGGTCCAGCACGATCACGTCATGGCCGCCGCCGGTTGCCAGAAACAGCCCGTCGCGGCCGTCGCCGGCACGGTCGACCACATGCCCCGCCTCGGTCAGCGCGCGGGCGACCTGGGCGGCGGTGCGGTCGTCATCCTCGATGATCAGGATCTTCATGATACCTCGGACCTTGCCGGACGGATCGGGCGCCCCCCGGACGGCGCGGAAAAACACGAACGGGCGGGTGCCGATGGTGGCACCCGCCCGCCGTCGCCCGCAAGTCCCGGTGCCCGCGGGCCGGCCCCTGTGTCTGCCCCACAAGGCCCATGCGCGCGCTATCCGGAACCTGCGGCCATCCGTCTCAGCCGCCGGCCTGCGGCTGATGCCCCGGTTGGCTGATGAACCGGTTACTGAATGGGCACAGCCACGAAGCGGCTCTCATTGCCCCGCGCCACCAGCAGCAGGACATGATCGCGGCCGCGCTCGCGCGCCTCGTCGACCAGCGCCGTCACCTGCGACGGCCGGTCGACCGAGGTACCCCCGACCTGCTCGATCACATCGCCGGGCTGCAACTCCGGACCATCGCCGCCCGGCGCCGGCCGACCCGGCCGGGCATCGCGCGGCGCGCCATGCCCGTCACCCGGACGACCGCCCGGACGGCCCCCGGGGCCGGCATCCGGAGCCAGCATGTCGACCACGGCCACGCCGTTCACCGACGGGTCGATCCCCAGGCGCTGACGCAGGGCATCGTCCAGCGGCGCCAACCGCACGCCCAGCGATGCCACGGCCTCGCCGGCGCCGCCGCCGCCCTGGCCCGGCTCGCCACGGGCACTGGCCATGTCCTGCGGTCGCTCGCCCAGCCTCACCTTGATCTGGCGGCTGTCGCCACCCCGACGGACGTCCAGCGTGATCCGCTGATCGGGCGGCATGTCGCCGATCTGGCGGGTCAGGTCACGGGCATCCTTCACCGGCTGGCCGTCGACACCGGTCACCACATCGCCGCGTTCAAGCCCGGCATCGCCCGCGGGGCTGCCCGGCAGCACCCGGGCCACCAGCGCGCCGGCCGGCTCGTCCATGCCCAGCGCTTCGGCGATTTCAGGCGTCAGCGGCTGGATCTCCACGCCCAGCCAGCCGCGCTGGATGCTGCCGGTCTCCTTCAACTGGGTCACCACCCGGCTGGCGATCTTGGCGGGAATCGAAAAGCCGATGCCGACCGAGCCACCATTCGGGCTGGCGATGGCGGTGTTGATGCCGATCACCTCGCCATTGCCATTGAACACCGGGCCACCGCTGTTGCCCTGGTTGATCGCGGCGTCGATCTGAAGGAAATCGTCATAAGGCCCGGCATGAATGTTGCGGTTGCGGGCCGATACGATACCGGCGGTCACGCTGCCGCCCAGGCCGAAGGGGTTGCCCACCGCCAGCACCCAGTCGCCCACGCGGGCGGCGTCGCTGTCGCCGAAATTCACCGCCGGCAGCTTGCGCCCGGCATCGATCTTCAGCAACGCCACATCGGTCAGCGGATCGGTGCCGATCAGCTTGGCGGTATACTGGCTCTTGTCCTCCAGCGTCACCTTGATCTCGGTGGCGCTGTCGATGACGTGGTTGTTGGTCACGACATAGCCGTCGGGGTCGATGATGAAGCCAGAACCCAGCGCGTTCACCACCTGCGGCGCGCCGCGCGGCGCATTCTGCATGAACGGTTCGAAGAACTGGCGGAACGGCGAATTCTCGGGCAGATCGAAGGGCAGGCCCTGCGGGCCGCTCGGCCGCTCGACCTCCTGGGTGGTCGAGATGTTGACCACCGCCGGCATCACCTGCTCGGCCAGGGGCGCGAAGCTCTGCGGCAACGGGGCGGCACTGGCCGGCATCGGCGCCAGCATGGTGCCGCCGACCCCGGCCAGCGGCAGGGCCAGGGCGGCGCCGGCCATCAGGGCCGCGCCCAGGCGGCGGATCGGCCGGATGCCGCGGCCGGCCCCGACGGGCCGGGCCGAAAAGTCACGGGGGCTGATGGCTGTGCGGGAGCGATCGGAACTGGTCATCGGCTGCTGATCCTTTGGTATGACCACGGCGGGGGCCGTGGGCCGGCGGAAAACTCGATGGCCATTCAAGCAGCCCCGCCCTCACCGGCCGGTGTCACCAGGATGAACGCACGTTCATGTGGCGCGCGCGGTCTGTCGCCGCATGTTTCACGGCAGCCGGTCTTGTCGCGCGCGCCGCCACGCGGTATGTAGAGCCTGTGTCGACGCGGCGCAGCCAGCCGGATTAGCTCAACTGGTAGAGCACCCGCCTTGTAAGCGGAAGGTTGTGGGTTCAAGTCCCTCATCCGGCACCAGCGCCCCCGGCGCCCTGCTGCCAGCGCGCCGCCCCTGCCGCCCCCCCCCCCGCCCACGCAAAATGCGCGAACATCGCCGGGGCTGTGACACCCGTCACTTCATCATTGCCTGGAAATTTCTAAGGTGAGTTGTGTAGCCGTGATGCCGGCGGCAGCTCCCACTCCCCGGCATCCCGTTCGTCCGTCACCCGTGCCGGACGAACCCTACCCGATTGGTGCTGATGCTAAACTTGATAAGCCTCGCCGGCCGCGCGCCGTGCGAGGCTTTCTTTTTGACCGTGTGGCCGACACCGATGCCCGATTCTTGGGCAGACCCTGAACGGCACGGATGGAGTCAAGGGCTTGGGGCGGTTGTCCACAGACTTCTCCACGGATTCGGGGGAAAAGCATGGCGCCCCGATGCCAACGCCTCTTTCGGCGCCATCGCGGCACGGCTAGTCTGTCGATCATGACAGACAGCAGCGGCACCGATATCGTCCCCGCCTGGGTGATGACCCATTTCGGCCCCTATCGGGTGCGGCCGGCCACGGCGCATGCGCCCCTGGCGCTGGAACCCGATCCGGCCGATCCCGCGCCCACGATCCTGGGCACGGCGCTGGCCGGGCCCGATCACGCCGTGCGCATCCGCAGGCCCGCCGCGCGCGCCGGCTGGCTGAAAGCCATGGAAGCCGGCCCTGCCGCCGATGGTCGCCGCGCGAATGATCACCGTGGCCGGCGCGGCGCCGAACCGTTCGTTCAACTGCCCTGGGACGAGGCGCTGGATCTGGCCGCCGTCGAACTGGCCCGCATCCGCCGGACCCACGGCCCGACCGCGATCTATGGCGGCAGCTATGGCTGGGGATCGGCCGGATGGTTCAACCGGGCGCGCGTTCATCTGCACCGGCTGCTCGGCGCCGCCGGCGGTTTCACCATGGGCACCGGTACCTATTCTCATGGCGCGGCCGAACGGATGATCCCGCATGTCCTGGGGATGGATTTCGCCGCCGCGGCCGCCGCCGCACCCGATTGGGACCAGATCGCCAACCGTACCGGACTGATCCTCAGCTTCGGCGGCATGCCGCTGAAGAACGCCCAGCTCGACTGGGGCGGCGTCGCCAGTCACCGGGTGGGTGCCGCGCTCGACCAGGGGTTTGCCCGTGGCATGCGGATGGTGACCGTGGCGCCGGTGGCCGATGATGCGGCAGCCCAGGGCAAGGCCGCATGGCAGCCCATCCGCCCCGGCACCGATACAGCCTTGATCCTGGCTCTGCTGCATGAGCTTGACGCGCATGGCCTGATCGACGAACCGGCGCTGGTCCGGCTCACCAGCGGCTGGCCGGTGCTGCGCCGCCATCTGCGCGGACAGGACGGCACGCCGCCGAAGACGTCGGACTGGGCGGCGGCGATCACCGGCATTCCGGCCGGCATCATCACGGCGCTGGCCCCCCAGCTTGCCGATGAAGCGGCGGCCCCCGATGGTCGGGTGCTGATCGCCATGGCCTGGGCGGTCCAGCGCCACCAGCATGGCGAAATGGCGGTCTGGGCCGCCATCGCGCTGGCGGCGGCGCTGGGCCAGATCGGCCTGGACGGCGGCGGGGTCGGCATCGGCTATGGTGCCGGCGGCGGCTTCGGCATGCCCCAGAACGGCCGCCGGCCGGGCCTGATCGGCCCCCTGCCCAATCCGGCCGGCATGGAGATTCCGGTGTCGCGTTTCGCCGACGCCCTGCTCGATCCCGGCCGCCGCATCATCCATGACGGCCGCCACATCACCCTGCCCGAGATCCGGCTGGTCTGGTGGGCGGGCGGCAACCCGTTCCATCACCATCAGGACATCAACCGCCTGCGCCGCGCCTGGGCCAGGCCCGACACCATCATCGTGCAGGACATGGCCTGGACATCGGCTGCAACCCATGCCGATCTGGTGCTGCCGGCGACCGGCCCGCTGGAGCGCGCCGATATCGGCGGCGGGCTGCACGGCCCCACGATCATTGCCATGCAGCCCCGGCATCCACCGGTGGGCGAGGCCCGTGACGACCACGCCATCCTGGCCGCCATCGCCGACCGTCTGGGCTGCCGCGACGCCTTCGATGGCGGCGAGACCGCGGCTGCCGCCCTTGAGCGGCTGTGGGCGGACTATCGCGCGGCCGATGTCAGCCTGCCCGATCTCGCCACCTTGCGCGCGCTTGGCCGGATCGACCCGGCCCCTTTGCACGCGCCGGCCGGAATACGTGCCGGCAGGCTTGCCCGCTTCCGCGCCGATCCGGCCACAGCGCCCCTGAACACGCCCGATGGCCGGATCATGCTTGCCTGCGATGCGATCGCCGCCATGGGGCTGGCGTCCCACCCGGTGTTCACACCCCCCGATGAATGGCTGGGTGCGGCCGGTGCCGTGGCCCGGTTCCCGCTCCATCTGCTCTCGCCCCAGCCGGCGACCCGCCTGCACAGCCAGATGGATCACGCAGGCCCTTCCGCCGATGCGAAGCTGGACGGACGCGAGCGGATCGACATGCATGCCGATGACGCGGCGGCGCGCGGTATCGCCGATGGCGATTGCGTGATGGTGTTCAACGATCGCGGCGCCTGCCTTGCCGCGGCACGGATCTGCCCCACCATCATGGCCGGCGTGGTGGCCCTGCCGACCGGCGCGTGGTACGACCCGGCGCCGGCCGATACCGGACCGGCCGGCACCGATGCCCGGGGCCGGCCGGTCTGCCGCCATGGCAATCCCAATCTGCTGACGCCCGACACCGGCACCTCGCCGATCGCCCAGGCGCCCTCGGCACAAAGCTGTCTGGTCGAGATCCGCCGCATAGCCCCCGAGATGGCGCGCAGGCTCGCCCCGGACCCGTACAGGATCCCCGTCTTGATCGATCGACCCACACCATTTCCCGGACGCGACCTGCCCCGCCCAAGCGACCCGCGCGCATGAGCGGAGGCCCGTTGTCATGAGCCGCGGTATGGGCCGCGGCGGCGGCATGCCCGCCGACCTGCCGCCAACACCGGTGGAGCGCCCGCAATTCGCGGCCACCCGCGATCTGCTGCCCTATCTGTGGCCGCGCGGTCGGCCCGACATGAAGATCCGGGTCGTGCTGGCGGTGCTGGCGCTGCTGCTGGCCAAGGCCGCGATGCTGACCGTGCCGCTGTTCTACAAGCAGGCGGTCGATGCCCTGGGTGCCAAAGGCGGGGCGGCGGCAACCGCCGTTCTGGTGCCGGTGGGGCTGATCGTCGCCTATGGTGTCGCCCGCTTGGCCGGGCAGGCGATGGGGGAATTGCGCGACGCGATCTTCTCGCGCGTCGCCCAGCATGCCACCCGCGCCGCCGGGCTGGATGTCTTCCGCCATCTGCACCGGCTCAGCCTGCGCTTTCATCTGGAACGGCGCACCGGCGCGCTGGCGCGGGCCATCGAACGCGGCGTGCAAGGCATCCAGTTCCTGCTGTCGACGGTGCTGTTCAGCATCGTGCCCACCCTGATCGAGATGCTGCTGGTCGCGGGCGTCTTGTGGCAGATGTATGACTGGCGGTTCGCCGCCGTCACCCTGGCCACCGTCGGCACCTATGTCGCCTTCACCATCCGCGTCTCCGAGATGCGGGTGATCCATCGGCGCGAGATGAATGCCCGCGACCAGGAAGCCGGCGGCCGGGCGATGGACAGCCTGCTGAACTATGAGACCGTGAAGTATTTCGGGGCGGAGACGCGTGAGGCCGGCCGCTATGATCAGGCGCTGGCGGCTTATGAAGTCGCGGCCGTGCGGTCGCAATTGTCGTTGTCGGCGCTGAACGTCGGTCAGGCGGTGATCATTGCCGGCGGTCTGGTGTCGATCATGCTGCTGGCCGCCGGCGGCATCGCCGATGGCGAGATGACGGTTGGCGATTTCGTGGCGGTGAATGCCTATCTGATCCAGCTTTATGTGCCGCTGAACGTGCTGGGCTTCGTCTATCGCCAGTTGCGTCAGGCGCTGACCGACATGGAAACCATGTTCGCGCTGGCGGCGGTGCGGCCGGATGTCGCCGACCGGCCCGATGCCCCGGCGCTGGCGGTCGCGGGTGGCGAGATCCGCTTCCAGGCGGTCGATTTCGGCTATGACCCGCGCCGGCCGATCCTGAAGGGGCTGGATTTCACCGCCCCCGCCGGCGCCACGGTCGCGATCGTCGGGCCATCAGGCGCCGGCAAGTCGACAATTTCACGGCTGATGTTCCGGTTCTTCGATCCGGATGGCGGCGCGATCCTGATCGATGGTCAGGATCTGCGCGCCGTCACCCAGGCCAGCCTGCGCGACGCGGTCGGCATGGTGCCGCAGGATCCTGTGCTGTTCAACGACACGCTGGGCTACAACATCGCCTATGGCCGCACCGATGCCACCACCGACGAGATCATGGCCGCGATCGAACGGGCGGCGCTGGGGCCGCTGGTGGCCTCGCTGCCCGATGGTCTGGACAGCCGGGTGGGCGAACGCGGGCTGAAGCTCTCAGGCGGCGAGAAGCAGCGGGTCGCCATTGCCCGCGCGCTGCTGAAAGACCCGCCGATCCTGATCTTCGACGAGGCGACATCCGCCCTCGACACCCGCACCGAGGCCCTGATCCGTGATGGCCTGGCAACGGCCGGCCGGGGCCGCACCATGCTGGTCATCGCCCATCGCCTGTCGACCGTGGTCGATGCCGATCTGATCGTGGTGCTGGATGATGGCCGGGTGGTGGAACAGGGGCGGCATGAGGCGCTGGTCGCGGCCGGCGGCCTTTATGCCAGGCTCTGGGCCCGCCAGAGCGCCGAACCCCAGACGCCCCCTGAGCCGACGCCCCCTGAGCCGGCCCCCTCTGAGCCGCCGGCCACCAGCACCGCCGATGACGACGACAGGATCATCCCATGACCGCGACACCGGCCGTTGCCGTCCATAAGAGCCCGATGCGCATTGCCAGCCTTCTGGTGGTCTCGGCGGCCTGGATCGGCGCCTGTCTGTGGCTGGTGGTTCAGGCCGCGCGCGGCGCGATCGAGGATCCGGCGGCGCTGGTGATCTTCGCGCTGCTGCTGGGGGGTGCCGCCGGCGCGCTGGTCTGGGCGGTGGTGGATCTTGCCCGCCGGCCGGGGCCCGTGCTGCTGCTGACCGATGACGGGCTGGTGGCGCCTTTCCTTGGCAGCACCCGCCCCATCCCCTGGGCGGATGTTCAGATGCGTCGCTCGGCGCTGGGCGCCTGGTTCATGGGGATCGTGCTGGCGGTGCGGATCGATCCGGCGGTGCATGGCGCCCGGCCCGGCCCGGCCGGCCTGTTCCCACACAGGCCGGGCCCGCGGCAGCAACTGCCCGATGGCCGTATCGAAGCCGATATCGCGCTGCCCAACATCTTCGCCGGCGGCCGCGAATATCTGATCGCCCAGATCATGCACCGCCATGTGCCGGCGGCCCTGGCGGCGGCGGGTGTCGCGGGCGGACGAGGCAAGGCGCCGGCGACACGCTCCAAAACCCGTCCGCCGCGCGCCTGACCGTGCGATCGGCCCGCCCGGCGGCGCCCCCCCCCGCACGCCTTCCATGCGTGCGCTGCAATGCGTGTGCTGCATTGCAAAAACCGCATTGGGAAAACCCGGTGACCGCGCCTAGCTTTGGTGTATCGAAACACCCCGCACCGGTGCGGCGCCTGCCAGCTTCCTCCTCCCCATGGCAGACACCCCGGTGCCGACCTCCGGAGCCGTCCCATGGCCAACACTCAGACCCAGATCGCCCAGATCCCGACCCAGGACGAGATCGACCAGTTGATCCGCGACGCCCGCCAGTTGCGCGCCCAGACCTTCGCCGCCGGCATCGACGCACTCACCGCCCGCATCGGGCGGCTGTTCGGTGGTCATCATGGTGGTCTCGCCGCCCGCTGATCGCCATCGCCGACGGCCGGATCGTCGGGCTCGACGGCTCCGCGCGGACCGCGGCATCATGTTGCATCGCAACATGTCCGATCCACGCGCCCGCCGACCGCGAGCGGCAACAAGCCCTGCACGCACTCGACCATGAGGCGCCGAACCGCTAAGGTTCGGCGCCTCATGTCGTTCAGGCATCCGCAGTCGCGCCCCACCCCCGCCAAGGTTCCAGCCGGTGTCCGCACATCCCAGTCCCGCCACCACCGCCGATGCGACAACCCGGCGTCGCGCCATGGCGGCGCTGGCGCTGACGGTTACCTTCTGGTCGTTCAATTTCGTCGTCGGCCGGGCCGTCGCCGGCGACATTCCGCCGCTGACCCTGTCTTTCCTGCGCTGGCTGGGCGCCTTGCTGATTTTTCTGCCCTTTGCCTGGCGGCATCTGCGCCGCGACTGGCCGTCGCTGCTCCGCGCCTGGCCAAAGCTGCTGCTGATGGGGCTCACCTCGGTTGCCGGCTATAACACCTTCGTCTATCTGGCGCTGGAACGAACCACGGCGATCAACGCGGTTCTGCTCAACGCCACCATGCCGATCGTGATCGCGATCATGGCGGCGGTCGCCGGGGTGGAACGGATGAGCCGCTTCCAGGCCCTGGGGGTCGCCGTGTCGTTCGGCGGCGTCGCCTATATCGTCGCCGGCGGCAACCCTGCCCATCTGCTGTCGCTTCAGATCGGCGCGGGCGATCTGTGGATCCTGGGCGCCACGGTCTGCTGGGGCATCTATTCGGTGGCGCTGCGCTTCAAGCCGGCCCATGTCCACCCCTTCGCGCTGCTGGCGGCCAACATGCTGGTCGGCATGCTGGCGCTGGCGCCGCTGGCCGCGTCGGAGGCGATCGCCGGACATCTGCCGGTGGTCACGCCCGCCACCATCGCGGCGGTCGCCTATGTGGCGATCTTCCCCTCGATCATCGCCTATATCCTGTGGAACTGGTCGGTGGCGGCCATCGGCCCCAACCGCGCCGGGCTGTTCATGCATCTGATGCCGATCCTGACGCCGCTGTGGAGCATGCTGTTCCTGGGGGAACGGCTGGGTGTCCATCATCTGGTGGGCGGTATCGCCATTCTGGCCGGGCTGGTGCTGACCAGCCGGGCGCCGTCGGCACGCCCGGCACCGCCGGCGCGACACGACGACGCCCCGCGACGGGATCGGTGATCCGGCGCCGGAGCCCGTCCGTATAGTCGGACAAGGAGCGGCCATCACGGTCGCCACCCGCGCCCATGCCTGGGCGTGCCCCTTGTCCGACACGGCATCCGAGGCCCGATGAACGACCGCCCTTCCGTCGTCTGGTTCCGCCAGGATCTGCGCATCACCGACAATCCGGCCCTGCGCCGCGCCGCATCCAGCGGCCGCCTGCTGATCTGCGTCTATATCCACGAAGACGACGACCCGGCGGTGGAGGGCATGCCATCCCCCCGCAAGCCGGGCGCCGCCGCGCGCTGGTGGCTGCATCATGCGCTGGCAGCACTCGACCGGGATCTGCGGGCCATCGGCGGACATCTGCTGCGGCTGAAAGGCCCGGCCGCACTCGAACTCGACCGGCTGATCGACCGGACCGGTGCCGATCGCGTGCTGGTCAACCGGGTCTATGATCCAGAGGGTGCCACACGCGACCGGATGCTGACCGAACGGCTGGCGGCGCGCGGCGTGCGGCTTCTGTCCCACAACGCCCTGCTGCTGCACGAACCCTGGACGGTGCGCACGAGGACCGGCGGGCCGTATCAGGTGTTCACGCCGTTCTGGCGCGCCGCCCGTGCGCTGGGAGAGGTGCCGGCACCGCTGCCGGCACCCGCGCAGATCGACATGGCCGACACCGCACCGGCCGGCCTGCCGCTGGCGGCATTCGGCCTCACCCCGGCCATCGACTGGGCCGGCGGCATCGCCCGCGACTGGACGCCAGGATCGGCCGATGCCCGCAGGCGCCTGGGCGACTTCCTCGACCTGCATCTGCCCGATTACAAGTCCGATCGCGGCCGGCCCGATCGCGACCATCCCGGCGCCGACATCACCTCTAGGCTGTCGCCCCATCTGCGTTTCGGCGAGATCGGGCCGCGCACCATATGGCATGCGGTCCACCATCGGATCGAGGCCGAGGGCCTGACAGGCCCGGCGCGGGCATCGGCGCAGGGTTTCCTGACCGAACTCGGCTGGCGGGAATTCTCCTATCACCTGCTGCATCACTTTCCCCATCTGCCCACGCGCAATCTGAAACACCAGTTCGACGCCTTTCCCTGGCGCGACGATCCGGCGGGCCTCGCCGCCTGGCAGCGGGGGCTGACCGGCTATCCGATCGTCGATGCCGGCATGCGCCAACTTTGGCAGACCGGCTGGATGCATAATCGCGTCCGGATGGTCACCGCTTCATTCCTTGTCAAGCATCTGATGATCTACTGGGGCGCGGGAGAAGCCTGGTTCTGGGACACGCTGGTCGATGCCGATCCGGCCAGCAACACCGCAAGCTGGCAGTGGGTGACGGGCACCGGCGCCGATGCCGCCCCCTATTTCCGCATCTTCAACCCGGTGCTTCAGGGCGAGCGTTTCGATGCCGACGGCCGCTATGTCCGCCGCTTCGTGCCCGAACTTGCCCGCCTGCCCGACCGCTTTCTGCACAAACCCTGGGCGGCCCCCGCATCCGTGCTGACGGCGGCCGGCGTCACCCTGGGCACCACCTATCCCCATCCGATCGTCGATCACGCCCATGCCCGCGACCGTGCCCTTGCGGCCTTCGCGGGCCTGCGCGCCACCACCGGCCCCGCCGACACACCGGCCGCGGCGCTCTGAGGAGTTGCCCCCAACCATGTACCAGCCTTTGAGCGACACCAGTGCCGCCGGCGGCGGCAACGACCCTGCGGTTGCAACCGCCGTGATCGGCAGCGGCGGCGCCGGGCTTGCCGCGGCCTGGGCGCTGGCCCGTTCGGGTCGGCCCGTGGTGCTGATGGAACGCGGCCCCCGCGCCGGCGGCCATATCGACACGCGGGATGCCGGGCCGGCGCTGGGCCTGGATCTTCCGGTGCCGGTCGATACCGGCTTCATCGTCTATAACGAGCGCAACTATCCCAATCTGGTCCGGTTGTTCGATGCCATCGGGACCGAGACCACCGCCAGCGAGATGTCGTTCGCGGTCAGCCTGGGCAACGGCGCCTATGAATATCGCGGCAGCCCGGCCGGGCTGTTCGCCGCCCCCCGCAACCTGATCGATCCCGGCCATTGGCGGATGCTGCGCGACATGCACCGCTTCAACCGTCAGGCACGGATACAGCCGCCACCGCCCGGCCAGAGCCTGGGCACGTTTCTGGCCGCGCATGGCTATTCGGCCGATTTCGCCCGCCGCTATCTGCTGCCGATGGGTGCGGCGATCTGGTCGGCGCCCATGGCGACCATGCTCGATTTTCCGGCCGAGAGCTTCATCCGCTTCTTTCACAACCATGCCCTGCTCGACTATCGCGGCCGGCCGGTCTGGCGGACGGTGGCTGGTGGCACCGGCAGCTATGCCGCCCGTATCCTGGCCCATCCGCTGATCAGCTTCGCCGGCGATGCGGGGGTCGAGGTGGTGCTGCGCGATGCTGCAGGACCGCTGGTGAAGTGCCGCGACCATGCCCCCCGGCGCTTCGCCGCCGTGGTGCTGGCGGCCCATGCCGATGACAGCCTGGCGCTGCTCGACCAGCCGACCACCGCTGAGACATCGGTGCTGGGCGCCTTCGGCTATCAGGCGAACCGCGCGGTCCTGCACCGCGATACCCGGCTGATGCCGCGCCGGCGCCGGGCCTGGGCGGCGTGGAATTATCTCGGCCGAAGCATCGCCGGCGCCGGCGCCGGCGCCGGCCACGAGCATCTGGCGGTCAGCTACTGGATGAACCGCCTTCAACCGCTGGCCACTGACCGGAATCTGTTCGTCACCCTGAACCCGCCGGTGGAACCGGCATCGGCGATCGCAGATATCGCCTATGCCCATCCGGTGTTCGATGCCGCCGCCATCGCCGCCCAGCACCGGCTGGGCGCGCTGCAGGGCCAGGGCGGCGTGTTCTATGCCGGCAGCTATTTCGGCTTCGGCTTCCACGAAGATGCCTGCGCCAGCGGGCTGGCCGCGGGCGTCATGGCCGGGGCCGACCTGCCCTGGGCGGATCTTCTGGGCGAACAGACGCGTCGGCGGCTGCCCGCGCTCGACGGTCTGGCGCCGCGGCTTACGCGGCGGGTGGCGGCGATGGCGCGCCCGAGCCACAGCCCGGCCGCGGACCTTGCCGCCGCCGCAGAATGACCGCCACAACCGCCGGTTCCGATCACACTGGAATTGGCGGCCGGTCATTCCCATCCTGACTGACGTGACACCACAAGTTTAATCGGCCGGGTTCACCGGCCCTGGCGCCACGAGGACACTGATGGTCGTTGCAGGTGGGCTCAGCCCGGCCCGGGTCATGCACAGGCGCCTGAAGCCGCGCGAGAACAGCTTCGTCTATCCGGCGTTCTATATCACGCTGTGGCTCGACGAGCTGGACCGCGCCGGCAATCTGCTGTTCGGGGTCGACCGCCGCCGGCCGCTGGCGCTGCTGACCCGCGATCATGGCCCCCGTGACGGCAGCCCCTGGTCGCCCTGGCTTCACGGCATCCTCGCCACGTTCGGTCTGGCGCATCTGGCCGGCGGCCGGGTGCTGCTGATGGCCCATCCCCGGGTGCTGGGCCATGTCTTCAACCCGGTCAGCTTCTGGTTCATCCACGATGATGCGGGCCGGCTCAGGGCGGTTCTGGCCGAGGTGAACAACACCTTCGGCGACCGCCACAATTATCTGGTGGCGCATGATGATGGCCGGCCGATCACCCCCGCCTGCCGGATCACCGCCCGCAAGGTGTTCCACGTCTCGCCGTTCTGCGCGATCGAGGGCCATTACCGCTTTCGCTTCCGGGTGAGCGACGACACCATCACGGCCGCCATCGACTATCACGATGACAGCGGCCCCCTGCTGCTGACCGCCGTCACCGCCCGGCGCGGCGCGCTCGACACCAGTCATGTTCTGCGATTGCTGCTGTCGATGCCGCTGATGACGCTGGGTGTGGTCGCCCGCATCCACTGGCAGGCACTCAGGCTCTGGACCCGGGGGGCCGTGTCGTTCCACCGCCGGCCCGCGCCACCGATTGAGGAGACGACGCGATGAGCACCGACAGCCTGTCGCGGGGGGGGCCCGGCGCCGGTCTGGCTGGTATCGACCTGCCAGCCCTGCTGCGCGGCGCGGTGGAGCGTTGGGCGGTGGGCGACCTCACCATCATCCTGCCCGATGGCCGCCGGGTGGTGGCGCGGGGCGCCACCCCCGGTCCGCATGCGCTGATGCGGCTGGCCGACTGGTCGGTGGTCCGCCGCTGCCTGAAACGCGGCGCGGTCGGGTTCGCCGAAGCCTATATCGACGGCGCGGTCGATACCGACGATCTCCCTGCCCTGCTCACCCTGCTTGCCCGCAACGAGGCCGCCCTCGCCGCGGGCTTTGCCGGCCGGCGGACAGCCCGGATCCTGGGCTGGATGGCCCATGCGCTGGTCCGCCGCAACAGCCGGCGCGGGTCGAAGCGCAACATCCACGCCCATTACGATCTGGGCAACAGCTTCTATGAACTCTGGCTCGATCCCAGCATGAGCTATTCGGCCGGCATCTTCGGCCCCGATGGCCCCGGCTCCGACGGCCCAGGCTCCGATGATACGGCCTCCGATGATACGGGCGACCTCATCGCCGCCCAGCATGCCAAATACGACCGCATTCTCGACCGGATTGCCGGGGATGGCAGCAAGGCCGCGCATATTCTGGAAATCGGCTGCGGCTGGGGTGGTTTCGCCGAGCGCGCGGCCGAGCGCGGCCACACTGTCCATGGCATCACCATCAGCCGTGCCCAGCTTGCCTATGCCAAGGCGCGGGCCCGGGCCGGCGGCTGGGATGATCGCGCGGTGCTGGACTTCCGCGATTATCGCGACCTTCAGGGCCGGTTCGACCACATCGTGTCGATCGAGATGATCGAGGCGGTGGGCGAACGCTGGTGGCCGGCCTATTTCCGCACCCTCGCCGACCGCCTGGCCCCCGGCGGCCGGGCGATCGTGCAGGCGATCACCATTCACGACGCGCATTTCGACCGCTATCGACGCGGGGCCGATTTCATCCAGCGCTATGTGTTTCCGGGCGGCATGCTGCCCACCCGCCAGATCATCCGCGATCAGGCGGCGGCGGCCGGGCTGGCCGTCACCGACGAATATGCCTTCGGGGCGGATTACGCCCGCACCCTGATCGCCTGGCTCGCCCGGTTCGATGCCGCCCGTGCCCGCGTCGTGGCCGCCGGCTTCGATGACCGCTTCATCCGGCTGTGGCGCTATTACCTGGCCTATTGCGCCGCCGGTTTCGACACCGGCCGGATCGATGTGGTGCAGGTGGAGATGGCCCATGCCCGCTGAGATGCCACCAACCCGCCCCGGCCTGCCAGATGATGCCAGCCTACCAGCCGACCGCCTGCCGCCTTCCGATGCCGGCCCCGCCCCGCTGCTGCGCCGGCTTGAAAGCTGGCACGGCCGGCGGGTCTGGTTGATCGGCGCCAGCGACGGCATCGGCCGCGACCTCGCCCGGCTGCTGGCGGCAGAGGGCGCGCGGGTGGCGATCAGCGCCCGACGCGCCGACGACCTCGCGGCCCTTGCGGCCGAACTCGGCCCCGATGCCCGCGCGCTCGCGCTGGATGCCACCGATCAGGCGGCACTGGATGCCGCCGCCGCGTCGCTGCTGGCCGATTGGGGCGGTGTCGATCACGTCATCTATGCGGCCGGCGTCTACTGGCCGATGGGGGCCGATGATCTCGACATCGAGAAGGCCGCAACGATGATCGAGGTCAATCTCATCGGCGCCCTGCGCGTGGCGGCGGTGGCGATCCCCGTGCTGGCGCGCGGCACCCGGCCGCAGCTTGCCCTCGTCGCCAGCGCCTCGGCCTATCGTGGCCTGCCACGGGCGATCGGCTATGGCGCGTCCAAGGCCGGCGTGCTCAATCTGGCGGAAACGCTGGCGATCGAACTGGCGCCGCGTGGCATCGATGTCCGGGTGATCAATCCCGGCTTCGTGCGCACCCGGCTGACCGACATGAACAGCTTCAGGATGCCGGCGATGATCGATGCCGCCACCGCCGCGCGCGCGATCAGCGACGGGCTGAAATCCCGCCGCTTCCATATCCATTTCCCGAAGCGCTTCACCCTGTTTCTGGTGCTGGCCCGCGCCCTGCCCAGCCGCTGGTGGCTGGCGCTTGCCGCACGGCTGGTGAAAGGCTGATCAGCGGCGGCGATCGGCGGGGTTTCTTGGCGACCGGCGCCGCCAGACGCGCCCGGATCCGGCGCAGGACAAAGCCCAGCACCGGCACCCGTTCATAGATCTGGCCCGCCGCGTCCCAATGGTCGATATGGGCGATCACTCGCCCGTCACCCGCCAGCCGCACCTCGCTCATGCCCTCGATCGTAAAGCCGGCTGCCTGTCCGGACCGGCGGGCGGTGAACCGCCAGCGGATCAGGCCGATATCGCCGTCACAGGCCTGATGCAGCACCACGAAACGCGGCGCATCGAGCGTCTGGAACATATGGGCCAGCAGCGCCCGCACCCGCTCGCGGCCGGTGACGTCGTTGAACGGGTCCACGAAGCGCAGATCCGGCACCGACAACGCGTCGATCCGGTCCAGGGTCGCCGGCGACAGGGTCTCGAAGAAGGTGCACCACGCCGCGAGGCCGCGCCGGGCCGGCGTCTCGTCATCGCCGGCATCGGTCGCGGGCGGTTGCTCGGTCATGCCAACAGGTCTCCCGTCTGTGGTGATGGCACCTTCCTTACCCCGGGGAAACCGGATCAGACGCGAAACTGGGGCGGCGACGGCGCGGGAACAGCGCCGACCGGCCTCAAGCGGCGCCGGAGCTACGGTTCCTCATGGCCCGGGGTCGGCGTCTCGTCCAGCAGCATATCGACCATCGCCCGCAGAGTGTCGGGCAGCACCGGCTTCGACAACATCGGGTGCGGCCGCAGATGTGGCGGCAGGTCGCCCGCCGACAGTCCGCTCACGAAGGCGAAGGGAATGGCGCCACGATTCAGCCTGTCGGCCAGCGCATAGCTGTTCTCGCCCCTCAGCCACACATCCAGGATCGCCACATCGATCGGCGCCCCGTCGAGAAGCCGCAGCGCCGCGGCGACATCGGGGATCGGCCCCGCGATGTCATAGCCGGCGCGGCGCAATTGCCACGCGTGGTCTTCAGCCACGACCCATTCGTCCTCGACGATGAGCACACGCGCTCGCCGGGCCATGCCGTCTCCTGTCAGGTCAGGGGGAACGAGATCACCACCTTCAAACCGTCCGGAGCGAAGAAGGTTTCCACCGTTCCGCCCAGACGGTAGCCGATCTCGCCCTTGACCAGCCGCAGACCGAAACCGGTCTCCTCGGGCGAGCCGACCCGCGGACCATCCCGCTCGGCCCAGTTCAGATGAACATGCTCCTGGTCGGCGGACCAGGTGATCTCCACGCGGCCGCCATGGATCGACAGCGCGCCGTATTTGGCGGCATTGGTCGCCAGTTCGTGGATCACCATGCCCAGCGACAGGCCCTGTTCCGGCTTCAGCCGGATCACCGGCCCCTCCGTCACGGTGCGGTCCGGGCCGAACGGGTCCATTTCCTGGCGGATCAGGTCTTCCATGGCCACTTCCGACCAGCTTTTGCGTGACAACAGGCCGTATGCGCGCGCCATCGCATGCAGTCGGCCGATCAGGGCCTCACTGAACGCCTTGGGGTCGGGGGCGCTTTCCAGCGTGCGGTTGGCAATGCTGATCACCACTGCCAGCATGTTCTTAACCCGGTGGTTCAACTCGGAAATCAGCACCGACTGATGGTCCTGAGCCTCGGCCAGAGTGGTGACGTCGACGAAGGTCACCACCACGCCGCTGATCCGGTTGTCGCTGCCGCGATAGGGGATCAGGCGAACCAGGTAATGGGCGCCGCTTTCGTCGCGGGCCAGTTGGTGCTCGATCATCTCGCCCGACGAGAACACCGCGCTGATATGCCGTTTCAGGTCGGGATAGTCCAACTGGCTGGCGAGGTCGGTCAGCGGCCGCCCGATATCGGCCATGCGCAGGTTGAAGAAGCTCGATGCCGCCGGCGTGAAGGTGCGGATCACCAGATCCCTGTCCAGAAAGATCGTCGCGATCCGGGTACTTTCGAACAGGTTCTTGAGGTCGGTGTTGGCGCGGTCGAGTTCCTCGACCTTCTCGGTCAGTTCGGCGTTGATCGTGTTCAGTTCTTCATTGAGCGACTGCATCTCCTCTTTCGAGGCTTCCAGTTCCTCATTGGTCGATTGCGCTTCCTCGTTGACCGACACCAGCTCCTCGTTGGACGATTTCAGTTCCTCCAACGCAGTCTCGTATTCCTCAATGGTCGACTGCAGGCGCTCGCGCGTGTCGCGCAACTCGCGCTCCAGATCGGCGGTATCGTTGGGATCGACGCCCCTCAGGGCCTCGGCGCGGGTCTGGGCTGGGCCCACCGGCTCGAACAGCACCAGGAATTGCGGCTCGCCGCTGCCCCGGCCGGCCAGCGGTTCAACGGTCAGGGTGATGAACTGAACCCGGTCGTCGGCCTCGTCGACCGCCACATTCTCGCGCACCACGGCGCGGCCGCTCTCGATCGCCTCGCGCAGCGCCGCGCGCAGATCGGCGCGCAGGCCGCGCCGCGCCATCGAGATCAACTGCCGCGACGGCGCCCCCTGCGGTGCCTCAAGATACCTGCCGGTCCGGGCCGAGTAATAGATCACCTCGCCATCGCCGTTGACCACCACATGCGCGGGGGCGAAGCGTTCCAGAACCTGCGCCTCCACCGCCTGACGCATCGACGGCGACAAGCCGCCGTCCCGGCGCAACGGAGCGATGCCGAAAGACCCCGGATCGCCGGTACCCAGCAGCAGGGGCAGGCGGGGTGCGGTCACATGCTCCCGCGCCTGGAAGAGCCGCTGCTTCTTGTCCAGCGTCACGAACAGGTTGCCGTGCTGCCCCACACTCTCCGACGTGCCAAGGAACAGGTAACCCCCGCCTTTCAGCGCATAATGAAAGGTCGGCAACACCCGGTTCTGGACATCCGGCCCCAGATAGATCAGCAGATTGCGGCAGGAAATCAGATCCATGCGTGAGAATGGCGGGTCGCGGATCACGCTGTGCGGCGAGAACACACACAGGTCGCGAACCTCCTTGTCGACGACGAAACTGCTGCCATCGCTGGTGAAGAAGCGCTCGCGCCGCTCTGGCGATACGTGCTCAAGCAGCGTCTCGGGATAGCGGGCCGCGCGCGCGACACCCAGTGCCGCGTCATCGATATCGGTCGCAAAGATCTGGACGCGCGGCGCCGCCGCCAGCGTCGCCAGATGCTCGCGCACCAGAATGGCGATCGAATAGACCTCTTCGCCCGTCGCACAGCCCGGAACCCAGATCCGGACCGTATCGGTGGCGGCCCGGTTCTTGAACAGACGTGGGAACACCATGCTGGCCAGCGCGTCGAAGGCGTCACCATCGCGGAAGAAGTTGGTGACGTTGATCAGAAGATCGCGGAAGAGGTTCATGCATTCTTCCGGCTTCTCCTGCAACTGCGCGACATAGGCATCCATCGTGATCGCCTGCACGATCTGCATCCGCCGTTTGACCCGGCGCATGAAGGTGTTGGTCTTATAGCCCGAGAAATCATGCGAGGTCTGGGTGCGGAGGATGGCATAGATGGCGTTCTTCGCCTCGGTCAGATCCTCGGTGTCGCCGGACGCCACCGGCAGACGATCCAGCAGATCGAAGCTGCGGGCATATTCCACCAGCTTGCCGCCCATCTCCTCGGCCGGCACGGCGATGTCGATCAGGCCGCTGGCAATGGCGCTTTGCGGCATGTCGGGATTGCGCGGCCCCGATCCGTCCGCCACCTGCGCCAGCGTCAGCCCGCCCCGTTCCTTGATCGCCTTGACCCCCAGAGTGCCGTCGGAATCACCCCCGGACAGCACCACGCCCACCGACCGTTCGCCCATATCGGCGGCCAGTGCGCTGAAGAAGATATCGATCGGCTTGCGCTCGCGCTGCATCACATTCAACCGGCGCAGGGTCAGACGGCCGCCCTTGATGCTCAGCAAGGCGTTCTGCGGCATGACATAGACATGATCGGGCTCGACCCGCATGCCTTCGCCGGCAATGACGACCGGCAGATCCGTGTAATGGCCGATCACCTGATGCAGCATGCTCTCGCGCTCAGGGCTCAGATGGGTGACCACCACGAAGGACAGACCCGACCCCTGCGGCACTCCCTTGAAGAAGCCCTCCATTGCGGGAATCCCGCCGGCGGAGGCGCCTATGCCGACAATGAGGTGCGTTGGCCGGTCTGTTCCCATGGAAATATCCTATAGATCTGGTGTCATCGATTGCGAGACAATCGAAGGCGTTGTTTGTCGCACAGGTGCAGAGCCCGGCCAAGCTCCGCGTCATACGTCTGTCCAATTGACATGCCGGGTGACGATCCCGAAATATAGACAGTAATGCGATCATCGGCCGGCGGACGGCGATTGCGGTCGTGGTCACGGCGCGCGCGGATCGTCGGGCGCGCGGATCGGGCGACACCGCGACCACAAGGCGGCCCGGGACGAGGATCACGAGCCCGGGGCCAGGGCGAGATCGGGCGGAACCATCTGCGGCGCACGGCGTTGGGATGGAAATCTCCGAAGATGTGGCGCGCCACAAGGCGGCTTTCCGACGGCGACGCACCGGATGGTCGCACGCCAGATGGCACAATGACCGCGGCGGGCATGGGCGAGACGCCCCCGTATCCTGCGCAGGTCGTGGATGGCCGCGCGCAGAAGAAACAGCCAAGGTGAAAAAAATGGCGGACAGGAAGAAGACGGACGGCGCCCTGGGCGACGGCCGGCCGGGCCGCACTGCACTGGATCAGATTCGCCTGCACATGCCGTCGCGGCGCCACGAGCCTCATCCTGATGCCGTGGCCGCCGCCTGTGATCCCATCCCTCAATCGCTTCTGGCACTGGCCGAGGAGCTTGAGGAAGCCCTGACCATGGCATTGGACGAGAGGCGGCGCCACAACGCCGACGTCGATCGCCAACTGCGACGGAAACTGCGCAACAAGCTGCACTGAGAGCGGCACGGCCGTCTGGCCGATGTTGTTTGACCCCTAATCGACGCCTCGTGCCACGGCACGCGCCATGGAGGCCGTTTTGCAGAACCTCACAGGCTTACGCATCCTGATCGCCGAAGACGAGTTCCTGCTGGCAGACGATCTCGCACGCGCCTTCGAAGATATGGGCGCGGACGTTCTGGGGCCGACGCCGACACTGGAGGCGGCGGCCGCCTTTCTGCCGATGGTGCAGGCGGCGATCCTCGACATCAATCTCAACGGGCAGCAGGTGTTCTCGATCGCCGATGATCTGGCGCAGCGGAACATCCCGTTCGTGTTCTTCACCGGCTATGACGACATCCTGATCCCGGACCGGTTCCGCCATGCCAGCAAGCTGCGCAAGCCGGTCAGCTGGCGGCGGTTGCTGATGGCGCTGTTCGATGAAGCCCCGGCCTCGACGGGCCCTGCCGCCACCACCGGCAGGGTTCCATCCGGCGCTGTCGCGGCAGAGGGCGCGCGCCGCGCCGACACCATCGACACATCCGGCAGTGCGGCACGGCGCCGGAGCGGGATCAAGCCCGATCACGACATCGTCTCGATGCTGCCGATGCTGCGCCTGGCCGCCCGGCTGATGCTGCCCGATCAGGCGGCAGCCGACCGGCTGGTCAAGCGCACGCTGCAACGCGCCATCATCGAAGCCGACAGCAAGCCGCAGGACGTCGTTCTGGCCGGGTGGCTGAACGACCTGATGGAACAGATTCTGGCGGCGGACGGCCGCAAGCTGATGCAATAGCCCGGCCCGGATGCCCCTTGAACGACGAACCGCCGCGGATATGCCATCCGCGGCGGTTCGTCGTTCAAGGGGTGTTCAGGCGTGTGGTGGCGCTGTTCAGCCGCGCACACCGGTCTCGGCCGGCGCGGAGACCGGGATGGTGCCGGGCTCCGTCGGCACGGTCTCGGTCGTCCACGCCAGTCCCTCCCAACCGCCGCCCAGCGCCTTGTAAAGGTCGACCGAGGCCGAATACAGGGTGCGGCGGGTCGATACCCGGCTCAACTCCACATTCAGCAGCGTCCGCTCGGCGTCCAGCACGTCCAGATAATCGGCATAGCCGGCATCATAACGCAGCCGTGCCAGTTCCACCGTCCGTGTCAGTTCGGCGATCTGGGCGGTTTGTGCCTCGATCTGGCCTTCCGCGGCACTGCGTGCCGCCAGCGCGTCCAGCACCTCGCGGAAGGCGGTGCGCACGGTCTGGCGATAGCTCATGGCGGCCTGGGCGAAGCGCGATTTCGCAGCCTCGACCTGGGCATCGGTACGGCCGAAATCGAAGATCGGCCCGGTCAGCCCCAACGCCAGCCCCCAGATCGATGCGCCCGAGCTTAAGAAGTCGTTCAGTTCCGAACTCTGCTGACCGCCAGATGCGGTCAGCGTCAGGCGGGGATAATATCCCGCCCGGGCAACACCGACATCGGCCGCGGCGGCGGCGATGTTCTGTTCGGCCGCGGCGATATCGGGGCGGCGCAGCAGCAGTTCCGACGGCAGGCCCATGGGCGGGACCGGCGCCTCGGGCAAGGCATCCAGCGAGCGGCCGCGCTCGATCTGGTCGGCGATCAACGCGCGCGGACTGCGGCCCAGCAGCACCGCCAGCGCATTCTCCGCCTGATCGCGGTTACCACGGATCTCAGGGATCTGGGCGCGGGTCGATTCCCGCTCCGACCGCGCCTGCGCCAGATTGAGCGCGTCGATCGCGCCGGCTTCGTATTGCGCCTGCTGAAGCCCCAGCGTCTCTTCGCGGGCGGCAAGCGTGCGTTCCGCGATTTCAAGCTGCAGATCAAGGGACCGCATCTGCAGATAGGCATTGGCGGTATCGGCGGCAACCGTCAGGCGCACGACGTCGCGGTTGGCCAGGGTCTGGAGCAGCCGTGCGCGGGCGGCGCGGTCGGCATTGCTCAGCCGGCCCCATAGATCCACCTCGTAAGACAGGGCAGCACTCGCCGAGAAGCTGTTGACCACGCCACCCGTGCTGGCGCGCGAGGCATCAGACAGCCCGTTGCGCGCGGCGTCGCCGCTGCCGTCCAGCGACGGGAACAGGTCGGCGCCGGTGCCGCGGGCGGTCGCGCGGGCTTCGGTCACCCGTTCGATCGCCAGCAGCAGGTCGTCATTGGCCAGCAGCGCCTCTTCCACCAGCCGGGTCAAGGCCGGGTCGTCGAAATTCCGCCACCAGTCGACGTCAACCTCGGTGTCGGGCAGTTCGGCGGCGCGCTCGGCCGCGGCGATGCGGCCGCGTTCGCCCCAGCCCGATCCCGTATCCATCACCGGCGGAGCGTCATCGGGGGCGAGCGCGCAGGCCGACAGCAGCAGGGCTGCCGCAAGCATGGTCGCCACCGACCGGCGCCGACGCCGCGCCGTTGTGGAGGCGTCGGGCCTGAGGGCATGCGGATCGGCCAGCCCGCGCGGTCGGGCCGGCTGAAGGCTGAAGTCAGCTGCGGGCATCAATGGTCTCCGCGGTTTCACGATGTGTCGTTTCAGGATGCGTACCGGATTGCGGGTTGCGGTCCTTGCGCGAGGCCCGCGCCGCCAGTGTATAGAATGCGGGCACGAAGAACATCGCGATGAAGGTTGCGAACAGCATGCCGCCGATCACGCCGGTGCCGATCGAATGCCGGCTGGCGGAACCGGCGCCGGTGCTGATCGCCAGCGGCACCACACCCAGAATGAAGGCCAGCGAGGTCATCACGATCGGCCGGAAGCGCAGCCGGGCCGCCTCGTCCGCCGCCTCGACGATGCTGCGCCCGGCCCGCCGCTGCTGCATGGCGAACTCCACGATCAGAATGGCGTTCTTGGCGGCCAGCCCGATCAGGGTAACCAGACCGATCTGGAAATACACGTCGTTCTCGATGCCGCGCAGCCAGATCGCGACCAGGGCGCCCAGCACCGCGAACGGCACCGCCGCGACCACGGCCAGCGGCATGGTCCAGCGTTCATACTGGGCGGCCAGAATCAGGAACACCATCACAATACCGAAGCCAAAGGCAAGCATGCCCGAGCCGGCGGTCGATTTTTCCTGATAGGCGGAACCGGTCCAGCCGATGGTGTAGCCTTCAGGAAGCGCCTCGGCGACCACCTGCTCCATGGCGGCGAGCGCCTCACCCGAGCTGAAGCCGGGGGCCGGCTGGCCCATGATCTTGGCGGCCGGGAACAGGTTGAACCGCTCCAGCATGTCCGGGCCGACCACGCGGTTCGCGGTCACCAGCACATCCAGCGGGATCATCTCGTTGCTGTCGGAGCGCACGAACACATGGCGCAGGTCATCCGGGCTGCGACGAAAATCGCCTTCCGACTGCATGTTGACCTTGAAGGTGCGGCCAAACAGCGTGAAGTCGTTGACATAGAGCGAACCGAAGGTCGCCTGCATCGCCGTATAGACATCGGCGATCGGCACCCCCAGGGCCTTCGCCTTCTCGCGGTCGACCGCGACGTTATACTGCGGCACGTTGGCCGAGAAGGTGGTCGACAGGCCGGTCAGCTCCGGGCGTTCGCCTGCCGCCTGCAGCACCTTCTGCACCGCCTGTTCCAGTTCCGCCACCGTGCCGCCAGTCCGGCTCTGGATATAGGCGTCGAAACCACCCGTCAGGCTGATGCCCATGATCGGGGGCGGGTTGAAGGCCAGCGTCATCGAATTGCGGTCCGATGCGCCGATCCCCATCAGGGCGCCGGGCAGGTTGCGCGCATCCATCGATGGATCGGTGCGTTCCGACCAGTCCTTCAGAATGATGAAATAGGCGCCCGCGTTGGTCTTGTTCGCCGATGACAGCAGATCGAAGCCCGACAGCGTCACCACCTGCTTGATCGCCGGATGGTGCATGAACGTGTCGGTCAGCCCCAGCACACTCTCACTGGTCCGCGACAGGGCAGCCGCGGGCGGCAGATAGGACTGGGCGATGACATAGCCCTGATCCTCGGCCGGCAGCAGGCCGCCCGGCACCTTCTGGAACAGGCCCCAGGCCGCGACGCCCACCGCCACCAGTACCAGCACCGCGATCAGCGCCCGCTTGACGATCAATGCGACTCCGGCGACATAGCCACGGGTCAGCCGGTCGAAATTGCGGTTGAACCAGCGGAAGAACGCCCAGGGCTTATGCTCGCCCGGCTTCAGCAGCAGGGCGCACATGGCCGGCGACAGGGTCAGCGCCACGATCCCTGAGATGAACACCGATACCGCGATGGTGATGGCGAACTGCTTGTACATCTCGCCGGTCAGGCCGCCGAGGAAGCCCACGGGCACGAACACCGCGCACAGCACCAGCACGATGGTGATCACAGCACCCGAGACTTCATCCATCGCCTCGATGGCGGCCTCGCGCGGGCCAAGCCCTTTCTCGCGCATCACCCGTTCAACGTTTTCCAGCACCACGATGGCGTCGTCGACCACGATCCCGATCGCCAGCACCATGCCGAACAGGGTGAGCAGGTTGATGGAAAATCCCAGCAGATACATGCCGGCGAATGTGCCGATCAGCGACACCGGCACCGCGATCAGCGGGATCAGCGTGGCGCGGAAGCTCTGCAGGAACAGGAACACCACCACGATCACCAGCGCGATCGCCTCGATGAAGGTCTTGATCACCTCCTCGATCGACACCTGCACGAACAGGGTGGTGTCATAGGGAACCGCATATTCGATGCCGTCGGGGAAGCGCTGCGACAGCTCATCCATGCGGGCCGTCACCGCCTCGGCGGTCGACAGCGCGTTGGCGCCCGGCTGCAGGTAGATGCCGATCGCGACCGATGGCGCGCCGTTGTAATACGACTGGAAGGCGTAATCCTGCGCGCCCAGTTCCACGCGCGCCACATCGCGCAGACGCAGCGCGGCGCCGTTCACATCCGATCTGAGGATGATATTGCCGAAGGCCTCGGCGTCGGGCAGGCGGCCGGGGGTCTTGACGATATAGGTGAAGGGCTGGTCGGCGGCGACCGGTTCCTGACCGAACTGACCGGCGGCGAAATTGGCGTTCTGTTCCTGGATCGCCTCGGAAACATCCGTCGGCGTCAGGTCATAGCGGGCCAGCGCATCCGGCTTCAGCCAGATCCGCATCGAATAGTCCTTGGCGCCGAACAGCGACGCATCGCCGACGCCCGACACGCGCTTCAACTCGTCGACCACGTTCAGCAGCGCGTAATTGCTGACATAGATCGGGTTGAACCGGCTTTCCTCGGCCGACAGGGTCACCACCTGAAGGATGGAACTCGACCGCTTCTCCACCCGCACGCCCTGGCGGCGCACCTCTTCCGGCAGCAGGGCCTCGGCGGCCTGCACCCGGTTGTTGATGTTGATCGTCGCCTGATCCGGATCGGTGCCGATCGCGAAGGTCACCGTCAGCGACAGGCTGCCCGAGGCCGAGCTGTTCGAGGTCATGTAGAGCATGTTCTCGACGCCGTTGATCTCCTGCTCCAACGGCGATGCCACCGATTCCGACAGCACCTGCGGGCTGGCGCCGGGATAGGTCGCGGTCACGACCACTTCCGGCGGCACGATTTCAGGATACTGGGCGATCGGCAGCGCGCGCATGGCCATGAAACCGGCCAGCACGATGATGATCGAGATCACCGCCGCGAAGACCGGGCGGTCGATGAAAAAGCGCGAGATCATGCGCCACCTTCCGCGCCGGCCGGGGCGGGCTTGCGATCGGTCGCCACCTGCACGGGCGCGCCCGGGCGCACCTTCACGCTGCCCTCGACGACCACGTCGTCGCCGGCGTTCAGCCCCTGTTCCACAACCCACTCATCGCCGACGGTCGGGCCAAGCACCACCGGCCGCGCTTCAGCCTGACCATTATCCTTGACGACATAGACAAAGGTGCCGTTCGGGCCCTGCTGCACCGACATCTGGGGCACCGCCAGCGCGTTCTCCAGGGTCATGCCTTCCAACTGGATGCGCACGAACTGGCCGGGCATCAGCACCTCGTCGGGGTTGTCGACCACCGCGCGCAACCGCACGGTGCCGGTCGCCGGGTCGATGGTGCTGTCTGAGAAGTTGACCGCGCCGCGCAGCGGTTCAGCCACACCCTCCAGGGTCACCGCCACATCCAGCCGCGCGGCATCGCCGCCGCCATTGGCCGCGATCAGGCGGCGCTGGCGCATCCGCTCGTCATCCGGCACCGAGAAGTTGATATAAACCGGGTCCAGCCGGGTGATGGTGGTCAGCAGGCTGTCGGTCGATCCGGTGCCGACCAGGCTGCCTTCCGACACCTGCTCGATGCTGGTCACACCGTCGATCGGCGCGCGCACCTCGGTATAGTCCAGATTGATCGTGGCGGTCTTCAGCCCGGCTTCCGCCGAGGCGAGCGACGCGCGTGCCAGATCGCGCGCCGACAGCAACTGGTCGCGTTCCGACGCGCTGACGGCGTTCTGCTTGAACAGCTTCGAGCCGCGCGACCAGTCGCGCTCGGCCTTGTCCAGATTGGCGCGCGCCTCGGCGACGCTCGCCTCGGCCTGGGCCAGGGTCGCCTGATAGGTGTCGGGGTCGATGCGGAACAGCAGGTCGCCCGCCTTGACGCGGGCGCCCTCCATATAGGTCCGCTCCAGCAGGATGCCGGGCACGCGGGCGCGCACCTCCACCGAGCGAGAGCCGGCGACGCGCCCGGCATACTCGAAGCTCAGCGGCAGATTGCGTGGCGCCACCTCGGCCACCGTCACCTGCGGCGGCGGCGGCGCGTGACCAGCGCCCTGCTGGGGGGCGTTGGATTCCGCCGCGTCACAGGCGGCAAGAGCCAGGGCGGCGATCGTCGACAGAACGACAGCGGGGCCGACGCGTCCACCGCGCCGCCCGAAACGAAACCGGACCATGTTCTTCCTCAAATTTCTGTCGATGCCTGCTACACGCGACCGCGGTGTCTTCTCACCCGGGTCGGCCGTCTGTGCGGCCCTGTTCGTGCGTCATCTTGTGGTGCGGGGATGCGCTGCACAAAAAGTATACGTTCAAGAATGTATGTAAAGTGACGGATGTCACGGCAATCCCCGCCAGATTGGTTATTTTTTGTTAACAACGTGATACACCGACCCGGCGGGCTGGTGATCCCGCCCACCCTCATCGCCCCCCACCTGAACGAACCGAGACCGACCGTGGCCAGACGCACCAAGGAAGATGCCGAAAAGACCCGCCAGCAGATCATGGACGCCGCGGCGTCCGTGTTCGATGCCGAGGGGGTGGCGCGCTGTGCCCTGGAACACATCGCGCGCAATGCCGGCGTCACCCGTGGCGCCATCTACTGGCACTTCAAGAACAAGGCCGATCTGCTCGATGCGATGCTGGAACGGGTTCGTCTGCCCCAGGAACGGGTGATCGAGGATCTGGCCAACGGGCTGATCACCGACCGCGCGCCCCTCGACCTGCTTCACGAGGCCAGCCGCGACGCCATCGGCATGATCGTCGGCGACGAACGCCGGCGGCTGGTCTTCCGGCTCCTGTTCACCCGCACCGACGTCAATGACGAGTTCAGCGTGCTGCGCGCCCGTCAGGCCAGCGACCGCAACCACTTCATGTCGGTGATCGAGAAGGTGATGCGGCGCGCCGCCACCGATGGCAGCCTGGCCGCCGGATGGACACCGCCCACGGCGGCCAGAACATGCTACTGCCTGTTCCACGGCACGATATCGGACCTGCTGATGCTGCCACCCGATGATGTCGATGCCGAACGGCGGCCGGCGATCGCCGCCGTGGATGCCTGCATGCAGGCCATCGGCAGCCGCTTCGATCCACAGCGCCAACTGGGTTCCGGCTGCCTGATCCGCCTGCCCGCCGATCCCTGTGGCGCGTGAAGCCGGCGCTGCGGTCCATCCCCCGAACGACAAAGGCGATGCCACGGCATCCGCGGCATCGCCCCTGATCTGGTCCATATCCCCCACCGGCCATGCCGGTCGCGGTATTACATATTGGGGTAATTCGGCCCACCGGCGCCCTCGGGCACCGTCCAGACGATGTTCTGCGACGGGTCCTTGATGTCGCAGGTCTTGCAGTGCACGCAGTTCTGGGCGTTGATCTGCAGGCGCGGCCCCTTGTCCTCCTGCACGATCTCGTAGACACCGGCCGGGCAGTAGCGCTGCTCGGGCGCATCGAAATTCGGCAGGTTGTAGCTGACCGGGATCGATGGATCTTTCAGCCTGAGGTGGATCGGCTGATCCTCCTCATGGTTGGTGTTCGACATGAACACCGAGGACAGCTTGTCGAAGCTGATCTTCCCGTCCGGCTTGGGATAGGTGATCTTCCGGCTCTTGGATGCCGGCTTCAGCGATTTGTGGTCCTCGTGATGGCCGAAGGTCCAGGGGGCATTGCCGCGCAGCAGATAGGTGTCGAACGCCGAATAGGCGAGCCCCGCCAGCAGGCCCTTGTGGAAGGACGGGCGGATGTTGCGCACCCGCCTCAATTCCTCATGCACCCAGCTTTCCCGATAGGCGGCCGGATAGGCGTCGAGCGTGTCGCGGCCGCGCTCGGCCCGGATCGCCTCGAAGGCCGCTTCCGCCGCCATCATGCCGGTCTTCATGGCCGTGTGGCTGCCCTTGATCTTGGGCACGTTCATGAAGCCCGCGGTGCAGCCGATCAGCGCGCCGCCCGGAAACGCCAGGGTCGGCACCGACTGAAGCCCGCCTTCGGTCAGCGCGCGCGCGCCATAGGCGATGCGCTTGCCACCCTCGAAGAAATCCTTCACCGCCGGGTGGTGCTTGAACCGCTGGAACTCGTCGAAAGGCGACAGATGCGGGTTCTCGTAATCCAGCCCGATCACGAAGCCCACCGCGACCTGATTGTCCTCCATATGATAGAGGAACGAACCGCCATAGGTCTTGGTGTCCAGCGGCCAGCCGATGGTGTGGATGATCAGCCCGGCCTTGTGCTTCGCCGGATCGATCTCCCACAGCTCCTTGATGCCGATGCCATAGGTCTGCGGCTCGCAGTCGCGGCGCAGATCGAATGTGTCGGTCAGCATCCGGGTCAGCGACCCGCGCGCGCCCTCGGCGAACAGGGTGTATTTGGCGTGCAGTTCCACGCCCGGGGTATAGCCCGATTTCTGCTCGCCATCCCGCCCGATGCCAAGATCGCCGGTGGCGACACCCTTGACCGCGCCGGTCTCGTCATACAGCACTTCGGCCGCGGCGAAGCCCGGATAGACCTCGACCTCGTGGGCTTCCGCCTGCTCGCCCAGCCAGCGGACGAAGTTCGCCAGGCTGATGACGTAATTGCCATGATTGTTCATGGTCGGCGGCGTCGGCAGCCGGATATGGTTGTGCTCCGTCAGCATCAGGAAGCGGTCTTCCACCGCCTGCTGCTTCAGGGGCGCGCCCTTCTCCTTCCAGTCGGGGATCAGCTCGTCCAGCGCGCGCGGTTCGAAGCAGGCGCCCGCCAGGATATGCGCGCCGACCTCGGATCCCTTCTCGATGACGCAGACGGAGACCTCGTGGTCGTGTTCGGCGGCGAGCTGTTTAAGACGGATCGCCGCCGACAGGCCGGCAGGGCCGGCGCCAACGATGACCACGTCGAATTCCATGACTTCCCGTTCCATGACCCCTCCTCAAGCCGCCTCGTCCAAAGGCGCGGCCGGGTGATCTCGTTCTCGTTCGACACGCGGCGCCGTTCGCGTCCCCCAACGCTCACGCCCGGCTCGCTTGTACGGTTCCCTGTATCCGGCTTCCATATATGCGGCACGCCGTGATTCAGTAAGGTTTTCTATCAGCGCAGCCGCTAAATTGCTACAGTCCAGGCCATGATGTCGACCGAAGCCACCCCTGAAACCGCCATTCACGCACTCGCCCAGTGGTATCTGGAGTGGGGTGTCGACCTGTCGATGGACGACCAGGCCGTCAACTGGTACGCAGCCGCCGAGGCCGCCCGCGATCGCATGATCGCGAACCGCCCGCGCGGCACCGAGGCCCCGGCCGACATCGCCGGCCGGACAGCGGCGGCCGCGCCGCCGGCGGGCCAGGGGTCGGCGGGCAAGGGGTCGGCGGGCCAGAGAGGACAGGCGGGCAAGGGACCGGCAGCCCCGGGACCGGCCGTCCTGCTGCGCGCCGATCCCGCGGCCGTCGACCCGATGAGCCCGCAGGCGGTGGCCGCCAGCGCCCGTTCCCATGCGGCCGCAGCCCGGACCCTGGCCGAACTCGAAGCCGCCCTCCACGGGTTCGAAGGCTGCGCCCTCAAGGCCACCGCCTCGCACACCGTCTTCGCCGACGGCAACCCCGAAGCCGATCTGATGCTGGTGGGCGAGGCGCCGGGCGCCGAGGAAGACCGCCGCGGCCTGCCCTTCGTCGGTGCCTCCGGCCAATTGCTCGACCGGATGCTGGCGGCGATCGGTCGCGATCGGGGCCAAGTCTATATCACCAATGTCCTGCCCTGGCGGCCGCCGGGCAACCGCACGCCATCGCCCGCCGAAATCGCCGCCTGCCTGCCCTTCGCGCTGCGCCATATCGCCCTGGTGCGGCCAAGGCTGGTGGTGGCGGTGGGCGGGGTGTCGGCAAAGGCCCTGCTCGACCGGCCCGAGGGCATCACCCGGCTGCGCGGCCGGTCGACCGAACTGATGATCGACGGCCTCGATCAGCCGGTGCCGGTCTTCGCCACCTTCCATCCGGCCTATCTGCTGCGCCAGCCCGCGCAGAAACGTCTGGCCTGGACAGACTGGCTGCACATCGCGGAACGCCTGGAAAAATTACCAGAAACCGGCCGGTGACAATGCCGTGTCACGCAAGCGGCTGCGTCGCAGGGCTTGCTCCGACACCACATCCTCCCCTATAACCTTTCCATCATGGCTTCGGACAGCAACGACGTGCGCCATCTTCCGCATATCGTACGTAGCTTCGCGCGTGCGGTATCGGGCCCAGTGATGGCGCTGGCCCTCTTGCTCGGCGGTCCCATTGCCCCCGGTGTGTTGACCGCACCGGCCCGGGCAGAGACCACTGCACCGATCAGCCTGGAGACGGCCGAGGAGGCCGACTTCGGATTGGTGGGATTCGGCCTTGTCGAAGCTTTCGACGATTGGCCGCAGGTGCTTTCAGCCGAGGACGCGGATCGTTATTCGCGGATTTTTGCACTGCAATCTGACGGCCGGTTCGCGGAGGCTGACAAGCTGATCGCCCGGCTGGGGGATCGCGTGCTGCTTGGCCATGTGACCGAGCAGCGACTGATGCATCCGACCGCCTATACCGCGAGTTACGACGAACTGCGCGACTGGATGGCCTTCTATGGCGATCACCCGGATGCCGAACGCATTTATGCCCTGGCGATGAAGCGTCGGCCGGGCAGCGAAGCCCGGCCCCGGCGGCCCGAGCGTCCGGAAGACGAAATTGTCACCACCGTTACCGCCACCCGTCAGCCCAGCACCGTCGATCGGCTCGATACCTATTCCGCCGCCGATCGCCTGAAGGGTGCCGCCGCCAAACGTGCCCGCGCGCTTGAGGCGCAGATTTCCGCGTTGATCCGCAAGGGCCGCGGCGACGATGCCGAAAAACTGCTTGCTTCGGGCGAGGTGAAGAAGCTGTTCGACCGCCCGGCGCTCGATCAGGCGCGGATCCGGGTGGCGATGCTGCATCTGGTCGAAGGCCGCACCCAGCGCGCCTATGATCTGGCCGGCCCCGCCGCCGACCGTTCGGCCGCGATCGCGCCCTATGGCCACTGGATCGCCGGACTGTCGGCCTGGAAGCTGGATCAGCCTGAAGTCGCCCGCCGGCATTTCGAACTGTTTGCCCGCACCGCTGGTCTGTCGGCCTGGAACGAGGCCGCCGGCGCCTTCTGGGCCGCCCGCGCCAATCTGGCGATCGGCGCCTTCGACGAGGCGCAGGGCTGGCTCGACCGTGCCGCCCGTCAGCCGCTCACCTTCTATGGCCAGATCGCCCGCGCGCTTCTGGGCGCGCCCACCAGCGATCTCTGGCAGCCCCGTCTGGCCGGCGACGGCGTGACCCCCGATCAGCGCCGCAGCGTGCTGCAGAGCGAGGGGGCCCGACGGGCCCTGGCGCTGGCCGAGATCGGCGAATACGACCGCGCCGCCAGCGAGGTCGAGCTGATCGCCGCCGCCGCCGGTCCCGCCGAAGCCTCGGCCGTGATCGAACTGGCTGAACGGGTTAATGCGCCGGAAGCGGCGACGGTGATCGGGCGCAAGGTCGCCGCCGCCTCGGGCATGCCCGATGTGTCTTCGATCTTCCCCGTGCCCGACTATCGGCCGCGTGGCGGTTTCTCGGTCGATCGGGCGCTGCTCTATGCGCTGGCGCGCAAGGAAAGCAATTTCAATCCGAAGGCGGTCAGCCCCGCCGGCGCGCGCGGCCTGATGCAGTTGATGCCGGGCACGGCACAACTGGTGGCGCGCAGCCTGGGGCTGGGCGGCGGGCTGTCGCTCAACCACCCCGACATCAACCTTCAGCTCGGTCAGGCCTATCTGCGCCGGCTGATGGATGAAGGCCATATCGGCAACAATCTGGTCAATGTGCTGGCGGCCTATAATGCCGGCCCCGGCAATCTGCGTCGCTGGCAGGATGCCCGCGGCATCGACCAGGAAACCGACCCGCTGTTCTTCATCGAGACGATCCCGGTCTCTGAAACCCGCGACTTCCTGGAACAGGTCCTGACCAACCTGTGGATCTATCGCAGCCGCCTGGGCCAGACCTCGCCGTCGCTGGCAGCCCTCGCCGAAGGCGACTGGCCGTCTTACGAGACCATCGACGGCAATGTCAGCCGCGACAACGCGGCGATCGCCTCGGGCCGCTGAGGCATCGCCTCCCCCGTTTGATGCCCGCTCTGGACCATGCCCGCTCTGGACCGTGGCCGCCTGCCGCGCTAGCTTCGGTGATGTTCAAAATCAGCCCCGAAGCCGGCGGAGGAGCCCCCATGCCCGGACGCATCGACCAGACCCGTCCGTTCCTGCCCGTCAACATCGCCTTGCTCACGGTCTCCGACACCCGCACGCCGGAAACCGACAGTTCGGGCGATCTGCTGGCGGCCCGCATCACCGATGCCGGCCATAAACTGGCGGCGCGGCTGATCCTGCCCGACGACGAGGCTGGTCTTGCCCGCCAGTTTTCCGCCTGGGCCGATGATCCGTCGATCGATGTGGTCATCTCCACCGGCGGCACAGGCGTTACCGGCCGCGATGTCACGCCCGAAGCCCTGCGCCGGGTGATCGAGAAGCCGATCGAAGGCTTCGGCGAGCTGTTCCGCTGGTTGTCCTATGCCAAGATCGGCACCTCGACCATTCAGTCGCGGGCGCTGGCCGGCGTGGCCCGCGGCACCTATTTCTTCGCCGTGCCCGGCTCGAATTCCGCCTGCCGCGACGCCTGGGACGAGATCCTGCTGTCGCAGCTCGACAACCGCCACCGGCCGTGCAACTTCGTCGAACTGATGCCCCGGCTGCGCGAGCACGAGGTCTGATCCGGCCCTATCCGCACTGATCGCCCTTCCATGGCGGGCGGGTTCTGGTACACTGCGTATGTTCCTGTTTTGTTCCGGAGCATTGCCGATGGACCCGTTCAAACCCGTTACCACCCGCCCCGGCGCCCGCAAGGCCGCATCCGACCGTGCCGCCGCGGCCGCGCGGATGGGGCTGGCGCCGCATCGCGGGCGCGGCGCCGCCAGCAACCGCGATGGCCGGTTTGAACGCTTCGTCCATGAAGCGGTGGATGACGGCTGGTCCGGGGCAGCCGATGCGACAGACGACGTCCCCACGGTCGATGGCGACGCGCCAACGCAGACCACCGCCCGCCGGCCCACCGAATTGCGCGGCGTAGTCGCGCGCAGGCCGACCGAATTGCGCGGCGTAGTCGCGCGCGGGGCGCTGGCGCGCAACGACAGCCCCGACATTCCCTTCGATGCCTCGATCAACCCCTATCGGGGCTGCGAGCATGGCTGCATCTATTGCTATGCCCGGCCCAGCCACGCCTATCTGGGCCTGTCGCCGGGGCTCGATTTCGAGACCATCATCGAGGTCAAGCGCGGTCTGGCCGATGCGCTGCTGGCCGATCTGGCGCGCCCCGGCTATCAGCCGTCGCCGATCACCATCGGCGGCAACACCGATCCCTATCAGCCGGCCGAAAAGACCGAGCGGCTGACCCGGGCGGTGATCGAGGTGCTGACCCGCCATCGCCATCCCTTCACCATCATCACCAAATCGGCCCTGGTGCTGCGCGACATCGATCTGCTGGCGCCGGCGGCGGCGGCGGGTCTGGCCCAGGTCGCCGTGTCGGTGACCACCCTCGATCCGGTGCTGGCGCGGGCGATGGAACCCCGCGCCGCCACGCCGGCCCGGCGGATCCACGCCATCCGGGGCCTTGCCGCCGCCGGCATACCGGTTACCGTGATGGCGGCGCCGATGGTGCCGGGCCTGACCGATCACGAACTGGAGGCGATCCTGGCCGCGGCGGCCGATGCCGGTGCCGCGCGTGCCGGCTGGATTCTGCTGCGCCTGCCGCGTGAGATCGCCGGGCTGTTCGATGAATGGCTGCGTCTGGAACGCCCCGACCGGGCCGAACGGGTCCTGGCCCGCATCCGCGCCACCCGGGGTGGTGCGCTTTACGACAGCGGCTTCGGCCGGCGGATGACCGGCACCGGGACCGAGGCGGCGCTGATCGCCGACCGTTTCAGGCTGGCCTGTGCGCGGCTCGGCCTCAACCGCACCAGTTGGCGCCTGACCAGCGCCCTGTTCACGCCCCCGATCCGCGCCACCGCCGCCGAGCGTGCCGGGCAGATGGATCTGTTCGGCCGCGGCTGAAGACCCGGTATCAGGTGCGGCGGTTCGGCCCTTCATCGCCGCCAGGGCGCGCTGTCCCACCAGTCCTGCCATGCCGCCGGGTCCACATGGTCGGCCAGGGGCGGCGGAGCGGGATCGCCGCCGGTGCGGACGAAGCCGGGTTCGATCACCAGCCCTGGCAGATCGATCGCGCTGGCGATGCTCTTCGGCGGCCCGGCCCTGATCCAGCCGCGGCGCAGGGTCAACCAGTCGCCCAGCACGGCCAGCGGATCGTCATCAAGTGGTGCGGCCCGCGTCTGAAGATCGCGCTGCGCCTGCTCCACGCCGGTCAACACCTCCAGCACCCTCGCTTGCAGTCCCACCAGCGCGGTGCAGCCATACACATCGCCGGCCATGTCCAGTGCCGCCTGTCTGGCCGCCGCCCGACGCAGAATCAGATGCGCCGCCCGGGCCAGCCGCGCCAGCAGCACCGTGTGTCGCGCGTCCAGCGCCTGCGACAAGACTGGCCTGGCCGGATCGGAGCCGGCGTCGGGTGTGGGGTCGGGGGCGGGGTCAGGGGAGCGGCCATCTGTCGCGACGGTCATGGGTCTGGTGGTCTTGTCAGGCATCGGCAGCTATCCCCGGCGCGGTTCGGCCATCTGCGGCCATCAACCACCCAGTCTGCCACGACGCTCCGGCTCGGCGGGCGCGTGTGGTGCGGCATCATCCGGCCGCACCGGAGCATCGGCCGCCCGCCACACCGCCAGCCGGCGCGTCCGATAGGGCATCTGGGCCACCGGTGCCCAGCCGGGCGCGCCGGCGGCATCGGGCCGGCCGGCAATCACCGCATCCGGATGTGCCGCCGCCCAGGCGAGGATGTCGGTATCGGCCGGCAGCGGCACCACCGGCGCCGGCAGGCGGCCCTGGAAATCCAGCAGCCCGTGATGATCGCCGCCGATATAGGCGACCGGCCCGCCGCCGGATGCGGCAAACCCGACCACACCGCCGGATGCGGCAAACCCGACCACACCGCCGGATGCGGCAAGCCCGGCCACGACCCGCGCGATCGGCCGCACGTCGAAAGCCGCGAACGGCCCCAGCCCGCCATAGATGGTGATCGCGATCACGGTCAGAACCCACAGCGCCGCCGCATGCCGCAGATGCCCACGCAGCCGCCATGCCGCCCCCACCGCCAGCGCGATCAGCGCCAGCGCCATCAGCAGCGGCCCCGGCATGATCCCGTCGGCGGCAGCCAGCCCGGCCGCCCGCGGCACCACCGCCGCCGCCGCCCCGGCCAGCCCCACACCCAGCGCCGGCAGCACCCATGCTCTCCGCAGCGCCGCCGTCATCCGGCGCGGCCACCGCCGGCCCGCCGGCAATCGGGCGTCGTCAGGGCCGGCGGCGGCGGCAGCGGCCGCAGGTGCGGCAAAGCGTGCGATCAGCAGCGCCAGAGGGGGCAGCATCGGCAGCAGATAGTGGATCTGTTTGGCGCTCACCAGGCTCATCACCAGAACCGCGCCGGCCACCACCACCAGAAGGAACCGGCTGGCCTCGTCCGGCCGCGCAGGGTGGCGAAGCGCCGCCAGCATCGCCGGCCCGCGCGCCAGCCACACGAACAGGAACGGCAGCACCATTGCCGGCGCCACAGCCAGATAGAACCACCAGGGCCGGGCATGGTCGAAGGCCTGCACCACCCGGCCGGCGGTCTGCCCCCACAGCAGCATCCGCGCGAAATCGGGGCCGCCGGCCATGGCGGCCGGCAGGGCCCAGGCCAGCAGCATGGCAATCCCGCCAAGACTGGCCAGCGCGCCACCGGCGGCAAAGCGCCGCCAGCCGCGCGCCGGCCGGCGCGCGCCGCCGGCATCGGCGGCCACGGGCGCCCAGGCCGGCGCCGCCAGCAGCGCCGGCAGCACGAACACCGCCGCCACCGGCCCCTTGGCCAGCAGCCCCAGCCCCAGCCCCGCCGCCATCAGCGCCCAGTCGCGCCGCCGGCCACGGGTGGCGCCGCCATAGAGGCCGGTCAAGGCCAGCACCACGCCCAGCGCCACCGGCACATCGAACATCACCAGGGTCGCAAAGACGGTCATCGGCCCCATCGCCACCAGCAGCGGCAGGGCCAGCCCCGCCACCCCCGGCCGGTCGGGCCACAGCCGCCGCCCCAGGCCATGGGTCGCCGCCAGCAATGCCGCCAGAAACAGAAACGGCACCGCGCGCGCGCCGGTCTCGGACACCCCGGTCAGCGCCCAGACCAGCCGGATCGCCCAGAACAGCAGCGGCGGCTTGTGGGTATAGCCGCTGCCATCCAGATGCGGCACCAGCACGCTGCCCGACCGGGCCATGTCCCAGGCCACGGTCAGATAGCGGGTTTCATCCACCGGCAGGGGCGGGCGCAGGGCGATGGTCACCACCGCCAGCGCCAGCACCATCGATGCCGCCAGGGCGATATCGCCCCATGCGGCCTTCAGGCCGACGCCCGTATGGCCGCGGCTGCCGGGCCGTCCCACCGCCATCGTCATGCCGCCGTCATCCTCCGGTCGGCGGCGGCGGGCTGCCGGCTTTTCCGGATCAGCACCAGATTGCGCAGATACACCACCAGCCCCACGCCCTGGCCGGCAATGAACACCGGGTCGCCGCGCTTGATGGCATACACGAACAGCAACGCGCCGCCGCCCAGGCTCAGATACCAGAACACCACCGGGATATAGCTGTGGCGGCGGCGCTCGCTCGCCAGCCACTGCACCATGAACCGGGCCGAAAACAGCGACTGGCCGGCAAAGCCCACCACAAGCCACAGATCGATCCCCCACAGATCGGGCATCCAGCCGGGTCCGGGGTTCAGGGCATCCATGATGGTCAGAATCAGGCTCATGCCACCGCCTCACCCTTGCGCGAGGCCGCGCGCGCGACATCGATCAACGGCACCAGCACCGGCACCAGATCGGGCCGCGCGCCCTCGGCGGCGACCACCGCCGCACCGATCGGGTCGATCGGCCGCAGCCGCGCCTGCAACCATGCGACACCGGCCAGGTCGATCACGCCCTGAACCGCGCGGGTGATGGTGCGATATTTTGATCGTCCGCCCCGGCGCCGGCGATCGGTCACGGTCATCGAGACCACCCGGCCGCCGGCGGCGGTCATCAGGCTGGGCAGAAACCGGTGGGCATGGTCGAACAGCGGCAGCGACAACAGGTCGGCGCGGGCGATCACCCGCAGGCCGCAGCCACTGTCGGGTGTGCCGTCCGACAGTGCCCGGCTGCGGATGCCATTGGCGACCAGCGACACCAGTTTGCGCCATGGCCCGTCGGCCCGGCCCACCCGATGGCCGGCCACCATCACGCCGCGGCCGGTCTCGCCGACCTCCGCCAGCCAGCGCCGGATCAGACGCGCCAGATCGGCCGGATCGTTCTGACCGTCGGCATCCAGGGTGGCGATCACCAGCCCGCGCGCCATACGGGCACCGGTCACCATCGCGGCGCTCTGGCCGCGCCCGCGATCGTGGCTGCGCACGACCAGCCGCCGATCCACCGATGCCGCGGCGCTCAGCAGCCGGGGCGACCCGTCGGTGCTGCCGTCATCAACCGCGATGATCTCGTATCCGGCGACGTCGACGATGCCATCGGCAAAGGCGCTGTGGATTTCGGCGATCAGCGGCAGGATCGCCGCCGCCTCGTCGCGTACCGGCAGCACAACGCTGAACAATGGGCCCCCGTTCAGAGGCACGCTCAGCGGCGTGGAATGCGGGCTCGGGGGCATGGCAGGGGCCTCGCCTTCAGGGGGTGGAGGTGCGGCGGTGCCGAAGCGGCATCGCCATCACCGTCCCAACCCTAGGCGCCGGCACTTACCCCTGCCTTACGCAGGCCCCCCATCCGCCCGGCCGGTCGATACCGGGCGGTCGACCGGCGGAAACCGCAGCCGGAAGCAGGCGCCACCGGCCGGACCGTCCCCCACCGACACCCCGGCACCATGAGCGTCGGCGATCCGCTGCACGATCGCCAGGCCGAGCCCGGCACCGTCGCCGCGCCGGCGATCCGCCCGCCAGAAGCGTTCGAAGATCCGGTCGCGGCGGTCCTGCGGGATGCCCGGCCCGTCATCCTCGACCAGCAGTTCCGCCCCGGCGCCGTGGGCGGGCGCCTGCACCCGCACCGTCACCGTGCCGCCGGCCGGACAATGAGCCAGGCCGTTTTCCACCAGATTGCGCAGCAGCCGCGCCAATGGCTCGGCGCGACCGCGCACCGTCACCGGCCGTGCGGCGCCATCCAGCGCCAGGCTGCGGCCGCGCTGCACCGCCAGCGGCGCCAGATCGGCCAGCACGTCGCGGCCGATCGCCGCCAGATCCGCCCGCTCATCGGCCCCAATCGCCAGGGTGTCGACCTCGGCCAGCCGCAGAAGCTGGCCGGCCAACCGGGCCAGCCGGTCGAAATCCGGGGCCAGCAACCGCGCCTGATCGGCCGGCAGCGTCGCCTCCACCCGCGCCCGCAGCGCGGCGATGGGCGTGCGCAGTTCATGGGCGGCATCGGCGATGAAGCTGCGCTGATGGTCGAGCGCCCCATCCAGCCGGTCCAGCGCCCGGTCGATCGCCTCCACCAGCGGCGCCACCTCGCGCGGCAGATCGGCCGGCTTCAACCCGTCGGCCAGCCGCACGCCGCTGGTCGCGGGGCCGATCCGGGCGGCGCGCGCCGACAGCCGCCGCAGCGGCGCCAGCCCGTCGCGGATCGTCCACAAGGTCACCGCGATCAGCACCGTGAACGCCCCCACCACCCACCAGGCGGCGGTTTCCAGAAACTCTTCGATCAGGCTGTCGGCCAGCACATCGGGGTGATCGGGGCCCTGGCCCACCTGCAGCATCATCGCCCGGTCGCCCAGCATCACGGCAAAGCTGGCGCCGGTCAGGCTGCGGCCGCCATCGGTGATGGTTCGAAACGGGATGCCCAGATCCGGCAATCCGGGCGGATCACCCGGCGCGGTGGCCGCCGGCATGTCGCCGAGATCGGCCAGCGGCCCGTCGATGCCGGCCGACCCCAGCACCAGCCGGCCGGTGCCATCGACCAGCGCGAAGGCCTGATTGCCGGCCGGGTCGCCATAGAGCGCCGCCACCGCCGGCGGCGGCGCGAACACCGGCCGGCCCGTCACAACCCCCGTCATGTCCAGAAAACGCATGATCTGCCGGGCCTGCGCCTGCAGCGACTGATCGTCCAGATCGTCGCGCACATCCTGAAGCTCCAGCACCAGCACCGTCAGGATCGCGCCCAGCACCAGCACCGCCGCCAGCACCGCGCGCAACGCCACCCGGCGGGCCAGCGACCAGCCGCCCGGGGTCGCCCGGTCAGCCATGCCCTCCCCCGCCATCGCCAACCCCGCCATCGCCATCCCCGCCATCCAGCAGATAGCCCAGGCCGCGCAGGGTGTGGATGCGCACCGACGATCCGGCCGCATCCAGCCGCTTGCGCAGCCGATGCACCAGCACCTCCAGGGTGTTGGCGCTGGCGGCGTCGTCGAAACCATACACCGCCTCTTCGGCGGCATCCTTGGGCACCACCCGGCCCTGGCGGCGCAACAGCACTTCCAGCAGCCCGGTCTCGCGCCGGCCCAGCGACACCACACGGCCGTTCACCCGGGTCTCGCGGCCGATGGTGTCGAACGACAGATCGCCGCAGGTGATGTCCACGCCCAGCGTGCCGCCGGGGCGTCGCATCAGCGCCCGCAACCGCGCCGCCAGTTCCGGCATGGCGAAGGGTTTGGGCAGATAGTCGTCGGCGCCCCGGTCCAGCCCCGCCACCCGGTCGCGGATGCCGTCACGCGCGGTCAGGATCAGTACCGCCACGGTCAGGCCGCGGTCGCGCCAGCGGCGCACAAGGTCCAGCCCGTCGATATCGGGCAGCCCCAGATCCAGCACCACCGCATCGAACCGGCTCACCGCCAGCGCCGCCTCGGCGCCCTCGCCATCCTCGACCCGATCGAGGGCGAACCCCGCCTGCGTCAGCCCCAATGTCACGGCCTCGGCCAGACGGTCGTCATCCTCGACCAGCAGAACCCGCATCGGTCAGCGCTCCGCCATCCATTCGTCGATCAGGCGACGGGCGATCGAGATCCGGTGCGGCAGGGTCACCGGCGACAATTCCGGGTCGCGCAGCTCATCGCGATGCACCCATAGCGCGTCTTCCAGCTCGTGATGGTCGATATCCAGCGGCCCGCCTTCCAGCACCTCGGCGCGGAATCCCACCATCAGCGAGGCCGGAAACGGCCAGGGCTGGCTGTGGCGATAGCTGACCCGGCCGATCCTCAAGCCCACTTCTTCCATCATCTCGCGGCGCACGCATTCCTCCAGGCTTTCGCCCGGCTCCAGAAACCCCGCCAGGGTGGAATACATCCCGGCCGGAAAGCGCGGCTGGCGGCCCAGCACGCACCAGTCGTCCTTCACCGCCAGCATGATCACCGCCGGGTCGGTGCGCGGAAAATGCTCGGTGCCGCAGGTCTCGGAGGTGCAGCGGCGGACATGGCCGCCCTGGCGCGCCTCGGTCGGTGCGCCGCACACGCCGCAGAACCGGTGCCGACGGTGCCAATGCGCCATCGCCCGGCCATAGGCGACCAGCGCCGCCTGCTGATCGTCGAGGGTCGATGCCGCCTGCCGCAGATCCACCGGTGCCGCGGCGGCGATGTCCATCGCCGGATCGTCAGGCGTCAGCCCGCCCAGCAGCCCGGCCAGATCCTCGACCCGGGTGATGTCCACCGCGAACAGCGGCCGGCCATCGACATCGCCCAGATAGACCGGCGGGTCGTCCAGCAGATCGCGCGCCGCCTGCATCAGCCCGGCCAGATCGGCCAGCAGCGCGACGGCGGCACCACCACCCATCGGCACCACCACGGTCTGGTCGCGCCAGATCAGCACGGTGCGGGCCTCGGGCGCCGCCTGACGGGCGGACAGCCAGGCATCGTCGCGGCGATGGCGGCCGGCGCGGTCGATGCGCAGGCCCGCCAGAACATTCGGGCGGTCGGGATCATGGGGATCGTACATCGGTCTGGACCTCGGAACGCAGCGTCTTATCGGGGCTCTTGGCGGCAATGTCGGGGACGATAGCACGGGGGCGCGTCACTGTCCCCGCGTGGCATCAGCCGCATAGCGGGCTTGCAAAGCCGGGACACGATCCCCATAGTGCACCCCGGAAGGCTGGCGCGGGCGGAGAGCCTCGCCAAACCGGTCAGGGCCGGAAGGCAGCAGCCGTAACGAGTTCGCGATCCGGGTCGCTGTCCAGTCTTCCACCTCACTTATTCTCGTCGCGGGTCCAGGCGGCCCGCCAGCCAGAGACGCGACCGGAACCCGGCATGACCGCATCCGACAGTGCCGCAGAGCCAGCCCCAGCCGCCATCGCGGCCGGTGGCGCCACGGCACCGGACGCAGGCGCGGTCCACGCACAGGCAGGCGGTGCCGAATACCGCGTGCTCGCCCGCAAATACCGCCCCCGCACCTTCGCCGAACTGATCGGCCAGGACGCCCTGGTCCGCACCCTGACCAATGCGATCGAGACCGGACGGCTGGCCCATGCCTTTCTGCTCACCGGTGTCCGCGGTGTCGGCAAGACCTCGACCGCGCGGATCATCGCGCGCGCGCTGAACTGCACCGGGCCCGACGGCACCGGCGGCCCCACGCCCGCACCCTGCGGCGTGTGCGAGACCTGCCGGCTGATCGTCGAAGACCGCCATGTCGACGTGCTGGAGATGGACGCCGCCAGCCGCACCGGCGTCAACGACATCCGCGAGATCATCGAAGGCGTGCGCTATCGCCCGGTCGGTGCGCGGTTCAAGATCTATATCATCGACGAGGTTCACATGCTGTCGACCAGCGCGTTCAACGCGCTGTTGAAGACGCTTGAGGAACCGCCGCCGCATGTGAAATTCATCTTCGCCACCACCGAACTGCGCAAGGTGCCGGTCACCGTGCTGTCGCGCTGCCAGCGTTTCGACCTGAAGCGGGTCGAACCCGAGGTGCTGACCGCCCATTTCGCCCGCATCGCCGGCATCGAGGGCGCCGAGATCGACGAGGCCGCTCTGGCGCTGATCGCGCGCGCGGCCGACGGCTCGGTTCGTGACGGGCTGTCGCTGCTCGATCAGGCGATCGCCCATGGCGCCGGCGCCGTCACCGAGATCCAGGTCCGCGACATGCTGGGGCTGGCCGACCGGGCGGTGGTGATCGATCTGCTCGACCGCACCCTTGGCGGCGACATCGCGGCGGCACTCGACATCATGGAGGATCAGGCCCGCGCCGGCGCCGATCCGGCGGTGATCGTCGAAGACATGCTGGCCCTGGTCCATCTGATGACCCGGGTGAAGCTGGCCGGCGCCGATGGCCGTGGGCCGGTGCTGACCGCATCGGAACGCGGCGCCGCCACCCGCATCGCCGGCCGGATCGGCATGGCCCATCTGGGCCGCGCCTGGCAGATGCTGATGAAGGGGTTGAGCGAGGTCCGCATGGCGCCGGTGCCGCAGGCGGCCGCCGAGATGGTGGTCATCCGCCTGGCCCATGCCGCCGACCTGCCCGACCCGGCCGAGCTTGCCCGGATGCTGGACCGGATGAAGGCCGAGGGCGGGCCACCGCCCCGCCCTAGCCCGGCCGCCGGGGCGCATGCGCCGACCCCGGCGGCGCCAGACCGGCGCCCGACCACCCCGCCCGCGGCCGTGCCGCCGACCCCCGCTGCCGCCCCCCTCTCTGCCGCCCCCCTCTCTGCCGCCCCCCGGCCGCCCGCCCCTCTGACGCCCACCCCTCTGCCGGCCGTCACTCATCCGGCAGCAACGCAACCGGCGCGTCCACCGGCGCCGCCGGCCCCTGCCGCGTCGACACCCGCACCAGCGCCGAAGCCTGCCCCAAAGGTGGAACCGACTACCCCGACGGCGGAACCGCAGCCGGCGCCCGGAGCCACGGCAGCGCCCGAGGCGGATACCGCCCCCCTGCTGGATGATGTGGTGCGCGACCGGCTCGACCGCTGGCGCGAGATCATCGATCTGCTGCGCCGGCATCGCGAGATCCGGATCGTGCCGGAATTGCGCGGCATGGCCCATATCGCCGAGATCAGCGTCACCGCCGCCGAACGCCGGCTGGTGCTGGCCTTCGAGCCCGGCGCCGATAGCGGGCTCGCCCAGAAGTTGCAGGATGTTCTGGGGCGGATCGACGATGCGCCCTGGACGGTGCGCAATGCCGCGGTGCTGGGCGACCCGGCCCTGGTCGCCGCCGCCCGCGCCACCCCCACGCTGGTGCAGTATGACGAGATGCGCCGCCGCCGGATGATGGCGCTGGCCCGCCGGCATCCGATGGTGTCGGCGGTGTTCAGCGCCTTCCCGGGTGCGACGCTGGAAGAGGTGACGCCGATCTTCGCCACCGCCACCACCGATGCCCCGGCCGGCGGCACCGCCATCGACCGTCTGGACGCCGAGATCTTTGGCGACGGCATCGACGAAGACGCCTATGGCGCCGGCGACGAGGACAGCGCCGGAGCAGATTACGATGCCCGATTCGGCGATTTCTAAGCCACGCCCCGCCGTTTTACGCCCGGCGCGCGGCGAATGGATGGCGCGGGACTGGCGCCACCCCCATCCCCCGCCTTATATACACTCCAACCACCATGCCCCCATTCCAGGAGCCCCGTGCGATGCGCAATATCGGCCAGTTGATGAAGCAGGCCCAGAAGATGCAGTCGAAGATGGCCGAGATGCAGGAGCAGCTTGGTCAGGTGGAGATTTCCGGCCAGTCCGGCGGCGGCATGGTCACCGCGGTGATGACCGGCAAGTCTGAATTGCGCAGCCTCAAGATCGATCCCAAGCTGGTCGACGCCGAAGAGGTCGAGATGCTTGAAGACCTGATCGTCGCCGCCGTCAACGACGCGAAGAAGAAGGTCGAGGTCTTCGTGAACGACGAGATGCAGAAGATGACCGGCGGCCTGAGCATCCCCGGCATGGGCAATCTGCCGTTCTGAGACCCGACGGAACCGCCATGGCGGACGGAATAGCGGCCACCGGCACCGGTGCCGGGCTCTATCGCGAGCACGCACCGCCGCCGGCCCTTGCCGGCATGGTTCAGGCCGTGTGGCACGCCCGCATGGCCGCGCCATCACCGGGCCCGACACCGGCCGGGACAGCGCCCTTCCGGGTATTGCCGGATGGCTGCATGGACCTGATCGTCGCCCATGGCGGCGGGCTTGACCCCGTCATCCTGATCGCCGGCACCGACGATACCGCCCGGATGGTCGCGCACCAGCCCGGCCGCCGCCATATCGGGCTGCGCTTCCGGCCCGGCCGGATGGCGGCGCTGATCGATGCGCCGCCGGCCGAACTGGTCGGCACCAGCCATCCGGCGGCCCTGCTGCTTGCCGGCGGCGTGCACGACGCCGCCCGCCATCTCGCCGATGCGCCGGCCGACCCGGCCCGCCTCGACCGGCTGATGCGGGCGCTTGGCCGCGCGATCGAGGATCGCCGCCGGTTCGTGGCGCCAGCCGCCATCGGCGCCGCCCTCGACCATCTGGCCACCAGCGACGCGCCCCTGTCGATCGGCCAGCTCGCCGCCGAAACTGGTTACGGCCAGCGGCGCTTCGACCGCGCGGTGCTGCGGGCCACCGGCCTCACCCCCCGGCATCTGGCGCGGGTCTTCCGGCTTCAGCGGATGCTGTCCCTGGCCCGCGATGCCCATGCCGCCGATATCCTCGGGCTGGCTCGCGTCGCCGGGCTGGCCGACCTCGCCGCCGCCGCCGGCTATGCCGACCAGCCGCATATGACCCGCGACTGCCGCAGTCTGACCGGTCTGCCGCCGGCGCGGCTGCTGGCCGAACAGGGCATCGTCCTGGCTGTCCGAAAGCTTCAAGACCGCGCCGGCCCGCATCAGGCATGCTGACCGCTCACCCCCAAAGGATTGAGAGGACATCCCATGCCCGCCACCCCTGCCGATCCCGCCGGCCCCGTGCATCTCGGCTATGTCATCCGCCATGTCGCCGATGTCGAGCGCAGCCGCCGGTTCTATGAAACCGCCTTCGATCTGACCACCCGCCTCGTCCACGACAGCGGCAGCTATATCGAGATGGAGACCGGCGCCACCGTGCTCGCCTTCGCCACCCCCGAGCTGATCCGGAACCTGGGTGTCGATCCCGGCAACGCCGGTTCAGCGCCGCCGGTCGGCACCGAGCTTGCCTTCGTGGTCGCCGACGAGGCGGTGGCGGTCACCGTCGACCGCGCGATCGCCGCCGGCGCCGATCTGCTGACCGCCCCCGCCCGCCAGCCCTGGGGCCAGCTTGTCGCCTTCCTGCGCGATCCCGACGGCCTGCTGCTGGAGGTGTGCGGCCCCGTGCCGGGTTGAGGGTCGCAGGGTGGGGCTGGTCAGGGCGTGGCTGCCGGGATATTCTGTAAGGCTGTCCATCCGGAGATCCACCCGTGACCGCCCTGTCAGACTACATACCCGCGCCGGGCGATACCGCGCTCGACTGGCAGGGCATGCTCGCCGATTTTCCCTGGCTTCAGGCTCTGGCCGATTGCCCGCATGATCCCGTTCATCATGCCGAAGGCGATGTGCTGGTGCACACGCGCATGGTCATGGAGGCGCTGCTTGCCCTCGACGGCTATCAGGCCCTGCCGGCGGAAGACCGCGCCTGCGTGTTCGCGGCCGCCCTGCTGCATGACGTCGCCAAGCCCGCCACCACGCGGGTGAATGCCGATGGCCGGGTGTCGCAGCCCGGCCATTCCCGCAAGGGCGCGATCATGGCCCGCGCCATCCTGTGGCGGATGGGCATGGATTTCGCGCTGCGCGAACGGGTCTGCGCGCTGATCGCCTGGCATCAGATCCCGCTGTTCCTGATCGAGAAGAACCCGGTCGAGGCCCGCCGACGCGCCATCGCCATCAGCCTCACCGGCCGCAACGACCTTCTGGCGCTGCTGGCCGAAGCCGATGCCCGCGGCCGGATCTGTGCCGATCCCGGCCGGCTGCTCGGCAACATCGCGCTGTTCCGCACGCTCTGCGACGATGAGGGCGTTCTGGCCCGGCCGTTCGTCTTCCCGTCCGACCACACCCGCATCCGGTTCTTCGAACACGACACCGCCGGCATCGCCCCCGACCATCCGCAGCACGACGACACCCGCCTGACCGTGCATCTGCTGTCGGGCCTGCCGGGCGCCGGCAAGACCAGTTGGCTGGCCCGCCATCATCCCGGCCTGCCGGTGGTGGGGCTCGACGAGATCCGGCGCGATTTCGGCGTCAGCCATGGCGAGGCCGAGGGCCGGGTGGTGCAGGAAGCCAAGGCCCGCGCCAGGGCCCATCTGCGCGCCGGCACCGATTTCGCCTGGAGCGGCACCAATATCGGCACCCGAAGCCGCAGCCAGTGGATTTCCCTGTTCCGATCCTATGGTGCCCGCGTGCGGATCGTCTATGTCGAGAGCGCGCCGGCAACCCTGCTCCGCCAGAACCGTGCCCGCGCCGGCCGCGTGCCCGATGCGGTCATCGACCGCATGATCAGCCGCTGGGAAGTGCCCGACGCCACCGAGGCGCACAGCATCCATCCTGTGTTGCGCTGACCGACTGGTGCTGCGCTGACTGGCGACGACCGGCCGGCCCCAGCTATCAACTGCCCGACAGCTTCAACACCGCGACATAAACCCCGCTCGGGATCAGCACCAGCAGGATGAAGGGCAGGCGCCGGCGCCAGGGAAACAGCAGCGCCAGGGTGGCGAAGCCGGCCAGCGCCGGCCGGGTCGCGGTGCCGATTTCACCGGCGGCGCAATAGATCGCCAGATTGATGAACACCGCCACCGGCAGCACCACCTCGATCCGGCGCCGGGTCGCGGGCGAGGTCGGCAGCGGCAGATAGGCCGGCAGCACCCGCACCAGCACCGAGACCAGCCCCAGCAGCAGAATGCCGGTCAGCGGCACACCCAGCATCGCGACCGGATCGAACCCTGCCGCCATCGTCATCGCGCAACCACCCGTGCATCGGCCGCGGCATCACCGAACCCGAACCGATCGACCACCACCGCGCAGACCAGAATGCCCGGCAGCCAGAACCATTGCGGTCCCAGCACCAGATACAGCATCAGGGCCAGGCCGGCGGCGGCGGCGATCGCCAGCACCATGCGTGGCACCGGCCGGCCACTGAGGTCGCGCGATGCCGCCTCCAGCCGCAGAACCGACAATGTGAACAGCAGCAGGCTGGCGGGAAAGAAGGCGAGCAGGCCCAGAACCGCGGCGGCCTCGGTGCCGGCGATCAGCGGCATGATCAGCGCGCCGGCCAGATTGGTGGTGGTCCAGGTCACGAACAGGGCGCCGCGCACCGTCCAGCGCGCCCTGCGGTCATCGCCCGGCGCCTCCACCGCATAGGATTCGTCGCTCACCATATGCGCGGCCACGCCCTTCAGCGGCCCGGTGCCCCGGAACGGCGCCGAGATGGTCAGGATCATCGGCACATAGCGCAGATTGATCAGCAGGATCACGGCAAAACCCGCCAGCGCCGGCCCGCCTTCGGCCGCAAGCCGCAGCCAGACGAACTGGCCGCTGCCGGTGAAGCCGATCATGGCGATGCCCAGAACCTCCAGCACCGCCCAGCCCTGGGCGGCGGCCAGGATGCCGAACAGCAGCCCCACCGGGCTGACCGCGAGGCAGACCGGCCAACTGCGGCGCAAGGCCGACCGGACCGGTCGGGCCGAAGACGATATCGTGGAAGCCATGGGGGCTGTGCGCATCCGGATGGGGTGGAGCATGACCGCAATCGGTGCAGGATAGCAACCCACAACATTCTCGCAATACGTTAGTTACGACATGTGATATTGACGCGTCCGGAAGGGTTGCGCGTCATCGGCGACGCCCGACATATCAGGGGGTGGCGCCGTCCGGCCGCCCGCCCCCTATCCAGCCCTCCACTCCCGTTACCGGAGCCTCCCATGGCCAAGAAGACCCCTGCCGCAGACCTTGCCACCCCCACCGATCTTGCCGGCCGCAACACCCGCGGCGTCGCCGATGCGCTCAATGTCGTGCTGGCCGACAGCTTCGCGCTGTACATGAAAACCAAGAACTTCCACTGGCACGTCTCGGGCCCGCATTTCCGCGATTACCACCTGCTGCTCGACGAGCAGGCGACCCAGATCCTGGGCACCACCGATCAGATCGCCGAACGCGTGCGCAAGATCGGCCAGACCACGCTGCGCTCGATCGGCCATGTCTCGAAGCTTCAGACCATCAAGGACAATGACGCCGAGATGGTCGGCGCCCGCGACATGCTGGCCGAACTGCGCGAAGACAATCTGGCCCTGGTGAAGCTGCTGCGCGACGCCAAGGAGGTGGCCGAGGCCGCCAAGGATAACGCCACCTCCGGCGTGCTCGACGACTGGACCGACATGGCCGAGCAGCGCGCCTGGTTCCTGTTCGAGGCCGCCCGCGAGGGTTGAGCCCGCGCGACATGTGAACCTCCGGCCAGACCACTAGGATCGGGGCGCCCGTCTGTCCTATAGTCGGGCGCCCCGTTTTGTCTTCTGCCGGAAGCCCGCCCCATGGCCGCACCTGAAATCGACAAGCTCGTGACCCTGCTCGGCAAGCTGCCGGGGCTGGGTCCACGATCGGCACGGCGGGCGGCGCTCGATCTGCTGAAGCGGCGTGAAACCCTGCTGCTGCCGCTCGCCGACGCCATGGCCCGGGCGGCGGCCGAGGTCCGGCGCTGTTCGATCTGCGGCAATCTCGATGCCCGCGACCCCTGCGGGGTCTGCGCCGACGAGCGCCGCGATCCCTCGGTGCTGTGCGTGGTCGAACAGGTCGCGGATCTGTGGGCGATGGAGCGTGCCGGCGCGTTTCGCGGCCGCTATCACGTGCTGGGCGGCACCCTGTCGGCGCTCGACGGCGTCGGGCCCGACGAGCTTGGCATCCCGCGTCTGGCCGCCCGCATCGCCGATGGCGGCATCACCGAGGTGGTGATGGCCCTGCCCGCCACCGTCGACGGCCAGACCACCGCCCATTACATCGCCGACCGGCTGGCCGAAACCGCCCCCGATACCGGCATCACCCGCCTGGCCCATGGCATGCCGGTGGGCGGTGCGCTCGATTACATGGATGACGGCACCATTCAGGCGGCGCTGAAGGCGCGCCGCCCGGTCTGAACGGCCCGGTCTGAGCCGCCCGACACCCTGCCCGCCCATGCCAGCCATGTCCGAACGCGATCGAGAGGGCCACCGATGGCGCGTCTGCTGCTGATGACCGCCGGCACCGAAGGCGATGTCCGGCCGGTGCTGCATCTGGCGGCGCGCGCGGTGGGGCGCGGTCATGCCGTCACCATGGTGGCGCCGGCCACCGATGCCGCCGATGTCGTGGCCACCGGCGCCAGCCATGTCGCGGTGGATGTCGATTTCAGGGCGCTGGCCCGCAGCGGTCAGGCCCAGGCCGCCGGCCTGCCGGCGCTGCACGACCGGTTGATGGCGGCGGGCAGCCTGTCGAAGGTGATCGACCGGCTGCTCGATGCCACCGCGCGGTCGGTCGAGAGCCGGCCGGACATCATTCTGGCCCATCCCAAATTCACCGGCGCCGCCGATCTGGCGCAGGTGCTTGGGGGCGTGCCCTGGGTGCGGCTGGCGCTGCTGCCCTGCATCGCGCCCACGGCCGCCTTTCCCAATGCCGCGCTGTTTTCACGCAGTCTGGGCCGGATCGGCAACCGGCTCAGCTATCGCCTGACCGATCTGCTCACCCGGCCACTCGACCGGCGCACCGATCGCTGGCGCAAGGCGGCGCTCGGCCTGGCGCCCCGGCGATTGGCGCCGCCGCCGCCGGCGTCCCTGGTCCTGAATGCGTTCTCCACCGCCCTGCTGCCGCCGGTCCATGACTGGGGGCCCGATGTCGTCACCACCGGCATCTGGCAGGCGCCGGCCGATGAAACCCGTGCCGGTGGCCTGCCCGCGCCGGCGGCGGCCTTCGCCAGCCGTGCCGCCGCGCGCCGCCGGCCGCTGGTCCATATCGGGTTCGGCAGCATGGCCGGGGTCGATGGTGCCGCAGTCGCGCGCAGCATCGCCCGTGCCCTCGATCGCGCCGATGTCGCGGCCCTGGTCACCACCGGCTGGGGCGGCATCGACGGCGCCACGCTGGATGCCACGGCCGGCGACCGGGTGCTGGTGCTGGATCGCGCGCCTCATGCCCGGATCTTCCCGCATGTCGATCTGGTGGTTCATCATGGTGGCGTCGGCACATTGGCCGCCGGCCTTCTCGCCGGCCGCGCGGCGGTGATCTGCCCCTGGGGCGCCGATCAACCGTTCTGGGCGGAACAGGCCCGCGCCCTGGGCTATGGGTTGCGCGGGCCGGGCTTGCGGGCATTGGCCGCCGATGGCGGCGGTGCCCGCGCCGGCGAGCGCCTGGGGCACGTGATCCGTCAGGCCCTGCGTCACCGCTCCCTCACCGACACCGCCGGCCGCATCGGCCGGCGCATGGCCGCCGAAGACGGCACCGGCGCCGCCGTCGATGCGCTGGAATGGCTGGCGGAGGCCGGCGCCGGCCGCTGATCCGGCAAGACGGGCGTCTGCCGGGTCAACCGGCCGCGTTGCCGTCTGCCTCGCCGGCGCCATCGCCCAGTTGCAGCGCCTCGATGCGCTCGCCACGGCGGGTGGCGCGGTCGGCCGAGATCCTCAAGGCCCGCAGGTCTTCGGTCGCCTGTTCGAAATGGCGCACCAGCTTCGACGTCCGGTCGTCCAGCCGGCCCAGATCCTCCAGCAGCGCCGTCACCTCGGCGCGGATCAACGATGCCTGTTCGCGCACCCGGGTGTCCTTCAGGATCGCCCGCACCGTGGTCAGCGTCGCCATCAGCGTGGTCGGCGACACGATCCACACCCGCGCCCGGAACCCCTTGTCGACCACGTCCTGAAAATTGCCGTGCAGTTCGGCATAAACCGCTTCCGAGGGCAGGAACATCAATGCACCGTCCGCCGTCTCGCCGGGGATCAGATAGCGCTCTGAAATCGCCTTGATATGGGCCTGCACCGCCGTGCGGAAGGCGCGCGCCGCCTCGTTGCGCTCGGCATCGGTCTTCGCCTGACGCAGCAGGTGAAAGCTCTCCAGCGGGAATTTGGCATCGACCACGATCGGCCCCGGCGGGTTGGGCAGGTTGATCAGGCAGTCGGCGCGCCGGCCGTTCGACAGGGTCGCCTGCATCCGATAGGCGCCGGGCGGCAGCATCTGCGACACCAGGTCGTTCAGTTGCACCTCGCCGAAGGCGCCGCGCGCCTGCTTGTTCGACAGGATGTCCTGAAAACCGACCACCTTTTCGCCCAGGTCCGAAATCAGCCGCTGCGCCTGATCGATCACCGCCAGCCGGGCGCGCACCTCCGATGCCGATTGCGCCGCGCGCTGGCCCTCGATGTCGAAGCGATGATCCAGCCGCGCCGCCAGCCCCACCAGCCGCGCATCCACCGCTTCCGCGATCATCCGTTCCTGGATCTGAAGTCTGGCGTCCACCTGCGCCTGCTGGGCCGACAGCGCGGCCGAGACCTGATCCATCCGGCCGGCCTGCACGGCGCTCGACCGTGCCAGATCCGCCGCCAGCCGTTCCAGCACGTCGGACTGGTCCAGCGCCGCATCCTCGGCGGCTCGGGCGCGGCGCGCCGCCGCCAGCGCCGCCATGCCGGCGCCCAGCAGCACGATCAACAACAGGCCGGCGATGATCAGCAGGGCGGGATCGATGGCGGCGAAATCAGGCATGGGCGGAGCTCCGGGCAGGGGGACCATCGTCTTATACGGTGCGCGGGTCGCGGTGGGCGCCCATCAATGGCCAGGGCGGCGCCAAATGCAACAATCGCGTGACGCCCGCAGGGCTGATGCAACAGTCGCGTGACGCCCGCAGGGCTGCAGGGCGCCGGGCCGTCTTGACCCGGCGCCCCCGCCGTAATACCTAACCCTTGAACAGAATTGGAGTCGTCACGTCCATGGCCATCCTGCCCATCCTGACAGCACCCGATCCGCGCCTGACCAAGACCGCGACCCCGGTCGCGCGCGTCGACGACGACGTGCGCCGGCTGATGGACGACATGCTAGAGACGATGTATGCCGCCGAAGGCATCGGGCTTGCCGCCCCCCAGGTCGGTGCGCTGACCCGGGTCATCGTCATCGATGTCTGCTGGGGGCGCGAGGGCAAGGAGCCCACGCCGATCTTCATGGCCAATCCGGAAATCATCTGGGTGTCCGACGAGGACAAGACCTATGAGGAAGGCTGCCTGTCGGTGCCGACCCATTATGCCGACGTCGCCAGGCCCGCCGCCGCGCGGGTCCGCTTCCTCGACCGCGACGGCAACACCCAGGAGATCGAGGATGACGGTCTGCTGGCGGTCTGCATGCAGCACGAGATCGACCATCTCGACGGCATCCTGTTCCTCGACCATATCTCGTCGCTGAAGCGCAACATGATCCTGCGCAAGCTGGTGAAGGCCCGCCGCACCGCCACCGACAAGCCGATCGCCGCGGCCGCATACTGATCCTGGCCCTGCCGGTATGACTCTTCCGGCATGGCCCTGCCGGTATGACCCGGCAGGCCTCTATTGGGCATACCAGACATACCGGCCATACCACTCCACCGCTGCCGTCGTACCGAAAGCACCCGCCCCCATGACCACCGACCGCCCCGCCTCCGATGCCCGACGGGCGCGTGTCGTGTTCATGGGCACGCCCGATTTCGCGGTGCCCTCGCTCGATGCGCTGGTGGCCGCCGGGCATGACGTGATCTGCGTCTATACTCAGCCTGCCCGGCCGGCTGGTCGTGGCCAGAAGCTGCAACCCACCCCGGTTGCCGCCCGCGCCGAGGCGCTGGGCATTCCGGTGCGCACCCCGGTGAAACTGCGCGATCCGGCCGATCAGGCTGCGTTTGCGGCCCTTGATGCCGATGTCGCGGTGGTGGCGGCCTATGGGCTTATCCTGCCGCAGGCGGTGCTGGACGCGCCGGTGCGGGGCTGCGTCAACGTTCATGCCTCGCTGTTGCCGCGCTGGCGCGGCGCCGCCCCCATCCACCGGGCATTGCTGGCCGGCGACACCGAAACCGGGGTCACGATCATGGCGATGGAGGCGGGGCTGGATACCGGCGCGATGCTCGCCACCTGCCGGGTGCCGATCGGGCCGCAGACCACCGCCCAGCAGCTTCACGACCAGTTGGCCGCCGATGGCGCGGCGTTGCTGGCCCGGACACTGCCGGCGGTGCTGGATGGCACCGCCGTGGCGGTGCCGCAGCCGGAAGACGGCGTCACCTATGCCCGCAAGCTGGAAAAGGCTGAAGGCCGGATCGACTGGACCGCCGATGCCGCCGCGATCGACCGGCTGGTGCGTGCCTTCACCCCCTGGCCCGGCGCCAGCTTCACGCTGGGTGACGAAACCCTCCGGCTGGTGGAAGCCCGCCCTGCCGCCCAGCCCGCCCCGGCCGGCACGCCGCCGGGCACACTTCTGGATGACGGCCGCACGGTCGCCTGCGGCGATGGCCGGGCGCTGACCCTGATCCGCGCCCAGCGCGCCGGCCGCAAGCCGATGACCATCGACGATCTGGCCCGGGGCTTCCCCGATCTCGCGCCCGGCCGGCGGCTGGGCTGATGCCGCGCTGGAAGCTTATCATCGAATATGACGGCAGCGGCTTCGTCGGCTGGCAGCGTCAGGACAATGGCCGCTCGGTTCAGCAGGTGGTGGAGGAAGCCATCGCCCGCTATGTCGGCGAACCTTGCGTGATCAAGGCCGCCGGGCGCACCGATGCCGGGGTCCATGCCACTGCCCAGGTGGTGCATGTCGACCTGCCGCGCGCCGACAGCCCGTTCACCACCCGCTCGGCGATCAACCATTTCCTGAAGCCCGACGCGGTCGCGATCATCGAGGCCGAGCCGGTGCCCGACTGTTTCGATGCCCGCTTCACCGCCATCGGCCGTGGCTATGTCTATCGGATCATCAACCGCCCGGCGCATCCGGCGCTGGACCGCGACCGGGTCTGGCACCTGCCCTGGCCGCTGGACGTGGATGCCATGAACCGGGGCGCCGAACGGCTGCTGGGCCATCATGACTTCACCAGCTTCCGATCCACCGACTGCCAGGCGAAATCGCCGATGCGCACCCTGGATGCGCTGTGGGTGGAACGGGCGGGCGAGATCGTCACCGTCACCACCCGCTCGCGGTCGTTCCTGCACAATCAGGTGCGGATCATGGTCGGCACACTCGCCATGGTCGGCCGGGAGCGCTGGACGCCGGATGATGTCTCAACCGCCCTCGCCGCCCGCAGGCGCGCCGCCGCCGGCCCCACCGCCCCGCCCCAGGGGCTGTGCCTGGACCTCGTGACCTATCCGCCGCCGGCCGCGTGGCAGGCCATGGCGGATGCCCGCGACGCAAGGCAGGCGGCTCTGGCGGCTATCGACGGGCCTGCAACCGCACCCAGCCGATAAACGGCACCAGCAACAGCAGACCAAAGACCGCCAGAATGACGCCCTCGCCCCAGCTCAAGCCCAGTTGCACGCCGTCGGCTGCACCTGTGGGCCGGGCCGCGACCACACCATAGGCCCAACTGCCATGGACCGCCGCCGCCATCAGCAGGATGGCGGGCATGACCGTGGCCAGCACTGGCAGGCGCCGATAGCCGCGCGAACGGCCCACTGCCTGCCGCCGCCCGGCAGGCGCGTCCAGCCGCAGCCACGCACCATACAGCCCGGCCAGAATTCCGCCGCTCAACGCAAGCCCGGCCAGGCACCACACCACCCGGCTGGCAAGGCCGCCGAAGGTGCCGAAATGCAGCGGATCGGCGGTCTGGACCCAGCGGTCATAAGCGCCAAGCGCCGTCGCGGGCCGGATCTCCAGAATGGCGCCGCTCGCCGGATCGACCGCCACCCGGTTCGCCCGGTCGCGCACCACCCAGGCATCGGCGGGGCCGGTCAGCACCAGCGGCCGCCCCGGCGCCGCCGGCAGGGCGATGTCCTGCACTGTCAGCGCCGGAAAGGCCGCCTGAACCCGCGCCACCACGCGGTCGAGATCGGCCAGCGGTGCCGGATCGCCTGCCATATCGGCGCTGGTCACCACCGGCAGCGGCGGTTCCCGATCGAGCCGGACGCCGACGCCATCCAGCGCGGTTTCGGCGAAGTACCACATGCCGGTCACCGACAGAATGATGCCGATCGCCAGCGCCCATACCCCCAGCATCCGGTGCAGATCCGACCAGAACAGGCGGGCGCTGCGCCCGATGCGCAGGGTATAGAACGCCCGCCACCAGCGCCGGATCGAGATCAGCCCCGCCACCAGCGCCAGCAGCAGCGCCGCCCCCAGCGCGCCCACCACCAGCGTGCCGTGAAACCCGGCCACTGAGGCCACCAGATAGAGCTGTTTGTGAAACACCCGCAGGAACTGGGCGAGCCCGAGCCCGGCGCGCGCCGGCCGGGGCTCAGCCGTCCAGGGATCGACCGGCACCAGCCGGATGTCGCCGCCCGGCACCCGGATGGCCACGCGCGCCAGCGATCGCGGGCCGGGCGCCGCCTGGATCAGCAGGATCCGGGCATCGGGATGGGCGGCGGCCACCCGGTCGTGGATCTGCTGCCAGCCGGCCGGCGGCACCCCTGCCGCCGCCGGCCGCGACCGCTGCGACGGATCGCCCAGCCAGGCCAGTTCGGCACTGAAGGTCGCAACCGTCCCCGACAGGCAGATCACATAGAGCACATAGCCCAGGCTGAGACCGATCCAGGCATGCAGCCGGAACAGGGTCTTGCGGCTGGCATCGAACATGCTGGCGGGCCTGCGGTCAGAAGCGCAGCGACAGCGAGGCGATCGCGCTCAACGGCGCGCCGGGATGGGCGATCGAGCGGTCGCTGGCCCGGACGATGTAGTCCTCGTCGAACAGATTATAGAGGTTCAGCCCCAGCCGGGCGGCCTTCCAGTCATACCAGATGCCGGCATCGACCACGACATAAGGGGCAAGCTTGATGCTCTGATCGAACTGGGTCGAGCTGGTGCCGACATAGCGCGCGCCGGCACCGAACCCCAGGCCGCCCAGCGCGTCGTCCTCGTCGACGGTATAGCTCAGCCACAGCCGCGCCTTGTGCCGGGGCACGCCGCCCAGCGGCTGGCCGACCGCCGCCGGATCGCCGCCATTTTCCAGCGTCTCGGTTTCGGTGAAGCTGTAATTGGCCAGCAGGTTGATCTGTTGCGTGATCGCCCCGGTCACGTCGACCTCGAAGCCGCGGCTGCGTTCGCGCACACCGGGGAAATAGCTGATGACGCCAGTGTCGTTGAAATACGTCTGGTCCAGAACCGCGACGTTCTCCTTCTCGATCTGGAACACCGACGCGGTCGCCATCAGCCGGTCGTCGAGCAGCGAGGCTTTCACGCCGACTTCATATTGCAGCCCGTCTTCAGGCGACAGCGGCTGGTTGGAGCGGTCGACCACGCCGGCACCCTGCGGCTGAAACGACTGGCTGACGCTGACATAGCCTGAATAGATCGGCGTGAACTGATACAGCAGCCCGGCGCGGCCGGTGAAGGCCCGCTCGTCAATCTCGGGCGAGGCCACGCCCTCTTGCTCGTTCTCCTGATGAACGATGTCATAGCGCCCGCCCAGCAGCAGCTTCAGCCGGCCATCCGCCAGCATCGAGATCTGATCCTGAAGATAGAAGCCGGCCCATTCGGTCTTGCCCCAGGTCAGCCCCGGCGTCTGCCCGGCCGGCGGGTCGAAATTCACCTGCGGATCGTTGGCGATCGGCACATTGGCGGCGTTCTCGCGGGTGCGCCAGAAATCGGACTCGATCCGGATCAGATCCGTGCCGATCAGCAGCTCATGGCCGACGGCGCCGGTCTGGAAGTTTGCGGTCGCGTCCAGCACAAGCTGGAATTCGTCCTCGCGCCGGTCCTCGTTCTGATAGCGCAGCCGCAATGCCTCGTCGCCCGGATCGCCGGCAACGCCGCGCGGGCGCAGCGCCTCGTTCTTCGCCTCGGCGCGGTGGAACTGCACCTGATTGCGCAGGCTCCAGACGTCGTCGATGCGATGGGTCAACTGATAGCTGGCGGTGTAGTCGTCGATGGTCCGGCCATCCAGATCCGGATCGCCGAAGAAGGTGTCGCGATCGACCAGCGGCTTGCCATTCGCATCCAGTGGTATGCCGGTGTCATAGGGCTGTTCCTCATGCACCGCCGACAGGTCGATCAGCAGTTCGGTGTCGTCCGACATCCGCCACAGCAGGCTGGGCGCCACCGCCAGCCGCTCCACCTCCATCTCGTCGCGGAACGACCCGGCATCGGTATAGGCCAGGTTCAACCGATAGAGCAGATCGCCATCCGCCGTCACCGGGCCGGTCAGATCGGCGGAGCTGCGCAGCAGCCGGTCGGTGCCGACCTGCTGTTCCACACTGGCCGCCGCCACATCCTGCGGCCGCTTGGTGACGTAATTGACGATGCCGCCCGGCTCCAGCGCCCCGTACAGGATCGAGGCCGGCCCCTTCAGCACCTCGACCCGTTCCACATTCACCAGATCCACCGCCCCCGACGAGGTCGAGCGCAGGCCGTTGCGCAGCAAGGTCGGCGACTCGAAACCGCGGATGATCGGCAGCACCTCGGTCTGGGCGTTCAGCGTGTTGCCGGCCTGCTGCACACCGCTGACATTCTGGTAGATGTCCTTCAGGTTCAGCGCGCCCTGTTCGCGGATCACCTCGGCCGGCACCACCTGCACCGATGCCGGGGTGTCCATGATCGCGGTATCGGTCTTGGTGGCGCTGGCGCTGCGGGTGGCCAGATAGCCCTCGACCGGGCCGGTGGCGGTTTCCAGTCGCGCCCGGCTGCCGGTCACCGTCAACGGATCCAGCGCCGTGGTGCCGTCGGCCGCCACCGGCCGGGTCAGCAGCACGGTCGCATCCTCGGTGATCGTCCAGGCGATGCCGGTGCCGGCCAGCATCCGGCCCAGGGCCTCGTCGATGGTGAACCGGCCGGCCAGGGGCTGGCTCCGCAGCCCGTCGGTCGCCGCAGCCTCGCCCGTCACCTGTACACCGGCCTGACGACCGAAGGCGTTCAGCGCCTCGGCCAGTGGCTGGGCCGGGATATCGAAGCGGATCGCATCAGCGATCGCCGCCGGCTCGGCCCCGGCGGCCGGCGCCAATCCCGGCGCCGCCAGCGCCAGGATCATCGCCGTCGTTGCCATCAGCCGCCCGGCCCTCCACATATGCCGTCCGCCAGCCACAGCCCGTGTCCCCGCTCCCGCCACGATCCGATCCCTTTCCGTCCGATGCCGTCGATTGTTGCAAATGCGATGCATTCGCCGTTCTCGATCAACAACGAGGGGCGCGGCGTTTCTTTTCAGGTCGCCGTGGCTTTTTCTGAACGCGATGGCAGGTGGGGCGACGCTCAGGGCATCGACAAGACGTGCAGGAACGGCGTCACCGCCCGCACCGTGCCGCCGGCCGGGCGCACGATCGCCCGCAGGGCGCGCGCCGGATCGCGCAGATCATAGGAACCGCTGATCCGCCGCCCGGCCAGCCGGTCATCGGTAATGACGATCCAGCCCGGCTGATAGCGGCGCAGATCCGCCACGACCTCGGCGACCGTCGCATCGGTCACCTGAAGCCGGCCATCACGCCACACCGCCACCGCCCCCGGTGCCTGCAGGCTCCGGCGGGCATCACCGGTCGCGCGATCGACCGCCAGCCGGTCGCCGGCGGCCAACCGGTGCGGTGCGGCGCCGCTGCCGGCATCCGCGGGGCCCACCATCACCGAACCGCTTTCAACCGCCACCGAGACGGTGTCGGGCTGCAGGCGGACATCGAAGCGGGTGCCGGTGACGGTGACCCGGCTGGTTCCGGCCGTCACCGTGAACGGCAACCCGGCATCGCGCGCCACCGCGAAATAGGCCTCGCCGCTGATCAGGGTCACCGCGCGGCCGGTATCGGACAGGCGCACGCGGATGGCGGTTTCCGGCGCCAGATCGACCACGCTGCCATCATCGAGCACCACATGGGCGACCTCACCTGTGCCGGTTGCATGGTCGGCACGCAGGCGGCGCAGACCGTCCGGCCCGCCGATCGCCAGAACCAGCACCGCCGCCATGGCCGCCGCCACCGCGACGATCCGCCGGGCGCGGGGCAGGTCACGCCAGCCGCGCCGCCCATGCGCCCAGCCGCGCCGCCCATGCACAACGTGGATTTCGGCCGGGTCTGCCGCCAGCCACTCGGCCGGCCCGGTCTGCGGCGGCACCTCGCCCATCGCCCGCCATGCGGCACAGGCCCGCACCCAGGCACGGGCATGTGCCGGGTCGGCCGCATGCCAGCGGGCAAAGGCACGGCCAAGCGCCGGATCGGCCGGTGCATCGTGCAGCCGCAACAGCCAGTCCATCGCCGCCTCGCGCGGCGCCTGATCATGATCGGGCGGTGTCATGCCGGCATGGCCCCGGTCATCGGTCGCGCCGGCCATCATCACCCCCCGTCATGTCCGGGTCCATGCCGGCCGCGATCTTCAGCAGGGCATCGCGGACCAGCCGGTGCGCGGTCGGCACCGATACCCCCAGCCGGGTGGCGATCTCGCCCAGGGTATGGCCGCCGAAGCGGTGCATCTCCACCGCCAGCCGGGCCTGTGGGCTCAGGCCATCCAGTGCCGTGGCGATCCGCTCCACGCTCCGCCTGTGGCTCACTTCCTGTTCAGGGGTGCGCGGTTCCGCCGGCACCAGCCACCAGGGCAGATCCGCCCCCTGCTGCCGGTGCTCCATGGCCCGCCGCCGGGTCAGATCCAAAGCGAGGTTGCGGACGATCCGATACAGATAGCCCACCGGCTGGTCCAGCGCCGGGCCGCCGCCATCGCCGGGCATGAAGCGGATATAGGCGTCCTGCACCACATCCTCGGCCCGCATCCGGTCTCCGACAATCGGTGTCGCGTAATCGATCAGATCGGCACGATGGGCAAGAAACACGGCCAGCTTGCCTTGATCATGCGCCACGATACCTCTCCGCCCCCGGAATGACGCGTCAAGCTATCGTAAATGCGATTGATTATCAATCCGATGTGGCGGTGCTCCGTGGCGCGATGGCATCATCACGTCCACACACCGTCCGCTGGAAAGGAGACGTGGCGTGGCAGCCTCAGATATCGATCTGGACGCCGTGAAACAGGCACTGACCCGCCGCCTCGACGATCTGCGTCGGGCCACCGACAGCACCACCGAAAGCCGCAGGCCTGTCGAACTGGACCAGGCGTCGGTCGGGCGATTGTCGCGCATCGACGCGATGCAGATGCAGGCCATGGCCATGGCTGCGGAACGCATGCGCGGCCAGGAGGTCGGGCGGATCAAGGCAGCCCTCGGCCGGATCGAGGACGGCGAATTCGGCGCGTGTGTCACCTGCGGCGAGGATATAGCGCCCAAGCGGCTGGCGGCCGACCCGACCATCCCGAACTGCATTCGCTGCGCGTCGGGTGAATGACCGCTCAGCCCGCCCTGGCAGGCGCGCATCTCAAACCAGCCGCGCCAGCACAATCGGCCAGAAGATCGACAGCAGCACGATCAGGGTGACCACCGCCGACGACAGGCCCAGCGTCAGCCGGGTCATGAACCATTCCATGGCGATCAGCGCCGCCAGGGCCAGCGTGGTCACCAGCCCCGCCAGTGCCGGCGGGCTTGCCGCCGCCAGGGCGATCACGCCCACCATCAGATAGACCTGAACCAGCGACAGCCAGTTGCGCGCCGGCACATAGGTCACGAAGCCACGGGCGACGCCGGTGCGCCGGGCCATGATCAGCAGCAGCAATGGAAAGCTGGCCCAGGCGAACAGGTCCAGCAGCACGTCGCCATACACCCCCAGCCCGTCGCTGGTGCTGGCGACGGTGGCGATGACATCGGCGGTGGCGGCATCGCCCGGCACCGGGTCTTCGATGCCGGCGGGATTGGGGAGGGAATACAGCAGCAGATAGCCGGGCAAGGCCAGCGGCAGCGCCCAGAACGATCGCCAGAACCCGGTGACGTCACTGGGCAGCAACGCCATGGCCCGCCGGTCGAAACAGGCAAGCCGCGCGCCTGCGATCAGGCCACGGAACAGATATCCGCCGCCGGTACTCACGCGCCGGCCGCGGCGGTGTCGAGCGGGGGGTTCGCCATGTAATTGGCAATCACCCGCTCGTAGATCCGAGACAGCGCGGTCAGCACGTCCACCCCCACCCGTTCATCCACCTTGTGCATGGTCTGGCCGATCAGGCCGAATTCGCAGACCGGGCAGTAATCCTTGATGAACCGGGCATCCGAGGTGCCACCGGTGGTCGACAGTTCGGGCGTGACACCGCATTCGGCCGCAACCGCGCCGGCGACTAGGGTGGAGAACGGCCCCGGCTCGGTGACGAAGGCATCGCCGGTGATGCGATAGTCCAGATCGTATTTGCCGCCGACCGCGTCGAAGGCGCCCCTGATCCAGCGCTCGATGCTGGCCGGGCTGTGCAGGTCGTTGAAGCGCACGTTGAACGCGGCCCTGGCGATGCCGGGAATGACATTGGTCGCCGGATTGCCGATGTCGATGGTGGTGACCTGAAGGCTCGATGGCTGGAAATAGGGCGTGCCCCGGTCGAGTTCGTGTTCGACCACCGACGACAGCATGCGCAGCAGCCGGGGCACCGGATTGTCGGCCAGATGCGGATAGGCGACATGGCCCTGGGCGCCATAGACGGTCAGAAACCCGGTCACGCTGCCACGCCGGCCGATCTTGATCATCTCGCCCAGCCGGCTCGGGTTGGTCGGCTCGCCCACCAGGCAATGGTCCATCGGCTCGGCCCGCGCCCGCATCCAGTCGAGCATCTTGACCGTGCCGTTGATGGCGTCGCGTTCCTCGTCGCCGGTGATCACCATCGCCAGCCGCGGCCGGCCGCCCTGATCCAGATAGCGCGACACCGCCGCCACGAAGGCCGCGATCGAGCCCTTCATGTCGACGGCACCCCGGCCCCATAACTGGCCGTCGATGATGTCGCCGCCGAACGGGTCGACCGTCCACGATGCGGCATCGCCCACCGGCACCACATCGGTATGGCCGGCATAGCCCAGCACCGGCAGGCCGGGCCCGCGATCGCCGATCACCGCATACAGATTGTCGACCGGGTCCCAGCCCGGCTGCTGGAAGGGCAGCCGATGGCAGGTGAAGCCCAGCCCCTCAAGGGCCGCCTGCAACACGTCCAGCGCCCCGGCATCGGCCGGGGTGACACTGGGGCGGCGGATCAGGTCGCGGGCGAGCGCGACGGTGTCGATGACGGGCATGGGATCGGGTCCGGTCGGTCGTGACTGACGGTGGCGTGACTGACGGTGGTCGAAGCGGTGGGCAGCCGGTCCGGCTGCCCACCGGCGCAGGCGTTCAGGTCCGCAGCAACTCGTTGATGCCGGTCTTGGCGCGGGTGCGGGCATCGACGGTCTTGACGATCACCGCGCAATAGAGGCTGGGGCCGGGGGTGCCGTCGGGCAGCGGCCGGCCCGGCAGGGCACCCGGCACCACCACCGCGAAGGGCGGCACCCGGCCGATATGGACCGCACCGGTCTCGCGATCGACGATCTTGGTCGAGGCGCCCAGGAACACGCCCATCGACAGCACCGCGCCCTCGCCCACGATCACGCCTTCCGCCACTTCCGACCGCGCGCCGATGAAGGCGCCGTCCTCGATGATCACCGGCCCGGCCTGCAGCGGCTCAAGCACGCCGCCGATGCCGGCACCGCCCGAGATATGGACATTGCGGCCAATCTGCGCGCACGAGCCCACGGTGGCCCAGGTGTCGACCATGGTGCCCTCGCCCACATAGGCGCCGATGTTGACGAAGCTCGGCATCAGCACCGCACCCGGCGCGATATAGGCCGAGCGGCGCACGATGCAGTTCGGCACCGCACGGAAGCCGGCGGCGCGGAAGCGGGCATCGTCCCAGCCTTCGAATTTCGACGGCACCTTGTCGAACCAGGGCGCGTTGTCGCCCGGGCCGCCGGCGATCGGCGCCATGTCGTTCAGGCGGAACGACAGCAGCACCGCCTTTTTCAACCACTGATGCACCACCCAGTCGCCATCCTCCGCCTTCTCGGCCACCCGCAGCCGGCCGCCATCCAGCGCATCCAGCGCCGCATCGACCGCATCGCGGATCTCGCCGGTGGTCGAAATGCCGATCTCCGCACGGTTTTCCCAGGCGGCATCGATCACGGATGCCAGATCGGCAATGGCGGGCGCGGTGGTGGTGGCGGTCATGTCATGTCCTTCGGCGGCGACGGCAAGGGGGCTGTGGCGGTGTCGACGGCAGTTTAGGCACGCCCGCACGGGTGTCAACGAAGCGCTCCCGGCGGCGCCGGCCATGGCCGCCGTGCCGCCGGCCCCGCGCCGTCTTCAGCCCGCGCGCCCGACCGTGTCCAGATGCGCCATATACGCCTCCAGCCACAATGCCAGATCGGGCGAGACCCAGTCGATATGGCTGCCCTTCGATCCCAGTTGCGAGAACGGCTCGCCGGTGTTGATCCACACCGTGCGCATGCCCAGCGCCGCCGCCGGCTCAAGGTTGCGGGCACTGTCTTCGAACAGCACGGCGCGGGCACCATCGACGCCGTGGACCTTGCAGAACTGGTCATAGACCGCCGGCGCGGGCTTGGGCACGAAATCGGCGGCGACGATGTCGAAGATGCCGTCGAAGCGGTCGGCCAGCCCCATCCGGGTCAGGATGCGATCGGCATGGGCGGTGGAGCCGGCGGTGAACACCAGCTTGCGGCCGGGCAGCCGGTCGATCGCCGCCCCCACCACTGGTGCCGGCTCCAGCACGCTGACGTCGATGTCGTGGACATAGTCCAGATAGTCATGCGGGTTCAGCCCGTGATGCACCATCAACCCGCGCAGGGTGGAGCCATGGGCGCGGAAATAGTCGCGTTGCAGGGTGAGGGCGGCGTCGCGGTCCAGGTCGAAGGCGGTCATGATGAACGCGGTCATCCGCCGGTGCACCTGATCGAACAGCCGCGATCCGGCCGCATACAGGGTGTTGTCCAGGTCGAACACCCAGGTGTCGACATGATCCAGCGCCGACCAGTCCAGGCCGGGCTTCAGTGCCACCGGACCGATAAGGCTGTTCGCAGGTGGGGCGGATGGGGTATGGGTCATGGGCAATGCCTTCTCGCTGTGGCAGGCTCGCAGTGTATCATCGCGACAGCATGGATGATCGCGGTGACGTTAAGCCTTCCTTGACATAGCTTGGCGATATACTTGGCAGCGTTCCTGACGGAAGATCGGGGACGATGCTTTCAAGACAAGGGTCAGATGTCCCGCCAGACCGCCACAACTCCGGAACCGATGCGCAGCCTGAAGCAGGAACGCGACCGCTTCGTCGCGCTGGCCTTCACGGCTGCCGATATCCTGATGGAGCTGGACGAGAACCGGATCATCTCCTTCGTGGCCGGCGCCACCACCGGGCTTCTGGGGCGGGAACAGGACCGTCTGATCGGCCTGTCCCTGGACGAGCTGGTGGCGGAAGACGACCGCCGGATGATCACCGCCGTTCTGGACCGGCCCGGCGTCGCCGGCCGGTTCGAAGCGGTGATGGTGCGACTGCTCAACCCGCTGGCCACCGTCACCCGCCGCGCCATCGTCAGCGGCTATCGCCTGCCCGATCTGGGTGGGCATTATTTTCTGGCCCTGTCGCTGCCCAAATACATGGTCGCCACCGATGTGGCGACGGAAGCGCGCGACGTCGAGACCGGGCTGATCAGCGCCCGGTCGTTCGCCCAGATCGCCAAGCACCGCCAGCAGGAAGCCCATGACATCGGCGCTGCCTATGAGATGACCCTGCTGCATCTGGAACGTTTCGGCCTGCTGCGCCAGCAGCTCGACCGGTCGCTGACCGACGAATTCATGGCCAATCTGACCAGCCTGCTCAGGGCCAATTCCGTGGTCGGCGACAGCGCCGCCCGGCTGGACCAGGACACCTACAGTGTCATCCATGGCGCCGACACCGATATCGCCAAGCTGCGCGATCAGGTCGGCCGGCTGGCGCGGTCGGTCGACCCCAAGGGTGATGTGCTGGGCTTCCGGATGGCGACCATGCCGCTGGATGGCGCCGAGCTCGGCTCCACCGACGTCGCCCGCGCGATCTCGTTCGTGGCCGACCAGTTGAAGGACCGCAAGCTGTCGGGCCGGATCAACAGCCTGCGGCGCCAGCACAACGAGATGGTCGACGACACCGCCAAGCGGATCGCCGAGTATCGCGGCATCATCCGCCGGCGCGATTTCCGCGTCGCCTTGCAGCCGATCGTCGATCTGGGCTCGCGCCAGGTCGAACATTACGAGGCGCTGCTGCGGCTGAAACGGGCGGATGAAAGCCCGTTCGAGGTGATCACCTTCGCCGAGCAGGCCGGTTTCATCGAGGAATTCGATCTCGCCATCTGCCGGATGGTGATCGACAAGATCAAGCGTGCCGAACAGCGCGGCACCGTCCTCAGGCTCGCCGTGAACCTGTCGGCACGCTCGATCGAAAGTGAGAGCTTCATCGTCGGTTTCAACAAGCTGCTCGCCTCGCTGGGGCCGATGCGCGACCGGCTGATGTTCGAGGTGACGGAAACCGCGCGGATCGACGATCTGGCCCGGGCAAATGCCTTCCTTCAGGACCTGCGCAAGGCCGGCCACAAGGTCTGCCTGGACGATTTCGGCTCCGGCTCCGCCTCGTTTCAATATCTGCGGGCGCTGAAGGTCGATCTGGTGAAGATCGACGGCTCCTATGTCCGCAATGCCCTCAAGACCGACGACGACCGCAAGTTCTTGCGGGCAATCATCCAACTTTGCAATGGTCTTGGTATTATTACTGTCGGTGAAATGATCGAAAACGAGGCCACCGCGAATTTTCTGCGGTCGAACGGCGTTCAGTACGGACAGGGATACTTGTTTGGCCGCCCCTCTGTTGATATAGCAGATTTCCACGATCAGCCCCCCGCCTGACGAATAGCAAGCAAAGACATTCGCGCATCTGTATATAATCTTGCTTGCACTAAATCTTCTCAAAATAATTTTTTGAGCATTTACCAATTCGAGACTCTTATCCGATAAACTCTATATCAGTTGCAACGGTGATACGCGTTGCCCGACAGCCCACTCATGAACGGTAGATCCAAGGCAGTCGTATCTCCCCACCGCCCCCATCCACGCGATGATTCCTTTTCTCGTCTTCTGGCAGGACTGCGACTGACATGACCATCCAGAGTCTTGATGCCGACCAGCGTCGCCGGTGCACCGCCTTCGATGTCACTGATGAAGACCTGCGCCTGCTGAGCGCGCGGCGCGGAGAGATCGAGCGCCGTCTGCCGGCCCTGCTCGACGCGCTGCACAAGCGCTTCGCCGGCTGGCCCGAAATTCAGCGCGCGCTGATGGACCCGCAGGTCCACAACCTGCGCCTCAGCCACTGGATCCGGGTTGCCAGCGGCCGGCTCGACGATGGTTTCGCGGCATCTGCCCGGGCGCTGGCCCAGGCATTCTATGATCACGGCGTGCCGGGCTATGCCGTCGCCATCTGCCATTCCACGGTCAGCGGCGCCATTCTGGACGACCTGACGGCGCCGGCCGGCACCAGGGGCGGTCTGTTCGGGCACAACCGTCGCAGTGGCGATGCCGAGGCCTATCGCCGGGCTCTGGGCAAGGTCGCCTGGCTGGATCTCGAAGCCCTGCTTGAGACCTATGATCAGGCCACACGGGAAAGCAAGCAGCGGGCCATGGCGGCGCTTGCCGCCACCTTCGATGCCCGCATGGGCCAGGTGGTGCAGAACCTTGGCCGTTCGGGCGAGGATGTCGGCCAGGCGGCATCACGGATCGCGACCATGGCCGAAACCTCGGTGCAGGGCTCGTCCAATGCCGCGGGCCTCGCCGAGGAAACCGCCGAGAACGTGCAGACCGTGGCCAGCGCCACCTAGGAACTGGCGGCATCGGTGGCCGAGGTCGGCTCGCAGGTGGCTCAGTCCGCCAAGATGGCCGGCCGCGCGGTCGACGACGCCCGCCGCACCGATGGCGTCGTCCAGACGCTGTCCGAGGCGGCCGGCCGGATCGACGAGGTCGTGACGCTGATCAACAACATCGCCAAACAGACCAATCTTCTGGCGCTGAACGCCACGATCGAGGCGGCACGCGCGGGTGAGGCCGGGCGCGGCTTCGCGGTCGTCGCGGGCGAGGTGAAGAACCTGGCCAACCAGACCGCCACCGCCACCGCCACCGACGATATCGGCCGCCAGATCGCCCAGGTCCAGCAGGCGACCCGCGATGTGGTCGAGGCGATCCGGGGCATCGCCTCGGGCATCGGCGACATCAATTCAATCTCGTCCGCGGTCGCCGCCGCCGTCGAGGAACAGGTGGCGACCACCCGCGAGATCGCCCGCAGCATTCAGCAGGCCGCCACCGGCAACCGCCGGGTGTCGGAGCTGATGGCCGGCATCCGCGACGGATCCACCGCCAGCCGCGAGGTCGCCGGCCAGTTGGGCACCGCCGTCTCCACCCTGGCGAACCAGTCGACCGCGCTGCGCTCGGCGGTCGATGACTTCCTGAAGGACGTGAAGGCCACCTGAGGACGAGGGTCATCCGGCCACACAGGGTCGTCTGACGACAAAGGGGCACCAGTGACGCGCGCTGGTGCCCCTTGTCCGTCTGAAACCGCGTGCCGGTCAGGCGTGGATCAGGGTGCCGATGCCGCGATGGGTGAAGGTTTCCAGCATCATGCCATGGGCCACCCGGCCATCCAGGATCACCGCCGCCTCGGTGGAACCCTCGACCGCCTGAATGCAGGTCTCGACCTTGGGGATCATGCCGCCGGTGATGGTGCCGTCGGCCATATAGCGGCGGGCTTCCGCGACGCTCATATCGGCGATCAGATTGCCTTCCTTGTCCAGCACGCCCGGCACATCGGTCAGCATCAGCAGCCGCCGGGCCTGGACGGCGGCGGCGATGGCGCCGGCCGCCGTATCGGCATTGATGTTGAAGGTCTCGCCCTTCGGCCCCACGCCCACCGGCGCGATCACCGGGATCATGTCGGACTGGGCGATGGTGGTGATGACCTTGTCGTTGATCTCGGTCGGCTCGCCCACGAAGCCCAGATCCAGAATCCGCTCGATATTGCTGTCGGGGTCGCGCTTGGTCCGGCGCAGCTTTTCGGCCCGGATCAGATTGCCGTCCTTGCCGCAGATGCCGATGGCGGTGCCGCCGGCGGCGTTGATCGCGCCCACGATCTGCTTATTGATCGACCCGGCCAGCACCATTTCCACAACCTCGACCGTGGCCTTGTCGGTGACGCGCAGGCCGTCGATGAAGCTGGAGGCGATTTTCAGTCGCTCCAGCATCTGACCGATCTGCGGCCCGCCACCATGAACCACCACCGGATTGATGCCCACCTGCTTCAACAGCACGATGTCGCGCGCGAAGGTTTCGGCCAGCGACGCGTCGCCCATGGCATGGCCGCCATATTTGATCACGAAGGTGCTGCCGGAATGGCGGCGCAGATAGGGCAGCGCATCCGAGATGGTTGCCGCGGTGCGCAGCCAGTGCTTCGTGTCGGAAATCGAATTGGGCGTCTTGGGCGTGGTCATCGGGCAGCTCCCCTGAAGGCGGGCGATGTCGTGGGCGTCCCGGACATCATGCCTGGACATCATGAAAGAGTGAGGCGTGGTTGCAAGCGGCAGGTGATGGCCGCAGATGGCGGCGTCAGGCGCCGCCCCGGTTCTCGATCAGCCGCGGTTCTCGATCAGCAACTGGGCGATCGCCGCGCGCAGCGCCTCAAGCCCCCGGCCCTTGCGGCTGCTGGTGACGATCACTTTAGGATAGGCGGCGACATGGCGACGCAGTTCCACTTCCGTCGCCTTCAGGCGCCGGGCCAGCACCGCAGCCTTTTCCTTGTCGGCCTTGGTCATCACCACCTGATAGCTGACCGCCGCATCGTCGAGAAGCTTGAAGACCTCGCGGTCATTGTCTTTCACGCCGTGGCGGGCATCGATCAGCACATAGACCCGGGCGAGCGTGCTGCGGCCGCGCAGATAGCGGAACACCATCTTCTGCCAGGTCTTCACGATCGCCTTGGGCGCCTCGGCATAGCCATAGCCGGGCATGTCGACCATCAGCATGGCGTCGCCGAAGCGGAAGAAATTCAACTGCTGGGTGCGTCCCGGCGTATTCGACACCCGCGCCAGATTGCCACGCTCGGTCAATCCATTGATCAGGCTGGACTTGCCGACATTCGACCGGCCGGCGAAGGCGATCTCGGGCAGGTCCGGATCAGGGATGTCGGTCAGGCGGGCGACGCCCATCACGAAGCTCACCGGCCCCAGCAGCAGGCTGCGCCCGGCCTTGACCAGACCGGGATCGAGATCGTCGTCGGCGGTATCGGCACCGCCTTCATCCACACCATCGGCGTCGACGGCATTTGCGGACAAGACGGCGTCGGCCGGGGCGGCATCGTCAGAAACCGGAACCCCGGCCGCATCTGCGGCCGGGGTCTGGTTGGTCTCGGCAAGGGTCCGCACAGGATCGCCGTCCCGCTGCCCGTCGTCGTGTTCGGCGATCATCCGCAAGGCACCTTCATTCAGTTGATCAGACCTTGACGCCCATCCGGCGCATGATCAGCCACTGCTGGCCGATCGAGAGCAGGTTGTTCCAGGTCCAGTACACCACCAGTCCGGCGGGGAAGCCCGCGAACAGGAACAGGAACATCACCGGCAGGAACATCATCACCTTGGCCTGCATCGGATCGGCCGGGGCCGGATTCAGCTTCTGCTGCAGGAACATGGTGATGGCCATCAGCACCGGCCAGATACCGATCGCCAGGAAGTGCGGCGGGGTATAGGGCAGCATGCCGAACAGGTTGGTGATGTACATCGGATCCGGCGCCGACAGATCATGGATCCAGCCGAAGAACGGCTTGTGGCGCATCTCGATGGTGACGAACAGCACCTTGTACAGCGAGAAGAAGACCGGGATCTGAACCAGGATCGGCAGGCAGCCGGCGGCCGGGTTGACCTTTTCCTTCTTGTAGAGGCCCATCATCTCCTGATTGAGACGGACCTTGTCGTCCTTGTGGCGTTCGCGCAGCTTCACCAGCTCGGGCTGAAGCTTCTTCATCTTGCTCATCGCCACATAGGACTTGTTGGCAAGCGGGAAGAACAGCGCCTTGGTCATCAGGGTCAGCACCAGAATGGCGACGCCCAGATTGCCGACGATGCCTTCAATCCACAGCAGCACGATGAAGATCGGCTTGGTCAGGAAATAGAACCAGCCGAAGTCGATCGCCAGGTCGAACTTCTCGATGCCCAGGCTGTCGCCATAGCCATCCAGAACGTCCAGTTCCTTGGCACCGGCAAACACCCGCGACACATTGCTGGCGGTGCCGCCGGGCGCCACCTCATGGGCGGATCCCAGATAATCGACCTGATATTTGGACGTGCCGCCGACGACGGTGTGGCCGAAGCGCGCCGTCACCGTGTCCGACGTATCGGGGATGACCGCGGCCAGCCAGTATTTGTCGGTGATGCCGAACCAGCCACCGGTCGACGGCGCCGAGATCGGACCCTGCTTTTCAGCCAGATCGTCGTAGTCATATTCCTGCAAGGTGCCGTTGACCACGCCCAGCGGGCCTTCGTGCAGGATGTAGAAGCCCAGCGTCGTGGGCGTGCCCGACCGCGAGACCAGCGAATAGGGATAGAGCGTCAGCGCCGCATCACCGCTGTTCACCACCTTGTCCGTGACGGTGAACATGTAATTGGCGTCGATCGCGATCACCCGTTCGAAGGTCTGGCCCTGGCCGTTGTCCCAGGTCAGGGTCACCGGCCGGTCAGGGGTCAGCACCTCGTTATCGGCGGTCCAGCGGGTGTCGGGACCGGGCAGCGGCACGCTGTCATCCGATGCGACCCAGCCGGTCTGGGTGTAATAGGCGGCGTTCGATCCCAGCGGCGACAGCAGTTCGATGCGCGGCGAGCTGTTGTCGACGGTCTCGTGATAATCGACCAGCGCCACATCGTCGATCCGCCCGCCTTGCAGGCTGATCGAGCCCGAGATACGCGGCGCATCGATCCGCACGCGCGGATCGCGCGCCAGCGCCGCGGCGCGGTCGAGCGGCGCCTGCGCGGCCGGGCCGGAGCCGGGCGCGGCCGGGATGCCGGCCTGACCGGGCGCGGTCTGTCCCGATGCAGTCTGGCCCGATGCCGTCTGGCCTGCTTCGGTCGACACGATCTCGGCCGGCTGCTGGGGCCGCTGGGGCTGCGGGACGAGGAGGTAGTAACCGAAGAGGATCGCGATCATCAGGACCATCGCGATCATCAGGTTGCGCTGTTCAGGCATCGGCCTCACCTGATTTGCCGGCGCCTGAAGCAGCACCGGGTCCGGGACGGGGCGGCACCGGATCGAAACCCGACGTCCCCCACGGATGACACCTCAGCACCCGCCGGAGCGCCAGCCAGGCGCCATGTACGGGTCCATGAAGCTGCACCGCCTCGATCGCATAGGCCGAACAGGTCGGCAGATGCCGGCATCGCGGCGGCAGATAGGGAGAGATGACAAGCTGATAGCCCCGGACGAGCACGATCATGGCCCCGGCGATGCCGCGGGTGATCATGCCCTGCCGGGGCGTCCTGCCCTGAGCCGGGGCGCCGCCTTCCACATCACAGACAGCGCCGCCCAGAATCGCGTCGTCAGGGACAGCCATCCCGTCGGGCCGCCGGCAGCCGCATGAGGCGTGATGGATCCGACCGGTCATGCGCCGCCGCCGGGCGCCCCCGGCGCCATGGCCGGAGAGCGTGGCTTCGATCGCGACGGCCTTGGTCGCGGCGCCTTGCGCAGCGCCTCGGCCAGATCGGCGAGAAGCCGGTCATAAGGGCGGTCGATCGTCGCCACCCGCGCGATCAGCACATAGTCGTGCCCCGGGGGAGCATCGGGCAGACAGGCATCGGCAGCGGCGCGCAGGCGCCTGCGGGCGCGGTTGCGCGCCACCGAATTACCCACCTTGCGGCTGGCGGTGAAACCCACGCGCACGGCAACCCTGCGGGCACCGTGCGCCTGGCTTTCCGGCGCCGTCCAGGGGCGGGCCTGAACCACGACCCCGGCTGTCGCCCACTTCATGCCGCTGCGTGCGGCGGCCAGAAACTCGCCGCGCCGCTTCAGTCCGTCGACCCCCGCCTTCACTGCCCGGTCCTCATACAGTCGGGGCCGGCCTTCATGCAGTCAGGCCTCATGCAGTCGGGCCTCATGCAGTCAGGATCGCGGCCGCGCCATGACCGGCTGGCCCCGACGCATCCACGACCCGACACAGCCGGTCCGATCAGGCGCTGAGGCGCTTGCGGCCACGGGCGCGGCGGTTGGTCAGAACCTTGCGGCCGCCAACGGTCGCCATCCGCGACCGAAAGCCGTGACGGCGCTTGCGAACGAGCTTGCTTGGCTGATAAGTCCGCTTCACGATAGAAACTCCATGTCTGCTGTGCCCGGCACGATGGCCCCGTTCCCGGCATCACCAACAAGCCGGGCGGGCCGCGCCTGCCGGCGAAACCCGAATAACCACGGGCTTATACGGGCACACCCCCCCACTGTCAATCGCAAGCGGCAGCCGACAGGGCCCCGAACTCGGGTTAACGCGGTTTACGGCTTGCTCGTGCCGTGATTCTCTGAATCACCCTGATTTGGAGGACTGCTATGCCGCTGACTGGCCCGGCCCGTGGAGAGACGTCGCGT
>NZ_JBBKTV010000018.1:0-59998 GCF_039630945.1 Tistrella arctica
GTCCGCGCGGTCGCAGACAAAAAGAGCCTGAAACTCAGGCGCAAGCTCGCAGGCTGGGATGTCAAATACCTCGCTTCCATCCTCGGGTTACCTCTCCGTTAACCTGGATTCGGAGCCCTGGGCACCCGATCAGGCGGCGGCACCCCCCAGATAACGCTGGCGCAGATGGGCCAGGAAATCATCGGCGCCGAGTGGCGCGCCGGTGGCGCGCAGGATCAGTTCGTCAGCCGACCAGCGGCAGCCCTGGCTGTGGACATTGGCACGCAGCCAGCCCAGCAGACCGGCGAAATCGCCCCGTGACAGGTCGTCATCCAGATCCGGCAGCGCCCGGCGCGCCGCCTGGAAAAGCTGCGCCGCCGCCATCGCCCCCAGCGAATAGGTCGGGAAATAGCCGAAGGAGCCGGTCGGCCAGTGGATATCCTGCAGGCAGCCGTCACGGTCGGTATCGGGCACCACGCCCACCAGCCGGGCCATGCCCTCGGCCCAGGCGCCGGGCAGATCGACCACCGCCAGATCGCCGGCGATCATCGCCCGTTCCAGCCGATAGCGCAGGATGACATGGCCGGGATAGGTCACCTCGTCGGCGGTCACCCGGATCAGCCCCGGCTTCACCCGCACCATCAGCGCATGCAGATTGTCCGCGCCATAGGCCGGATCGTCGGCATCGGCACCAAAGGCCAGACGCGCGCATTCGGCGAAAGCGGTCATGAACGCCCGGCTGCGGCTGGCCTGCATCTCGATCAGCAGCGACTGGCTTTCATGCAGGGTCATGCCGCGCGCCAGCCCCACCGGCTGATCGCGCCAGGCTTTGGGCAGGCCGTGTTCATAAAGCGCATGGCCGGTCTCGTGCAGCACCGCCATGGCGCTTTCGGCGAAATCCGCCTCGTCGTAACGGGTGGTGATGCGCAGATCGTCGGGCACCCCGCCCGAGAACGGATGATGGCTGACATCCAGCCGGCCATGATCGAAGGGGAAGCCGGCCATGGTCATCAGCCGGATGCCCAGTGCGCGCTGCGCCGTCACCGGAAACGGCCCATGCGGCCGCACCGGCTGGGGCCGGGCCGCCTGTGCCGCCAGCGCCGCCTCGCGGATCACCGGCAATTCGGCCTCGAGCCGGGTAAAGATCCGGTCGATATCGTCGGGGTTGCGGCCCGGATCATAGGCATCGAGCAAGGCCGCATAGGGTGGCAGGCCAAGGGCGGCCCCCTTGGCCGCCGCCACCTCGCGCGCCAGCGACAGCACATGGTCCAGCGCCGGCGCGAACCGGGCGAAATCATTCGCGGCCCTGGCCTCGCGCCAGATCATCTCGCAGGCCGACGACGCCTCGGCCTGCCGCACCACCAGATCGGCGGGCAGTGCCGTGGCATGGGCATGCCGGCCGCGCATCTCGGCCAGATTGGCCCGCTGCCAGCCGATATAGCCGGCCACCTCGGCGGTATCGGGCGTGGTGCCGTCAAGCTCGGCCGCCGCATCGTCGAACAAGGCCGGCAGGTCGGGGGCGGTCAACAGACCATGGCCGATCTCGGCCAGGGTCGCCATCTGCGCGGATCGGGCAGTGGCGCCGCCCTTGGGCATGTTCACCGCCCAATCCCAGCCGAGCACGCCCTCGGCGCCCTCGATATGCGACAGGCGACGGAAGCGGCGTTCGAGTTCGGCCATGGCGGACATGAGCGGCGTCCCTGGGGTTGGTGGTGGATGGTCGGCGACCGGGAAGGGTCAGGCCGAAGCCTGATGGCGGGCCAGTGCCTTGGGATGCGGGCGCGGCACGCCGGTCTCAGGCCCGAAGGCCGCATGCAGCGCGGTCACCACCAGCGAGGCCAGCACCAGAACCCCCATCGCCTGATGGGTGGCTGCCGTCCAGACCGGCACATGCAGCATGATCACCGCGGCCCCCATGCCGACCTGAAGCGCCACCAGCCCGACGGTGCGGTGCATATCGCGAGAGAAGCCGGGCGCGCGGGCGCGCATCGACCGCGCCCACAGAAACAGCGCCAGGATCGACAGCGCCGTGGTGCCGGCCAGCACCCGATGGGTGAAGTGCAGGGCCACCATCGGATCGTCCAGCGGCGGGATCACGTCACCATCGCAGAGCGGCCAGGTGGAACAGGCCAGCGAGGCGCCGTTCTTGGCCATCATCGCGCCGGAGGCGATGGTGGAGAGCGCCAGCGCCGCCACCAGCAGCACCAGCAGCCGCGCCGCGCGCGGCACCGGCTCGGTCCAGACCAGCGCGCTCTGTGCCGGCCGGCCGGCGCTGACATACATTCCGATCAGCATCGCCAGCACCAGTTGGGCATTGCCCAGATGGACCGCCACGCTCCAGGGCGAATTACGGTCCAGCACCGTCAGCCCGCCCAGCAGGCCCTGCACCAGCAGCAGCGCCAGGGCCGCGATGCCGAACAGGCCGGGGCGCAGGTTCTCTCGCCGCATCGTCAGCGCCCAGATCGCCAGCACCAGCACCAGCGGCCCCACGATGATGCCGGCGATGAAGCGATGCACCCATTCATACATCACCTGAAGATAGGTGTAGTCGACATTGGGGATGGTCGCGAGCTTGGCCGGCGTCGGCACCCAGAAGCCATAGCACACCGGCCAGTCGGGGCAGGACAGCCCTGAATTGGTGGCGCGGATCACGGCCCCCAGCACGATCAGGCAGAAGGTCGCGAAGATGGCGATGCCGGTCAGGGCACGGAAGCGGCGGTTCGAGGTCTTCATCACGGGGCCGTGGACTGGTGAGCGGAGCGTCGGCAGGCAGGCGCGCGGCAGATGTCAGCGCCGCCTGCGATAGACGACATAGATCACGATCAGCGACAGGGCGAGGGCAAACCAGGTGATCGCGTATTGCAGATGATCATTGGGCATCTCGGACCGGGTCTGGCCGCCACGCGGCAGATCGCCCGGCACCGGGGTGTCGTCGGCCTCGACATAGACCGGCGCCAGCTTGTGGTCGACGAAATCGCCCATCAGCCTCAGGTCGATCGTGAACCAGAAATTCTCGCTGGGCCGGTTGTCGGGCACAATCCAGGCGGTCGCCGGCACCCGGGCGATGCCGGTGACCCGGGTGATGCCCTCGATCTGGCCGGCGGCACGGGTTTCCGGCGCCTTGTTGTCCAGCGGCACCCAGCCACGGCTGACCAGCACGGTCTGTTCGGTGCCGCCGGGAAGGTCGGTGCGCTCGAACGGCGTCAGAATATGATAGCCGCTATTGCCGTTCAGCGATTTCGCCGCCTGATACAGTTCCTTGTCATGCAGGAACCGGCCGGTCATCTCCACCCGCCGGAAGGCCCAGGCCTGCAAGACCTCAGGCGTCGCATCGTCGGCAAACACCGGCAGCGGCACCGGGTCGGCGGCAAGCTGCGCCTGACGGGTCTCGATCAGATCGGTCTTCCAGGCCAGGCGCTGCACCTGCCACACGCCGAGCCCGGCCATGATGGCGACCGCGATGATCACCAGCACCAGCAGCAGCGGCCCGTCCTTGCGGCGGATGCCGCCGCGCCCGGCACCACCGCCATTCGCGGACGCTCCGGCCTTCGCGGACGCCCCGGCCTTCGCGGATGCCCCGCCCCTGGCCGCGCCGCCGGCTTTGTGCGGCGCGGTGCCCTTCGGAGGCAGAGTAGCCTGCCCCTGGGCGGCGCGCTGCTCACGCGTGTGGCGCTTCGACGCGGCCTGGCGCTTGGCGGCGGCATTGCGCCGGGCGATGGTGGGTCGTTTGGTCGACATGGGGGCGGGTCAGTCCTCGGTATCGTCGTCCTCGCGGCCGAGCCCGGCCACGCGATGGCGGTATTGCTGAGCGATCATCCAGGCTTTCATCGGCCGGAGCAGCCCCACCGACAGCACCACCGCCAGCGGCAGCCACAGCAGCAGGTGCAACCACATCGGCGGCGCCCAGGTCAGCTCCACCCACAGCACCAGCGCCATCAGGATGAAGCCCACGATCAGGATCACGAAAGCGGCGGGGCCGTCGTCACTCGCCACCGATTGCAGGTCCAGCCCGCAGCGGTCGCAGGACGCGCGAACGGCGAGAAGCCCCTTGAACAGGCGCCCCTCGCCGCAGCGTGGACAGCGGCACCCAAGGCCGGCGGCCAGCGGCGACACCGCCGGCCATGCCGGACCCTCGGGCCGGTCAGACATCAATGGCCCCAGACATAGATCGAGACGAACAGGAACAGCCAGACCACGTCGACGAAATGCCAGTACCAGGCCGCCGCCTCGAAGCCGATATGCTTGGTGGCGCTGAACTGGTTCAGCATCGCGCGGCGCAGGCAGACCGCCAGGAAGATGGTGCCGACGATGACGTGGAAGCCGTGGAAGCCGGTCGCCATGTAGAAGGTCGAGGCATAGACGCCATCGGTGAAGGCGAAGGCGGCATGGCTGTATTCATAGGCCTGCACGCACGAGAAGAACAGGCCGAGACCGACGGTGACCGCCAGCATCTGCACGGTCGTGCGGTTGTCGCCGTCGCGCAGCGCATGATGCGCCCAGGTCAGCGTGGTGCCCGACAGCAGCAGGATGGTGGTGTTCATCAGCGGCAGGTGCCAGGGGTCGAAGGTCTCGATGCCCACCGGCGGCCACACGCCGCCGACCGCCTCGGTCGGGAACAGCGAGGCATTGAAATAGGCCCAGAAGAAGGCGACGAAGAACATCACCTCGGAGGCGATGAACAGCACCATGCCCATGCGCAGCCCGATCTGGACCACGCCGGTATGGGCCTTCTCATGCACCGACTCCTTGACCACGTCCCGCCACCAGCCGGCCATGACGCCCAGCACCGCCAGGAAGCCGATCGTCAGCACGATGCCGCCGATCGAATTGCCGTGCATGTACATGACGCCGCCCGAGGCGAGGGTCAGTCCGGACATGGCGCCGAGGAAGGGCCACGGGCTCGGATCGACCAGATGGTAATCGTGCACTTTGGTGTGCGCAGCGTGTGCTTCGCTCATCTTCACTCTCCTCAAGGCCGCTGCCGCATGACCCCTTGTCGGCCGGTATGCGCGGACGCGGTCCGTCCGTCTCTGCCCGGCGCGGGCGAACCATAACCATTGACCCGCAGTCCGGGTCCATCCCGGTCAGGGGCAGTTCCATGCCCGCGCCGGCAGAACCGGCGCGGGGCGCGTGCGTTCCATCCCTGGAAACCGGTGAGGATCAGCCGCCGGCGGGCCGGCCGGTCCCCCAGTTTCGCGCGGTGTCGGCGGACACAGTCCCCGCCGCCGCCGCAAGCTTGTCGAGGGTCTGGCCGGTGCGCTCCAGATAGCTCTGCAGCCCGTCCTCGCCCAGATCGAAGAAAGTATAGGACAACGTCACCGTCCGTACCTCTTCGACATTCCGGTCATCGGCCATCTTGGGGTCGATATAGAAGCTGACCGGCATATCGACCGACTGCCCCGGCATCAGCAACTGCTCGGTGAAGCAGAAGCAGTCGATCTTGTCGAAATACAGGCCCATCTTCTGCGGCGTGACATTGTATGCCGCCTGCCCCAGAACCGGCCGGTCGCTGTTGTTCACCGCCTTGTAGAAGGCCAGCCGGCGTTCCCCCACCTTCACCACCACCTCGCGCTGCTCGGGATAGAAACCCCAGGGCATGCCGCGGGCGGTGTCGGCGTTGAACCGCACGGTCATTTCGCGGTCGAGCACCGGCACCTCGCCGCCACCCGAAATCTGGGTGGTGCCGCCATAGCCGGTGACCTGACAGAACAGATTGTAGATGGTCGAGGAATAGGCGGTCAGAACGCTCATGCCGCCCAGCATGACGAACACACCAGCCAGGGTGCGCCGCTTCGCGCGGCGCAGCCGGCGGTCGCCATCGCTGACGGTGGCTTTTTTTCCCATCTCCGGATCGCGGTCGGTCATCGTCTGTCCCGGCTCCCGCTCAACTCATTTTCGCGATGGTGATGGCGAAGAACAGCGCCACCATCGCCCATAGCAGGATGAACAAGGCCCAGTTGCGCTGGCGCATCCGCTTCATCCGCGCCTGCGCCTCGGGCGATCCCGGGTCGGTGTGACCGGTCACGATCGCACGCTGCGGATCATATTCATCCGACGTCATCGGTGGCGTCACCCCGGCCACGGGCGGCTTGGCGGCCTTGCTCATGACCACACCCCAAGGCCCAGCGCCTTGTCGGCGACCATCAGGGCGAACTGGGCGAACAGATACAGGATCGAGAACCGGAACATCGCCTTGGGCGCCGCGTCACCCTCGCTTCGCGCCACCCGCAGCGCGTGCCCCAGGAACATCAGGCTGAGCCCGCCGGCCGCGACCGCATACCAGACGCTGGCCATGCCGATCAGCCAGGGCGTCACCGACAGCGGCAGCAGGGCCACGGTATAGATCAGGATCTGCTTCTTGGTCTCGCGGCGGCCGGCCACCACCGGCAGCATCGGCACGCCGGCGCGGGCATAGTCGCCATCGCGATACAGCGCCAGCGCCCAGAAATGCGGCGGGGTCCACATGAAGATCAGCGCGAACAGCACCAACCCGCCCAGCGACACATCGCCCGAGACGGCGGCCCAGCCCACCATGGGCGGGAAGGCACCGGCAGCGCCGCCGATGACGATATTCTGCGGCGTCGAGCGCTTCAGCCACATGGTGTAGATGAAGATATAGAAGCCGATGGTCAGCGCCAGAAGCGCCCCCGCGACCGGGTTCACCGCCAGCCCCATCACCAAGACCGAGGCCACCGCCAGGGTGACGCCGAAGGCGAGCGCGGTTTCAGGCTCCATCCGGCCCGCCGGGATCGGGCGGTCGGCGGTGCGGGTCATCACCGCGTCGATATCGCGGTCGTACCACATGTTGATCGCACCGGAGGCACCTGCCCCGACCGCGATGCACAGCAGCGCCACGAAGGCCAGCACCGGATGCAACTGCCCCGGCGCCAGGAAGATGCCCACGGCGCCTGTGAACACCACCAGCGACATCACCCGCGGCTTCAACAGGGCGATGAAGTCGTCGACACCCGGATCCACCGTTTGCGGGGCGGCATGCCCGGCGGAAGACGCGCTGGAGCTGTAGACGGTATCGGTCACGAGCTTTGGCCTCGGATGATCAGGACGCGACGCGGGGGGATAAGCTTGCGTCGCCGACGTCCCGACGGTCGGGACGATGCGAAGGGCCTCGGAACAGAGCAGGAGCCGCGAGCGGGATGGTCACGGCCCCGGCGCTGGCCCGACGGGCGCCCAGGTGGGACGGCTGGCGGGACGGCTCCGGTCCGCAGGCGGCATCGGCTGCCATCTGCGGACCGGACAAGCCGGGTCTGGCACGGGCGGGCTTACTTCACCCGCGGCAGGCCATCCTCGAAGGTGTGGAAGGGCGGCGGCGAGGTCACCGTCCATTCAAGGGTGGTGGCACCCTCGCCCCACGGGCTGTCGGCGCATTTCTGACCCGCCGTCAGGGTGCGGAACACCACGAAGACGAAGAACAGCGCTGCGAAGCCCGAGATGTAAGCCCCCATCGAGGCCACATGGTTCCAGCCCGCATACACATCCGGATAGTCCGGGATACGGCGCGGCATGCCGGCCAGGCCCAGGAAGTGCATCGGGAAGAAGGTGAGGTTCACGCCGATGAAGGTCAGCCAGAAGTGGATCTTGCCCAGGGTCTCAGGATACTGGCGGCCCGACATCTTGCCGATCCAGTAGTAGAAACCCGCGAAGATCGCGAACAGCGCGCCCAGCGACAGCACGTAGTGGAAATGCGCCACCACGTAATAGGTGTCGTGCAGCACGGTGTCGACGCCGGCATTCGACAGCACCACGCCGGTGACGCCGCCAACCGTGAACAGGAAGATGAAGCCCATGGCGAACAGCATCGGGGTCTTGAACTCGATGGAACCACCCCAGGCGGTGGCGATCCACGAGAAGATCTTGATGCCGGTGGGAACCGCGATGACCATCGTGGCCGCCGTGAAATAGGCGCGGGTGTCCACGTCAAGACCGACGGTGAACATATGATGCGCCCACACCACGAAGCCGACCACGCCGATCGCGACCATGGCATAGGCCATGCCCAGATAGCCGAAGATCGGCTTGCGGGCGAAGGTGGAGATCACGTGGCTGATGATGCCGAAGCCCGGCAGGATCATGATGTAGACTTCAGGGTGACCGAAGAACCAGAACAGATGCTGGAACAGGATCGGGTCGCCACCCTTGGCCGGGTCGAAGAAGGCGGTGCCGAAATTGCGGTCGGTCAGCAGCATGGTGATGGCGCCGGCCAGAACCGGCAGCGACAGCACCAGCAGGAAGGCGGTGACCAGCATCGACCACGCGAACAGCGGCATCTTGTGCAGGGTCATGCCCGGCGCGCGCATGTTCAGGATGGTGACGATGAAGTTGATCGCGCCCAGGATCGACGCCGCACCCGACAGATGCAGCGAGAAGATCGCCATATCGACCGCGGCCCCGCCATGGGAGACGCTGCCCGACAAGGGCGGATAGATCGTCCAGCCGGTTCCGGCCCCGCCATCGACGAAGGCCGAGCCGATCAGCAGCGCGAAGGACGGCGGCAGCAGCCAGAACGAGATGTTGTTCATCCGCGGGAACGCCATGTCCGGCGCCCCGATCATCAGCGGCACGAAGAAATTGCCGAAGCCGCCGATCAGCGCCGGCATGACCACGAAGAAGATCATGATCAGGCCATGCGCGGTGATGACCACGTTATAGAACTGATAGTCGCCGCCGAAGATCTGATCGCCCGGAGTTTGCAGCTCCGCGCGGATCAGCATCGAGAAGAAACCGCCGATCAGGCCCGCGATCACCGCGAACACAAGGTACATCACGCCGATGTCCTTGTGGTTGGTCGAGAAGACCCACCGCTTCCAGCCCGTCGGATGGTGCGCGCCGTGAGCGTCGTGTGCGCCCGCGTGTGCCATGACCAATCCCTCTTGTTGTCAGATGACGCGGAGCGTTACCGGCTCGCCAGCGCGACCCGGACGTCGCCGTCCTGGTCGACACGGGCGAACTTGCCCTGAGCTTCGGTCACCCAGTTATTGAACTCGCCCTCGGCGCGGGCTTCGATCACGATCGGCATGAAACCGTGGCGGATGCCGCAGATTTCAGAGCACTGACCGTAATACACGCCCGGCTTTTCCACGCGGAACCAGGTTTCGTTGAGGCGGCCCGGCACGGCATCCATCTTCACACCGAAGGACGGCATCGCGAAGCTGTGCAGCACGTCCTCGCTGGTGATCAGCAGACGCACGGTCTGGCCCACCGGCACGACCACGCGGTTGTCGACTTCCAGCAGACGGTGACCACCTTCCGGCAGCGCATCGCCTTCGAGCAGATTGCTCACAAAGCCGAAATTGCCGTTGTCCGGGTACTCGTAGGACCAGTACCACTGATGACCCACCGCCTTGATGGTGAGATCCGCCTCTTCCACCTTGTCCTCGAAATAGATCAGGCGGAACGAGGGAATGGCGATGACCACCAGGATCAGGATCGGCGCCACCGTCCAGGCGACTTCCAGCATCGTGTGATGCGAGCGCTTGGATGGGGTGGGATTCGACTTCCGGTTAAAGCGCAGGACCACGAGGATCAGCAGCGCCAGCACGAAGATCGACACGGCAAAGGAGATATAGAGCAGGATGTCGTGCAGATTGACAACCTGTTCCATCACAGGCGTTGCCGGCGCCTGAAAGTTTAGCTGCCATGGCTCTGCCCGTCCGTCGGCGAACGCCGCGCTGGCGGTCCCGATCAGGGCAGCCACCGCCGCGAACAGCGAAAGAATATGAAACTTCGACCTCATTCTCGGCCTTCCCCCTGCGGAATGGCTCCGCCCGTCTTCTCTGCCGGACGGCGTTCGACCACGTCCTCACGTCGCCCGTGCGGGACATTTTGCCGCACGACGCGGCCAAACCTACACCACGACCCTGCGGCTCACAAGCCGTGCGCAGACGCGTCTGCCGCGGCCCGACCACGGCCGGAACCCCGCGGTCTTGCTGCCTTTAGGCTGGAGCGACCCGCATGATCCAAGAATGCGACAACTCGTCGCATGCGCCTTGAACGCGGATCGCGGACTACCGTTCCGGGCCGTCGGACCCGCAACCGGCCCGACCGGCAGAATGGCTGCCGGCCGCGATCCGGCGGTCCTTATAACTGCCCGTCGCCCGCTATATATACCATGATCAGTCCCTGTGCAGCTTCCATTGCGATGGAATGCCGCAGGGGCACCGTGTCACACTGGGTTCGCGATCCGCGGCACCAGCCGCAGCCGGTCCACCACCGGCCGGCCGGCCCCGGCTCCGCCCCCTGCCCCGCTCCTCAGACATGAAGGCGCCACCATGCCCGATCACGCAACCGCCGCCCCCGCCGATCCCTTCTTCGCCTCGGGTGCGCTGGATCGCAGCCGGCTCGAACGCCGGGTCGCCGATGCGCTGCGCGGGGCCGATGATGGTGAACTGTTCCTTGAATACCGTCAGTCCGAGGTGCTGGGCTTCGACGACGGCCATCTGCGCTCGGCCAGTTTCGACACCGTCCAGGGTTTCGGCATGCGCGCCGTCGCCGGCGATACCGTCGCCTATGCCCATGCCAGCCAGATCGACGACGCGGCGCTCGATCGTGCCGCCGAAACTGTCGGTGCGGTGCTGCGCGGTCATGGCGGCACGCTCGACGTGGCGCCGGCAAAGCCGGGTCCGGCCCTCTACCAGCCCGGCAACCCGCTGGACGTGATGCCCTTCGCCGACAAGGTGGCGCTGCTGGCGGAAATCGATGCCTGGGCGCGCGCGCGCGACAACCGGGTCCGTCAGGTCAGCGCCACATTGTCGGCGAACTGGCAGGTGGTCGAGATCCTGAGGCCCGATGGCAGTTCGGCGCGCGACGTGCGACCGCTGGTCCGCATCGGCGTGTCGCTGCTGGTCGGTGAAGGCGACCGCCAGGAAAGCGGCTATGCCGGCGCCGGCGGCCGGGCCGGCTATACCACCTGGGTGGCGCCGGATCGCTGGCAGGCGCTGGTGGAAGAGGCGCTCGGCCAGGCATTGCTGAACCTGGAGGCTTCCCCCGCCCCCGCCGGCGAGATGACCGTGGTGCTGGGCCCGGGCTGGCCCGGCATCCTGCTGCACGAAGCCATCGGCCACGGGCTGGAGGGCGATTTCAACCGCCGCAAGCTGTCGGCCTTCTCGGGCCTGATCGGCGAGCGGGTGGCCGCCCCCGGCGTAACCGTGGTCGATGACGGCACCATCGAGGGCCGGCGCGGATCGATCACCATCGACGATGAGGGCACGCCCTCGTCACGCACCGTGCTGATCGAGGACGGCATTCTGAAGGGCTATATGCAGGACCGGATGAATGCCCGCCTGATGGGCACCACAGCCACCGGCAATGGCCGCCGCGAAAGCTATGCCCATCAGCCGCTGCCGCGGATGACCAACACCTATATGCTGGGCGGCGACAAGGATCCGGCCGAAATCCTGGGCTCGGTGAAGCGCGGGCTCTATGCCAAGGAATTCGGCGGCGGTCAGGTCGACATCACCTCGGGCAAGTTCACCTTCTCGGCCTCGGTCGCCTATCTGATCGAGGATGGCAAGATCACCCGGCCGGTGAAGGGCGCCACCCTGATCGGCAACGGCCCCGACGTGCTGAAGCGGGTGTCGATGATCGGCAACGACATGGCGATGGATGCCGGTATCGGCTCCTGCGGCAAGGACGGCCAGTGGGTGCCGGTGGGCGTGGGTCAGCCCACCCTGCGCATCGACGGCCTGACCGTCGGCGGCACGGAAATCGCCGCCGCCTGAGCCATACCACCACCCGCTCCACAGAAAACCCCCGCCGGTGACGCCACCGGCGGGGGTTTTCTGATTGTGGAACCAGCCTGGCTCGCGGGCCTGCCCCTTCAGCGCCCCGGTATGAGCTTGGCCGGCCGGGTCGGGCCGGCCGTGCGCCGCTGATAGAGATAGAACAGCACGAACAGCCCCAGCGCGATCGCCTGCACCGCCAGCCGGTCGAGCACCGGAATATAGGGCGCGATGAAGCCCGGCCGGAACATCAGGAAGGCGATGGCGAACAGCGCCAGACGCTCCCACCACAGGCAGGCCCGGCCGAACCAGCCCTGCACCCCGGCGGCAAAGGCGAACATCGCCGCCAGCGCGCAGATCGAGATCCAGATCAGATGGATCGGGTCGTCGATCCAGATCGCCCGGCCCGCATCATCCACCCCCGACACCATCAGCAGATCGGTGTTGAACAGGAAGATGAACGGCAGGATCGCGGTCCGCATGTCATAGGTGAAGCCCTGAATGCCGGTCTTGATCGGATCGGCCTTGGCGATCGCCGCCGCCGCATAGGCAGCCAGGCCCACCGGGGGCGTGTCGTCGGCCAGGATGCCGAAATAGAACACGAACAGATGCGCCGCGATCAGCGGGAACACCAGCCCGGCATCGCCGCCCAACTGCACGATCACCGGCGCGGTCAGGGTGGCCATGATGATGTAGTTGGCGGTGGTCGGCAGCCCCATGCCCAGGATGATCGAGGTGATCGCCGTCAGCACCAGCATCAGATAGATATTGCCGAAGCTGATCACGTCGATCAGCGTCACGAACCGGCCGACCAGACCGGTGATGGTGACGGCGCCGACGATGATGCCGGCCGCGGCCGTGGCCACGCCCACCGACACCATGTTGCGCGCGCCCATCACCAGACCCTGGAAGATATCGTCCAGCCCTTGCGCGAAGCCCGCGCGCAGTTGCGGCCCCACCGGCTGGTTCCTGTCGCGGGTCAGCCAGGCCATGATCGGCCGCTGGATCAGCATGATCACCGCCATCGCCTCGATCGCCAGCAGCACCGACAAGGTCGCGGAACGCTGCAAGACCACCAGATAATAGACCAGCACCACCACCGGCACCAGGAAGTGGATGCCGGCGATGAAGGTCTGGCGGAAGCGCGGCAGTTCCGATTTCGGCACCGGCTTCAGGTCCAGCTTGCAGGCTTCCAGATGCACCACATAGACCAGCGCCAGATATGAGATCACTGCCGGGATCAGGGCGGCGCGCACCACGTCCAGATAGGGGATGCCCAGAATCTCGGCCATGATGAAGGCGGCCGCCCCCATCACCGGCGGCATGAGCTGACCGTTGGTCGAGGCCGCGACCTCGATCGCGCCGGCTTTATGGGCGGGCAGGCCGACCTTCTTCATCAGCGGGATGGTGAAGGTGCCGGTGGTGACGGTGTTGGCGATCGACGAGCCCGAGACCAGCCCGGTCAGGCCCGATGCCACCACGGCGGCCTTGGCGGGGCCGCCGCGCAGATGGCCCAGCAGCGAGAACGCCACGTCGATGAAGTACTTGCCGGCCCCGGCCCGGTCGAGCAGGGCACCGAACAGCACGAACAGGAACACGAAGCTGACCGACACCCCGATCGGCACCCCGAAGATGCCGGTGTCGCTGAGATACATGTCGGTCATCAGGAAATCGAGCGGCACGCCCTGATGGCGGATGATGCCGGGCATCCAGGGGCCGACGACGCAATAGATCAGGAAGACGATGGCAAGGATCGCCAGCGCCGGCCCCAGTGTGCGCCGCGCCGCTTCCAGCAGCAGCACGATCGCGGCGATGCCGAACCAGACATCGCGTTCCAGCGGCAGGCCGGCGCGCATCACGATGTTCTGGTAGTCCCACCACAGATACAGCACGGCGACCATCGAGGCCGCCAGCAGCACCAGATCGTAGACCGGCACCTTATGGGCGGCCGAATGGCGACCACCCGACAGCGGGTCCAGAAGCTTCGCCAATCGGCCGCTCGGATCGCGATAGGCGGGATAGCACAGGAAGGTCAGCACCAGGGCGAAGGTCAGGTGAAACACCCGGGCCAGGAACTGGTCGAAGGGCACATAGGCGATGTACAGCTGAAATGCCGACCAGCCCAGGCAGACCGCCACGATCAGCCAGCGCATCATCCGGCTGTCGGGATGGCGTGCACCGGCCTCGACCTGGGCGACCAGCGCCTCGGCCGCGGCGGTGTCGCCGACATCCAGGTCCGGATCCTGTACCGGCCCCGATCCACCTGCGGGCGCCTTGCGCCCTCCCGCTCCGGATGTGGCCATCGGCCCCCCCCTCTCGCCCTTGGTCATCAAGTCCGTGGTTCAGAACACATGGCAGGCGTGCGGCCCGGTCCCCCACCGGGTCGCACGCCTGTCGGGCTGGCGATTACATCCAGCCCTTTTCCTTGAAGTACTTCTCGGCGCCCGGATGCATCGGCGCGGTCAGACCGTCGAGCATCTCCTTGGGATCAAGATCCTTGAAGGCGGCATTCGATGCCTTGAAGGCATCGAAATTGTCGAAGAAGGTCTTCACGAAATCATAGACCGTCTCTTCCGACACATCCGAGCTGGTCACCATCGTCGCCTTGACCGCATAGGTCTCGGTCGGCTCGTCGACACCACGATAGGTGCCGGCGGGGATGGTGGTCATCACGTAATAGGGCCGCTCCTCGACGAACTTCTTGATCGCATCCGAGTTGACGTCGACCAGATCGATCTGGGTCGAGTTGGCCGGATCTTCGATCGCCGCCGACGGGTTGCCGACGGTGTAGAAGAAGGCATCGATCTTCTGGTCGACCAGCGCGCGCGAGGCTTCACCCTGCTGCAGCCCCTGAGCGTTCAGATCCTTTTCCGGATCGAGGCCGTACATCTCAAGCACGTCCATGGCGTTGCCGCGCTGGCCCGAGCCGGGGTTGCCGATATTGACCGACTTGCCCTTCAGATCCTCGACCGATTTGATGCCGGTGTCCTTGCGGGTCACCAGCAGCACGGTTTCGGGATGCACCGAGAACACGCTGCGCAGGTTCTCGACCTTCTTGCCGTCCCAGTCGGCGGCGCCGTTCCAGGCGTTGTAATTGGCGTCGGACTGGGCCACGCCGAAATCGAGCAGGCCACGGCTGACGGCATTGACGTTGAACACCGAACCCAGCGCCGGACGGCCGACGCAGTTCAGCTTGTCGGCCGCCTGCTTGTTGATGATCGCGCAGGCCTGCAACGCCACCTGATAATAGACGCCGGTGACGGCGCCGCCGCCGATCAGAATATCGGTGGCAGCCAGGGCCTGGCCGCCGCCCAATGCCATGCCACCGGCAAGAACACTGGCCGCGAGGGCTGATTTACGAACGAACATCGCTCTCCCTTTCATAAGTCACTGTTATCCCCTGAGACACGCAGCCCGACCCGATGACGATGGGCAGGCTGCGATCCGGCCATGGCCGGACTCAGGCCGGCCCCGGTTCAGGCCAGGCCGAAGACACGGCGTGCCGCCGCGGCATCGGCCAGCGGCCGGCCCAGGGCATCGGCCACCGCCGCAGCCTGGGCGATCAGCGCCGCATTGTCGGGCGCCGTCCGGCCATCCTTCAGATTCATATTGTTCTCGAACCCCAGCCGGGCATGGCCGCCCAGTGCCACCGCGGCGCCGGTTGCCGCGAGTTCGGCGGCACCGAAGGCGCACACCATCCACGGGTCATCGAAGCCGGTATCCGACTGAGCGGCCAGATAGCCGACCAGTTCGCCCACCCGGCCACCGCCGGGGGCATAGCGTCCCAGAACATACAACACCGGTGCGGCACCACCGTCGAGCGCCGCCGGCCCGGCCGCGGCCGGCAGCACGCCCCGATCCCGCAGCCGGGCCAGACGATAGACATCGGCCGCGTCGTACAGAATCCATTGCCAGCCACAGCCGGCCGCGGCCAGATCCTCAAGCAATCCCTGCAAGGCGGCTTCGGCCACCGGGTCGGCGGCTCCTTTGTCGATCGGCGGCAGGAATTCCCGCAAGCCCAGCGAACAGAAGCCCGGCTTCAGCGCCCGCATCGCCGCAATCTGCTCCGGCGCCCGATAAATGCCTGCCGCCTCGCTGGTCACCTGGATCAGCAGCCGGTCGCCCACCGCATCCTCGACCGCCGCAACCGCCGCACGATACCGGTCGGGATCAAGGCTGTGGCGGCCATTGTCGTCACGCACATGCAGATGGATCATCGCGGCACCTGCATCGGCGGCCCGAACCGCCGCATCCGCCAGTTCGGCCGGTCCCACCGGCAGACGCGGATGATCGCCGTGGCCGCGCCGGGCACCATTGGGCGCCACGGCCAGCAACACCGGTTCGGCCGTCGGCTCTGCCGGCGTCGATGGGCTGGACGGCTCCGCAGCCGGGGGCACGGCGGGTGCGTCGGTCATCCCTGAGCTTGCCTCTTCAATTCGGGGGGGGTGGGGGCGATGATCGGCCACCGGCGACAGCCGGGGCAGTGCTGTCGACCGATCATCCATCATCATTCAGGGCTTGTCTGCCCTTGATTTCCAGCAGACCCTGCGGTTGAACGATCATTGCGCCGCATACGCCGCCGGCCTGCCGGCCATTGCGCGCCGCCATCGGCAAATGTGCGGAATCCATCCAGATGCGCTTCGGCCGCCGCCACGCGATCATCCGCGGCGGCACCGCCTGCCACCGCAACCAGCCCGACCAGGGCCTGAGACAGCGCCAGCCCGCCGGTCAACGAGCGGAACACGCCCGGCCCGTCATGGGCCATGGTCAGCACATGGCCGGCATAGGCCGCCACCGGCGCATCGGGACTGTCGGTGATGGCAATCACCGTGGCGCCGGCCCCGGCGGCGAACACCGCGGCGTCGCGGGTGCTGCGGGCATAGCGGGCGATGGTCACCGCCACCAGCACGTCGCCGGCACCCAGCCCACGCAGCGCATCGGGCAGCAGGCCGGCCGCGTCGCCGGCCAGCACCACCCCCGGCCGCACCAGATCCAGCGCATAGGCCAGATAAAAGCCCAGCACATGGCATTTGCGCTGCCCCACCACCACCACCCGGCGGGCACCGGCCAAAGCGGTTGCGGCGGCCGCCAGCGCCGGCACCCTGTCATCGCCCAGGGTGCGATCCAGATTGGCGCGGTCGGCGGCCAGATAATCGGCGATCAGCGCCGCCGGCTCTGTGGGCGCGGCAATCCGGTGCAGGCGCCGCGCGCGATCGGCATAGCCGCCGGCGCCGGCCGCCACCAGCCGCGCCCTGAACACCGCCGCCAGTTCGGTGAAACCGGCAAAGCCCAGCCGCTCGGCCAGCCGCACGAAGCTGGCCGGCACCACCCCGGCCTCGTCGGCCAGCCGGCGCATCGACACCATGGCCACCCGGTCGGGATGGTCGAGCAGATGGCGGGCCGCCCGGCGCAGTTGCGGGCTCAACCCCTCCAATGCGCCTGCGATCTGCGCCAGCACCACGTCGGGGTCGCTGTTGCCCTGTCCGGGGTCTGCCGCCGTCATGCGGCGCGCAGGCCGGCATCGGCCATCGCCCGGTCGATCGCCTGGCCCAGCCGCTCGACCGCCAGGGCCAGTTCGTCCTCGGTGGCGATGAAGGGCGGCGCCAGCAGGATATGGTCGCCATCGATGCCGTCGGCGGTGCCGCTGCCCGGATAGCAGATCAGGCCCAGATCGAAGGCCGCCGCCTTGATCCGCTTCGCCAGCCCGGCCGTGGCGGGAAACGGCCGCTTCGTCGTCCGGTCGGCCACCAACTCGACGCCCCGGAAGAAACCGCGGCCCCGGATGTCGCCGACCTCGGGCCGCGCGCCCAGACCGTCGCGCAACAGGCGCTCGAAGGTCGCGTCCAGGCCGCGCACCCGTGCCACCAACCCGTCGTCGCGGATCACCTCCTGCACCGCCAGCGATGCGGCGCAGGCAACCGGGTGGCCCATATAGGTGTGACCGGTCATCAGCCCCAGCCGGCCATGCAGCACCACATCGGCGATCGCATCCGACACCAGCACCGCGCCGATCGGCTGATAGCCGGCACCCAGCCCCTTGGCCATGGCGATCATGTCGGGCGCCACGCCATCGGCCTCACAGGCATACAGATACCCGGTGCGCCCCATGCCGCACATCACCTCGTCCAGGATCAGCAGCACGCCGTGGCGATCACAGATCTGACGGATCGCCTTGAAATACCCCTCGACCGCCGGCACCGCGCCAAGGGTCGCCCCCACCACCGGCTCGGCCACGAAGGCCAGCACCGTCTCAGGGCCCAGCACCCGCAACTGATGCTCGAATTCCGCCGCCAGCCGCTGGCCATAGGCGATGTCGGTTTCGTCCGCCGCGCGATGCCGCCAGGCATAGCAGGGCGAGACATGCACCACATCATCGATCACCCAGGGCAGGAAGGGCCGCCGCCGGCCGGTATTGCCGGTCGCCGACAGGGCGCCGAGGGTGTTGCCATGATAGCTCTGGCGCCGCGCGATCACCCGTGTGCGGGCCAGATCGCCGCGCTCGACCGCATATTGCCGGGCGATCTTCAGCGCGCTCTCGATCGCCTCGGACCCGCCCGACACGAAACAGGCCCGGCCGATGCCCTCTGGCGCGCCCTCGACCAGCATCTCGGCCAGCCGCTCCATCGGCTCGTTGGTGAAGAAGCCGGTATGGGCGAAGGCAACCTTGTCGAGCTGGGCCATGATCGCATCGCGCACCCGCCGGTTGCCATGCCCCAGACACGACACCGCGGCACCGCCGGAGGCATCCAGATACCGCCGCCCCTCGGCATCGATCAGCCAGCACCCCTCACCGCCCACCGCCACCGGCAGGACATCGCCGGTATGGCGGTGCAGGACATGAGAGGTCGCGCGGTTGCGGCGCAGCGGGCCCGTCGATGCGGGCGTGGAGACGGGCGCGTGACGGTCCGACATGGGTCATCATCCGAAGCAGGAGACTGGCGGGAGACAGGTGCCGCAATGATGCTAGGCCGTTGAAAATGGGGGCGCAACATCTGTTTCAATGAAACATATTGTGGGTATGTGTTTCATTTTAGAGGATGCGCACGGCAGCCGGTGTCGAGCGTTATGATGGATGCAGCATACGGCATTCTAGCGTTTTACGCGATGATCCGCGCATGATATATGACCCCGTGAGCATGCCTGGCGGCAAGCCACCGGGATCCGACACGCCCGGCATGATCGGCTTCGCCTTCCACCGTCGGGGCCGCGACGGCGAGGCGGTGATCGCGGCCACCGTGGCGCAGATTCTGCCGGCGCTGCCGGCCGGCAGCCGGCGGCGCAGCGCCTGAACACGCGCCTCAGCCTTGGCACCTTTCCCGAACCGCTGGATCGGATCCGACAGAGCGGGCCGGCCTGACGGAGCGGGCCGGTCTGGCAGAGCAGGCATCGGCGGGGGCAGCGAACCCCCGCCTCGGTCCGTCAGATCACCTGCTCACGCGCCGCCGCCAGCGCCGCCAGGCCACCGACCACGCCGAAGACGCGGAACGGGCAGGGCGCGTCATTGGCGCCGCTGGCGGGCTCGATGCGGGGTTCCACCTCGTCGCACATCTGGGTGAAATAGGCGCCCATGGCGTTCAGGCTGTCATACTCGCCACGGCCCTTGTTGACCCGATAGAAGCCGCCGACCGCGCGGCCGTCGACCAGATAGATCACCGGCTCGGCGCTTTCGCCGTCGATCAGGTCGACCGTCGGCACGCCTTCCTGAACGATCACCTCGGTGTTCAGCGCACCTTCCTTGATGACGTTCATCTTGTGGCGGGTCTTCTTGTTCATCTCAAGAATGTCCTCGCCCGACTTGGCGGTCATCACACCCATGCCATAGGTGCCGCTGTCGGCCTTGACGAAGACATACGGGTCGCTCTCGATACCGTATTGGCGATATTTCTCGCGGGTCAGGTGCACCACCTTGTCGACGCCGCGCGCCACACAGCCAAGCCCGGCCTTCTCGCGGAAATTGATCTGGCCGCACTGGTGCCACAGCGCCTGGATCAGCCACGGGTCGATGTCGAATTCCTCGGCGAAGGCGTCGGCGACCTGACCATAGGCCGAGAAATGACCGCTCTTGCGGCGGCGATACCAGCCCAGTTCCAAAGGCGGGATCACCGGCTGATCCAGCCCGACCAGGATCGAGGGCGCGCCCGCGGTCATGTCGTTGTTCATCAGCACGACATCGGGCACGAAGCCGTCGAGGGTGCCGATCCGTCCACCCTCGCGGCGCAGCGGCTCCACCCGGATATCGGCGCCGGTGGCGGTTTCCAGCACCATCGCCTCGTCGAGATCATACATCAGGCTGCCGAGACGCACCTCCCAGCCGGCGGCCTCGATGATCTCGGCCAGCACCCGGACATTTTCCAGGTAATGCAGGTTGCGGGTGTGGTTCTCGGGCACCAGCAGCAGGCGGCCACCCTCGGGCGCGATGCGCGCCAGATGATTGCGGAACCGGTCGGCGGCGCGGCCGCGCGCCGCGCGCGAGATGTTGTTGAACCCGGCCGAGAACAGATTGGTGTCGACCGGCGCCAGCTTCACGCCGGAATGGCGCAGATCGACCGAGCTGTAAGGCAGCGCCGGGGTCTCGTCGAACCGGGCATCAAACCAGGCCGTCACCTTGTCGGCGCGGGCGGCGATGATGTCGTCGAGAAGCGGCAGAATGAGTGTGTGCATGGGACGGGCGGCCTCCGGATAGCGGGCCGGCGACCTCAGCGGGTCGCCGGGGGGCGAGAGCGCCCGCCACCCTGATCGTGATGACCGGCCGGCGGGGCAACGGGTGGTTCGGGTCTGCAAAACGTCGGTATCGTTCGGCCAGGACCGCGCGATCAGGATACGGCCTGCCTGCATCGCGGGCCGCCGCCTTCGGGTGCCAGCGCCTGAAGCACGGCCAGCCCCGCGATCGCGGCGGTCTCGGCCCTGAGCACACGTGGCCCCAGACCGATCGCGGTCACATGGGGCCGCGCCCGCAGCCGATCAAGCTCGGCCGGGTCGAAGCCGCCCTCGGGGCCGACAAGCAGGCCGACCGGCGCGCCGGCAAGCCCGGCCGCAGCCATGGCGAGGGCCACACCCCCACCGGTCTCGTCGCCGAACAGCACCGGCATCGGCCCGTCGGCTGCCGCCGATGCCTCATTCTGCACGCGATCCAGCACGGCATCCAGCGGCGCCGCCTCGACGATCAGCGGCAGGCTCAGGCGTTCGCATTGCTCGGCCGCTTCCCGCGCGATCGCCGTCAGCCGGTCCAGGCGCAACCGGTCGACCACCGTCCGCCGGGTGATGGCGAAGCGGATCGCGGTCACACCAAGCTCGGTCGCCTTTTCCACCGCCAGTTCCACCGGGCCGCGCTTGACCGGCGCCATGATCAGTTCCAGCCGCCGCTCCGGTGCCGGCGCCCGGGTCTGGTGGTCCAGATCGACCGCGGCACCGCGCTTGCCGATCGCCACCAGCCGTGCCGCCCATTCGCCATCCCGGCCGTTGAACACCGCCAGCGCCGCACCGTCCTCGCGCCGCATCACCGCGCGCAGGTAATGCGCCTGATCGTCGTCCAGCACGATCCGCGCCCCGGCCGTGGGGGCGGCGAAGCGGTCGGCGTCGATATACAGTCGGGGCGCGTCGGCCATGAAACCTCCCGCTGAAAGCGGCCGCAGCCGCCTGATGAGTGCACCAGCTATACCGCCCTTGCGGCCCCGATTGAAGCCCCGGCCGCGCATGGCTGCTTCAACGCAGCGCTTGGCAGATCGCATCCGCCGGGCTACACCGGTCGACGGCAGATCCGATCATTCAGGGAGTGCGCGCCATGGCCGAACCGACAGCCAGGGCAGAGGCCGGCCACACCGACATTCATGCCGATCGCGGGCTGCTGCGCGTGCTTCCCGGTTCCGTAAAGCCTTACGCCCTGCTGGCCCGCTGGGACCGGCCGATCGGCTGGTGGCTGCTGCTGCTGCCGGGCCTGTGGGCGATCGCGCTGGCGGCGCCGGCCGGCGGCCTGCCGGATATCGGGCTGATGGCGCTGTTCCTGGTGGGCGCCATCGCCATGCGCGGTTTCGGCTGCACGATCAACGATCTGGCCGACCGGCATTATGATGCCCGGGTGGAGCGGACCCGCGGCCGACCGATCCCCAGCGGCCAGGTGACGCCGCGTCAGGCGCTGTTGTTCCTGGTGCCGCAGGGGCTGATCGGGCTGGTCGTGCTGCTGATGCTGCCGGTGCCGGCAGTCGTGATCGGCCTCGCCTCGATGCTGCTGATCGTGCCCTATCCGTTCATGAAGCGGATCACCTATTGGCCGCAGGCCTGGCTGGGGCTCACCTTCAACTGGGCGGCGCTGGTCGGCTGGGCGGCGGCCAGCGGCGCCGACACCCTGCCCGCCATGCTGCCCGGCCTGCTGCTCTATGCCGGCGGCATCTTCTGGACGCTGGGCTATGACACCATCTATGCCCATCAGGACCGCGAGGACGACCTGATGGTGGGGGTGAAATCCACCGCCCTCGCCCTGGGCCGCCGCACGAAGCCGGCGGTGGCGGTGTTTTATACCATCTTCTGGCTGTTCACGGTCGCGGCCGGGCTTGTCGCCGGCTTCGGCGTCGGCTGGGTGCTGGCGATGGCCTTCACCGGCTCTCACCTGCTGTGGCAGGTCCGCCGTCTCGACATCGACGACCCGGCCATGTGCCTCAGGCTGTTCAAATCCAACCGCGATCTGGGGCTGGTGCTGCTGGCCACGATCATTCTGGCCCGTCATGCCCTTGGCGGGGGGATGCTCCCCGGCCTCGGCGGATGAGATTGGCCACCGGCCGCGCCAGCAGCAGGGCCAGCGCCAGCAGCCAGCCGGCCGGCGCCATGTCGATGGTCGGCGGCAGATGCTCGCGCAGGATCAGGATGACCAGCACCGCCGCCGCCACCTTGACCAACTGCCGGTCGATCAGGTCCAGTCGCGACCACGCCGCCTTGATCCTTGCCGTCATGCCCGTCTCCGCCATGTCTCTCTTCCGAAGCCTGTCCACGATCATGATGCCCGTTGGCGTCCATGCGGCACAGTGCCATCCCATCCCGCACCATCCAACCCCGAGCGAGCCCGCAGCCCATGCCCTATGACAGCCTGCGCGACTTCATCGCCCGTCTTGAGAGCACCGGCCGTCTGGTCCGGGTGCGCGAGCCGGTATCGACCGTGCTGGAGATGACCGAGATCCAGACCCGGCTGCTGGCAGAGGGCGGCCCGGCGGTGCTGTTCGAACAGCCGCTGATGCCCGACGGACGGGTGGCGGAAATGCCGGTGCTGGTCAATCTGTTCGGCACGGTGGAACGGGTGGCCTGGGGCATGGACCGCGAGCCGCACCAGTTGCGCGGCGTGGGCGAGACCCTGGCCTTTCTGCGCCAGCCCGAGCCGCCGGGCGGCTGGCGCGAGGCGCTGGATATGCTGCCGCTGATGAAGACGGTGATGGCGATGCGGCCCAGAACCGTGTCGCGCGCGCCGGTGCAGGAGGTGGTGTGGCGCGGCGACGATATCGACCTGACCCGCCTGCCGGTGCAGACCTGCTGGCCGGGAGAGCCGGCGCCGCTGATCACCTGGCCGCTGGTGGTGACAAAGGGGCCGGGTGGCGACAAGACCGACGGCTATAATCTTGGCATTTATCGCATGCAGGTGCTGGGCCGCGACCGCACGCTGATGCGCTGGCTGCGCCATCGCGGCGGCGCCCAGCATCATCGCCGCTGGGGGCAGAGCAAGCGCGAGCCGCTGCCCGCCTGCGCGGTGATCGGCGCCGATCCGGGCACCATCCTGGCCGCCGTGACGCCGGTGCCCGACACGCTGTCGGAATATCAGTTCGCCGGGCTGCTGCGCGGCCGCAAGGTGGAACTGGTCGATGCGGTCAGCCAGCCGCTGAAGGTGCCGGCCACGGCCGAGATCGTGATCGAGGGCGAGGTCAGCCTGGACGAGTATGGCGACGAGGGGCCGTATGGCGACCACACCGGCTATTACAACAATGTCGAGCCGTTCCCGGTGTTCCGGGTGACCGCCGTCACCATGCGCCGCAAGCCGATCTATCTATCGACCTTCACCGGCCGGCCGCCGGACGAGCCATCGGTGCTGGGCGAGGCCCTGAACGAGGTGTTCATCCCGCTGATCCGCCAGCAATTCCCCGAGATCACCGATTTCTGGCTGCCGCCCGAGGGCTGTTCCTATCGCATCGCCGTGGTGTCGATGCGCAAGGCCTATCCCGGCCATGCCAAGCGGGTGATGATGGGGGTGTGGTCGTATCTGCGCCAGTTCATGTACACCAAATGGGTGATCGTGGTCGATGACGACATCAACGCCCGCGACTGGAAGGATGTGATGTGGGCGCTGTCGACCCGCATGGACCCGGCCCGCGACATCACCCTGATCGAGGGCACGCCGATCGACTATCTCGATTTCGCCAGTCCCGAGTCAGGCCTGGGATCGAAGATCGGCCTGGACGCCACCAACAAATGGCCCCCTGAGACCAAGCGCGAATGGGGCACCGAATTGCGCATGGATCAGGAGGTCGTCGACCGCGTCGACCAGATGTGGTCACGGCTGGGGCTGCCGGGGTCGGGCAAGGCGATCTGGAAGCCGAAGTAAGGACATCCATCATGTCCCTGGGCCACATCACCCATAGTTGACGCTACAACTTCACGCCCACATAGTGATGTGTGGCTTACCCGTAGTCGGGCAGGACTCCCAATCATCTTGTATGCCGAACACGCTTCTCCTGTATGCCGAATACGCTTCGCTCGTGGTTCTTGAGCCTCACAGGACCGATATACGCCCAGACACCGGTTGGGCAGTCGTGATCCGGGCTTCTACGGCAGTGGGCCAAGAGAAACTCTTATGACCAAAATTGTTGGGCTAGATAAACTACAAAGGAAACTCTCCGAAGCCCGCCGCGCTGCGAATGAGCTAAACGGTGATTTGGGGGCTGTTGAATTCAATCCTCGTGACGCAGCGAGCATCGAGGCAGCGATCCAATCTGCTGATCAATTAGTGGAGGATCGCGCTCGGCGCTACGCATCCAATCCCTTCATTGCGCCTTTGATTGAGCACATAAAGACAGCATCTCGGGAAGATATTCTACAACGGGCCGCCAAAGCAAGAATCGAGGATGATAAGTCCGAATGATTTCCGTAGATCTATTTTCTGAAATTGATAATGCGGTATTTGACCTTCAGTCCGCGCAGCTAAGAACATATGAGCGACCGCTGAAGAAACTCGCCAATTTACTGAGCCACCCAGATCTAAAATCATATAATACTGAATTGACTGAAGGTCTTAATTTAGATGATTTCATTAAAAAAAGCGAAGAAACTGGCGATGGAGATCGTCTCATATGGCCGGAAGAAATCGATAAAACCCTAGGAATTACTTTACTTTTAATAGACAAATTAGCTGGCAATCCAGAATACATGATCCAATTTGGCTACCGTTTTTTCGATTCCAGCAGCATAATAATATCTGGAATTCATGCCGCAACCAAGCAAATGATTACTCCTTTTGTTAGGGACTATAAGTCCTACATCAAACGCAGAGAAAAATCCGGAGGTACGATGGGGCGCACCATTTCACCCAAGGTCTTTATCGTCCATGGTCATGATGATGGTGCGCGTGAGGCAGTAGCCCGCTTCTTGGAACGTATCGGCCTGGAGCCTATCATCCTACACGAACAGGCCAATCAAGGACGGACCATCATCGAAAAAGTGGAGGCTAATGATGATGTCGGCTTTGCCGTCGTCCTGCTAACGCCCGATGACGAAGGACGTGCAAAAGGTGGCACCCTTGAGCCTCGAGCCCGACAAAACGTACTGTTGGAGTTGGGCTACTTCATTGGCCGCTTGGGCAGAGAAAAAGTGTGTACGCTCAAACGGGGCACGGTGGAGATCCCCAGCGACTTCGCGGGTGTCGTCTGGGGAACAATGGACAATGAAGGCGGCTGGAAACAGGTGCTGGCCCGGGAACTCCAGGCGGTAGGCTTTGACATCGACTGGAACAAGATCATGGGAACCTGATACGCACCCGTGCCTTGGCAGCTAGATGTCGATTATTAGAGATTCGACAACCGATGAAATAGGTAAAGCCCCGGTGCGGCCGCAGACGGGCTCCGGCCGGGGCCGCAGGAAGCCGTTGAACAAAGGTGTCACCCGCTCTAAATTAAGGCCGAAGGTCGACCTTCCGTCGAGGCAACCCAAAGCGGAAAACGATGAAGAACATCTATGAAGTCCGTAACACGACCGCCGAGCCCTCCCTGGTGGATGACATGCGGAGCTTCCTCGCCGCTGTTCCCAGGAGCGAGACCTACAGCCACCTCGCGAGCCGGCTTGAAAGCATGACCGGTCAGGTTCTGAAGGACGAGGCCGGCAAGCGCGCCGCCCATCGCTGACCCGGCCACGGCATCCCGCCCCCTCCCGTCGCCAAGCTGCAATCGCCGCATGATAGGCTGATCGCTTCCGCAACCGGTAACGATGGCCCCCATGCTTCGTGTTCTTCAGATCACCGACACCCATATCAGCCCGGCGAAGGCGCATTTCGCATCCAACTGGGCGCCGGTCGCGGCGATGGCCCGGGTGCTGCGACCCGATCTGGTGGTGCATACCGGCGACGTCACCGTCGATGGCGCCGATATGGCCGAGGACATGGCCCATTGCCGCGCGCTGATGGACGGGCTGGCGCTGGACTGGCTGGCGGTGCCCGGCAATCATGATGTTGGCAGCGAGGATCCCGGCCACCATCAGGCGGTGAATGATGAGCGGCTGGCGCGCTGGGACGCCCATTTCGGCCCCGATCGCTGGCTGCGCGAGGCCGGCCGCTGGCTGCTGCTGGGCGTCGACGCCATGCTGATGGGATCGGGTCATGCGCGCGAAGCCGAACAGGCCGCCTGGGTCGATACCGTGCTGGCAACCGCCGCCGCCGAGGCGCGGCCGGTGGCGCTGTTCCTGCACAAGCCGCTGTTCCTGAACGACCCGGACGAAGAGGATCGCGGCTATTGGACCGTGCCCGGTGCCGCCCGCGCGCCCTATCTGGCGGCGATCCGCGCCGGCACCATCCGGCTGGTGGCCAGCGGCCATCTGCACACCGCCCGGATCATCCGCCGCGACGACACCGTCTATGCCTTCGGGGCATCTTCGGGCTTCATCGTCGACAAGCTGGCCCCCGCCGACCTGCCCGGTGAAAAGCGGCTGGGCGCCACCCTGCACATCCTGGGCGATGACGGTTCGGTCGAGAGCCGGTTGCTCACGCCCGAAGGGCTCGATACCTTCGTGATCGACGACGTCGCCCACGAGGTCTATCCGCCGCACCGCTGACAGATCATCCGACATCTGGTCGATCATCAGGCCCCGGCGCTGGTGTTCGGCGGCACGTCGCCCCATATCCAGGACGTGCGGCGTCAGGGCGGGCGGTATCGGGGCGGTTCCGGCCCCGGCCGCGAGCCCCGGCGGCGCCGACCCGTGCCGCACCACCCGCGAGGACCAGATGGCCGATACCGAACTTGGAAACGCGCTCGACCTGCTCGACGACCTGATCGCCCGCGCCAAACGCGCCGGTGCCGACAGCGCCGATGCGCTCAGGATCGACGGCAAGGCCCTGTCGGTGCAGCGCCGGCTGGGCAAGATCGAGGAACTGACCCGGTCGGATGGCGGCGACCTGGGTCTGCGCGTGCTGGTCGGGCGCCGGCAGGCGATCGTCTCCACCGCCGATCTCAGGCCCGAAAGCCTGGATGCCCTGGCCGAACGCGCCGTCGCCATGGCCAATGCCGTGCCTGAGGACCGGTTCGCCGGACTGGCCGACCCCGACCAGATCGCCAGCGACATCCCGGCCCTGGACATCCATGACCCCACCGAGTTCACCGCCGAAGAGCTTCTGGGCTGGGCCGAGACCTGCGAGGAGGCCGCCCGCGCCGTGCCGGGGGTGACCAATTCCGAGGGCGCCAGCGCCTCGCAATCCCATATGATGATCGCCCTCGCCGCCTCGAACGGCTTCCGCGGCGCCTATCGCACCAGCCGCTTCACCGTCGGCGCCAGCACCATCGCCGGCGAGGGGCTGAACATGGTGCGCGGCCATGACTACACCTCGAAGCGCTTCGTGGAAGATCTCGACGACATCGCCACCGTCGGCCGCACGGCCGGCGAGCGGTCTGTGGAACGGCTGTCGCCGCGCCGGCCCAGAACCGCGCGGGTGCCGGTGATCTTCGACCGCCGGGTGTCGCGGGTGATGGTCAGCGCCATCGCCTCGGCGGTCAACGGCGCCGCGGTCGCGCGCGGCACCAGCTTCCTGAAGGACCGCATGGGCGAAAAGATCGCGAGCGACGCCTTCACCATCATCGACGATCCGTTCCGCCATCGCGCCCCCGCCTCTCACCCCTTCGATGGCGAGGGTATCGCCGGCGGCACGCTGACCGTGATCGAGGGCGGCGTGCTGAAAAGCTGGCTGCTGGATTGCCGCTCCGCCCGCCAGCTTGGCCTGAAGACCACCGGCCATGCCGCGCGCGGCGCCGGTTCGGCGCCAAGCCCGGCATCGAGCAACCTGTATCTGGCGCCGGGCGAGATCAGCCGTGCCGAGCTGATCCGCGAGATCGGCACCGGGCTGCTGGTCGACGAGCTGATGGGATCGGGGGTGAACGTCGTCACCGGCGATTTCAGCCAGGGCGTCGCCGGCTTCTGGATCGAGAATGGCGAGATCGCCTATCCGGTCAACGAGATCACCGTCGCCGGCCGGTTTCAGGATATGCTGATGTCGATCCGCCCGGCATCGGACCTGGAATTCCGCAGCGGCACCGATGCGCCGTCGCTGGCGGTGGAGGGGTTGACCGTCGCCGGCGCGTGATCTTCGCCGATGCACGCCCCCAGACCAACCGCCGGAGGGAGACAGCCCGCTTCATGACCGACAGCCTGCACGCCCTGCCGGAAGGCAGCCTGAGCCCCGATCTGCTGGACGACCGCATGCTGCTGGAGCGCGCCCTGCGCACCGGCGGCCGCATCGCCATGGAGGCGTTCTGCAAATCGCCGGTCAACTGGGACAAGGGCGGCGACAACCCGGTCAGCGAGGTCGATATCGCGGTCGACACCGTGCTGCGCGACCATCTGCTGCACGCCCGCCCCGGCTATGGCTGGCTGTCGGAGGAAAGCGTCGCCCATCTGTCGGAACGCGCCCGGCCGCGGGTGTGGGTGGTCGACCCGATCGACGGCACCCGCGCGTTTCTCGACGGCCGGCCGGAATTCACCATCTCGGTGGCGCTGGTCGAAGCCGGCCGGCCGGTGCTGGCGCAGGTGTTCAACCCGGCGACGGGCGAGTTCTTCGAAGCCGCCGCCGGCACCGGCTTCCGGATGAACGGTGCCGCCTGCCGGGTGGCGTCGGTGGCCGACCCGATGGCGGCGCGGCTGCTGGTGTCGCGCCGGGAGTTGCAGGAAAAGCGCTGGGGTCCGGGGCTGGACGGCAGCGCCGTGATCGCGCTGGGCTCGATCGCCTATAAGCTGGCGCTGGTCGCGGCCGGGCGGTTCGACGCGGCGGTGTCGCTGCGCCCCAAGAACGACTGGGACATCGCCGCCGCCGATCTGATGATCGCCGAAGCCGGCGGCCGGATGACCGATGCCCTGGGCCGCGATCTGGTCTATGCCCGGCCCGACAGCACCGAGCACCCGTCGCTGATCGCCGCCAACCCCGCTTTGCATGCGGCGCTGATGATACGGCTTGGCAGCGATCCGGCTGGCACCGTCGCCATGGCTGGCGTAGAACCGCTGGATTGAGGATCGGGCCGTCTGGCCTTGAACCTGCATCCGCCGCATCACCGCCTTCAACGGAACCCACCGCACCCCATGTCGCGTCGCCGGAAGTCATCGCCCCTGCCCGCCGGTGCCCCCACCAGCAAGGCGCTGGTCGCGCGCCTGTCGCGGGAGCATCTGAAGCCCTATTGGCGGCGGATCGCACTGGCGGTGGTGGCGATGGTGGTTACCGCCGCCGCCACCGCCGCCAATGCCTGGCTGATGCAGCCGGTGCTGGACGACGTGTTCCTGAAGCGCGACGAAACCATGCTGCTGCTGGTGCCGGCCGCCGTGCTGGCGCTGGCCGCGATCAACGGCTTCGCCACCTATGTCGAGCGGGTGCTGATGGAGCGCCTGGGCACCCGCGTGGTCGCCGATCTTCAGCACCGGATGTACAGCCGGCTGATGAGCGCCGACCTCGCCTTCTTCCACCAGACCGGCGCCGGGCGGCTGATCGCGCGCTTCACCCACGACGTGCAACTGGTGCGCAAATCCGCCGCCGCCGCCATGACCAGTCTGGCCAAGGAAAGCCTGACCGTGATCTTCCTGGTCGGGCTGATGTTCTGGCAGGACTGGCTGCTGGCGATCATCGCCTTCGTGGTGTTCCCGATCGCCATTCTGCCAATCTCCAGGCTGGGCCGGCGGATGCGCAAGGTGTCGGATCGCGCGCAGGATCAGGTGGGGCGGCTGACCGGCATTCTTGAGGAAACCTTCCTCGGCGCCCGCCACGTCAAGGCCTATGGCATGGAGGCCTATGAAGGCCGCCGCATGGGCCGCACGGTCGAGGAGATCTATCGCCTGACCGGCAAGGCCGAGCGCATCCGTGCCGCCGCCTCGCCGATCATGGAAACCCTGGGCGGTGTCGCCGTCGGGCTGGTGATCTTCTATGGCGGCGCGCAGGTGGTGGCGGGCGAAACCACGCCCGGCGCCTTCTTCTCGTTCGTCACCGCCCTGCTGATGGCCTATCGCCCGGCCAAGACGCTCGCCAATCTGAACGCCAACCTGCAAGAGGGGCTGGCCGCCGCCCACCGGGTGTTCGAGCTGATCGACATGCCGGTGCGCATCACCGACGCCCCCGACGCCCGGCCGCTGACCGCGTTGACCGGTGGCCCGGTGCGCGGCGCCATCCGGTTCGAGGATGCCCGCTTCACCTATGGCGAGGGCGCGCCGGCACTCGACGGCCTGACCCTCGACGTGCCCGCCGGCCAACGGGTGGCGCTGGTGGGCGCCTCCGGTGCCGGCAAATCCACCGTCATCAACCTGATCCCGCGCTTCTACGACCTGGATGGCGGCCGGTTGACCATCGACGGCGCCGATATCCGCGCCGTCACCCTGTCGTCGCTGCGTGCCGCCATCGCGCTCGTCTCGCAGGAGGTGACGCTGTTCAACGACACGGTCGCGGCCAATATCCGCTATGGCCGCACCGATGCCAGCGATGCCGAGGTGGAGGCCGCCGCCCGCGATGCCGCCGCCCATGATTTCATCACCCGGCTGCCGCAGGGCTATGACACCCTGGTCGGCGAGCATGGATCAAGCCTGTCGGGCGGCCAGCGGCAGCGGATTTCCATCGCCCGCGCCATGCTGAAGAACGCCCCGATCCTGCTGCTCGACGAGGCGACCTCGGCGCTGGATACCGAAAGCGAACGCGCGGTGCAGGACGCGCTGGCCCGGCTGATGGCCGGCCGCACCGTGCTGGTCGTCGCCCACCGGCTGTCGACGATCATCGATGCCGATCTGATCTGCGTGATGGATCGCGGCCGGGTGATCGAACAGGGCAGCCACAGCGAATTGATCGCCGCCGGCGGCGCCTATGCCCGGCTGCACGCGCTGCAATTCGCCGATCATGCCGAAGCCGCCGAACCAGCGGCCGACGGCAGCGCCCCCGCCTCACCCCCTCCCGCCTCATCCCCCATGCCGGGCCGCTGAACCGATGGCCGGGCTGATCAAACGCTGGCTGAAAAGCGAGACCGCCCAGCGCCTCGCCTGCCGGCTGGCCGCCGCCTATATCCGGCTGGCCCATGCCACCGGCCGCTTCGACGTGATCGGTGCCGGCCCCGCCAACGCCCGTTGGGATGCGGGCCAACCCTTCATCCTGGCCTTCTGGCATGGCCGGTTGCTGATGATGCCCTATGTCTGGCGGGCGGGCGTGCCGATGAACATGCTGATCAGCCAGCATCGCGACGGCCGGCTGATCGCCGACACCATCGCCCATTTCGGCCTGGGATCGATCGCCGGATCATCGTCGAAGGGCGGTGCCGCGGCGCTGCGCCAGATGGTCAAGGCGATCCGCGCCGGCCAGTATGCCGGCGTCACCCCCGACGGGCCGCGCGGCCCCCGCCAGCGCGCCAGCGGCGGCATCGCCAGCATCGCCAAATTGTCGGGCGTGCCGGTGATCCCGGCGGCGGTGGGCGTGCGCCGCAGGCGCCTGCTGGGCACCTGGGACCGGTTCATGGTGCCGATGCCGTTCAGCCGCGGCGTGTTCATCTGGGGCGAGCCCATCCATGTCGCCCGCGATGCCGATGCCGCAGCACTCGACCGCGCCCGTCAGGCGATCGAGGATGAATTGAACCGGATCACCGCCGAGGCCGACCGCGTGACCGGGCATGAGCCGCTGCCCCTGCCACCGCCGCCATCCGCGCCGGCTGCCGCCGCCGCCTCCCCGGATGCGGCACCATGACCGGATATCGCGCCATGACCGGGGCCGGCATCGCCCTTGGCCTCTATCGCGGCATCGCCCGGATCGGCGCGCCCCTGGTCGCCCGGCATCTGGACCGCCGCCGCCGCCAGGGCCGCGAGCATGACAGCCGCTGGCCGGAACGGCTGGGCCATGCCGGCCTGCCCCGGCCCGACGGCCGGCTGATCTGGCTGCATGGCGCCAGCGTCGGCGAAAGCCTGTCGCTGCTGCCGCTGATCGACCGCCTGCGCGCCGCCATTCCCGCCACGTCCGGCCCCGCCACCAGCTTCCTGGTCACCACCGGCACGGTCACATCGGCGCGGCTGATGGCCGACCGGCTGGCGCCCGGCGCGCTGCACCAGTTCGCGCCCGTCGACACCCCCCAGGCGGTCGACCGGTTTCTGAACCACTGGCGCCCCGATGCCGCCCTGTTCGTGGAAAGCGAGATCTGGCCCAACCTGCTCGACGGGCTGGATCGCCGCCACATCCCCCGCGCCCTGGTCAATGCCCGGATGTCTGCCACCTCGGCCCGGCGCTGGGCGGCGATGCCGGGGCTGGCCCGGCGGTTGATCGGCGGCTTTCGGCCGCTGCTGGCCCAGGATGACGACAGCGCCGCCCGGTTTCAGGCCGTGCTGGGCCGCCCGGTCGCAGCCCCCGGCAATCTGAAGGATGCGGCCGACCCGCTGCCCGCCGACCCGGCCGCGCTCAACGCCCTGACTACCGCCATCGCCGGCCGGCCGGTCTGGCTGGCCGCCAGCACCCATCCGGGCGAGGAGGCGCTGGTTCTGGCCGCAGCCCTTCGCCTGCGCGCCACATACCCCGATCTGCTGACCGTGATCGTGCCCCGCCATCCCGAACGGGGCGCCGCCATCGCCGCCGAGGCCGAGGCCGCCGGCTTCACCGTCACCCGCCGCGCCACCGGCGCCCTGCCCGATGCCGCAACCACCCTGTATCTCGCCGATACATTGGGCGAGTTGGGGGTTTTTTTCCGCGCAATCGCCATCACGTTTATAGGAGGCTCGCTTGTGCCGGTGGGCGGGCATAACCTGCTGGAACCGGCGCGGCTGGATGCTGCCATCCTGACCGGCCCGCATCTGGGCAATTTCACCAGCCTCGCCGCCCGCTTCCGGGCCGCCGGCGCCATGCTGGTGGTGGCCGATGCGGCCGGGCTGGCCGATGCTGTCGCCCGCCTGCTGGCCGATCCGGCGGCACGCAGCGACCTTGCCGCGGCAGCGGGCAGCGTCGCCGCCGAAGGCTCTGCCGGGCTTGCCCGGATCGTGGCAGCGGTTCTGCCGCTGGTCGATCCGGCCACAGCCGCCCCCGCGGCATCAGGAGAGGTCTCGTGAAGGCACCGGAATTCTGGGGACGCGACCCAACCACGCTCGACCGCCTGTTGATCGCGGCGCTGGCGCCGCTGACCCTGATCTTCCGTCTGGCGGGCAGCATCCGCCGGCTGGTGGTGCGCCCGGCCAATGCCGGGGTGCCGGTGCTGTGCGTGGGCAACCTCACCGCCGGCGGCGCCGGCAAAACCCCCACCGCCCTGGCCATCGCCGACCGGCTGCGCGCCCGTGGCCGCCGCCCGCATGTGGTGCTGCGCGGCTATGGCGGCAGCGTCCGTGGCCCAACCCTGGTCGACCCCATCGCCCATCGCGCCGATCAGGTCGGCGACGAAGCCCTGCTGATCGCCCGCCGCCTGCCGACCTGGGTGGCGCGTGACAGGGTGGCCGGCGCCCGTGCCGCCGCCGCCGCCGGCGCCGATATCGTCATTCTGGACGATGGCTTCCAGAACCCGTCGATCGACAAGGATCTGTCGCTGATCGTGGTCGATGGCGGCTATGGCTTCGGCAATGGCCGGGTGATGCCGGCCGGCCCCTTGCGCGAACCGCTGGCCCAGGGGCTGGCGCGCGCCGATGGCGTGGTGGTGGTGGGCGAAGACAGCGTCGATGTCGCCGCCCGCCTGCCCTTCGACCGGCCGGTGCTGCGCGCCGTCACCGTGCCCGGCCCGGAAACCCGCCGGCTGCGCAACCGCAAGGTCGTGGCCTTCGCCGGCATCGGCCGCCCTGAGAAATTCTTCGACACCCTGCGCGCCATCGGCTGCCGCATCGCCGGCAGTTGGTCCTTCCCCGACCACCACCCCTATGCCCCCGATGAAATCGCCCGGCTGGTGGAAGTGGCGCACCGCATGGATGCGGTGCTGGTCACCACCGAAAAGGATCTGGTGCGCCTGCCCCCCGAAGCCCGCGATCTGGTCGACCACCTGACCATCAGCCTGGAATGGCTGGATGCCGACCCGCTCGACCGCCTGCTCGACCGCATCGACCCCCGCAGCCCCCGCCCCGACCCGGTCCCCGGCCGGCCCTCGGTGCTCGATGGCCATGCCGGGCGCGAGGATGGCAACGGACGCCGCAGATGACCGCTCCCGACCACAGAACCGCCGGCACCGGCAGTCCTCACACTGGCAGTCCTCACACCGACAGGCCTCACACCGACAGGCCCGCGCCCGGCACCCCCGCCACCACCACCCCGCCGGCCTATGAAATCCCGCCGATGACCCCGCGCCGCTGGCTGGAAAGCCTGGGCGCGCGCGCGGCCTTTGGCTTCGCCCGCCTCATCGGCCTGGAACGCGCCTCGGCCACCGGCGCCTGGCTCGCCCGCACCATCGGTCCGCGGATCAAGGTCAGCCGCATCGCCCGCCGCAACATCGCCCGCGCCTTCCCCGATCTCGACCCGCCGGCGGTCGAGGCCATCCTGCGCGGCATGTGGGACAATCTGGGGCGCACCGCCTTTGAAGTGGTGCATCTCGACCGCTTCGACTGCACCGGCGCCGACCCCAGCCGGGTTGAGGTGATCGGCGGCGAGCACGTGTTCACCGCCCGCGACGACGACCGCCCCGGCATCTTCGTCTCAGGCCATTTCGGCAATTGGGAACTGGCCTCGCTCGCCGCCACCCAGCAGGGCATCGAGCTCACCCAGGTCTATCGCGCCGCCAACGACACCGCCGTCGAACAACTCATCCAGGCCTCGCGCCGCCGCGCGGGCGGCGCCACCGATTTCCTGCCCAAAGGCGCACGCACCGCCCGCGAAATCATCAAACGCCTCAAGGCCGGCGGCCATCTGGCCATGCTGATCGACCAGAAACTCAACACCGGCACCGCCCTGCCCTTCTTCGGCCGCGACGCCATGTCGACCACCGCCCACGCCGAATTCGCCGTCCGCTTCAACGCGCCCATGATCACCGCCCGCGTCGAACGCCTGCACGGCCCCCGCTTCCGCGTGATCATCGACCCCCCCATCGACCCCGCCCCGCTGCCCCACGAAACCCCCGACCAGGCCGCCGACCGCCTGGCCCGGCTGGTCAACACCCGCCTGGAAAACTGGATCCGCGCCCGCCCCGACCTGTGGTTCTGGGTGCATAAACGCTGGCCGGACTGATCCGGGCGGGGGGCGTGCTGCGGGCACGGTGGGGGCAAGACGTGGGAAGAGGCGGGAAGAGGCACGGGGGCCGCAGGCCCCCGTGGACCCCCGGGTGTGGGGGGATGGTGGTTGGGTGACCGGGAAGCGACGTGACTATACTGCGTGGTTTGGGGATCGCGGATCGCGATAATGGCGGGTCTCGATAGCGCCCCATCCCGTCGAGGAACCGCGCGTGACCAAGCCCCGGCCCGATGCGCCCCACGGCCCGCCTGCCACACAACGCCCCTGCCCGGTCGCAGCCCTGGCGGCGGAATGGGCCATCCTCGACGACCAGATCACCGGCACGTGGCAGCAGGACGACGCGGACCGCAGCCTCACCCTGGCCATGGACATCCGCCGCAACGCCACCATCGCCGAGGCCCTGACCATCCCGCCCGGTTCCGCCACCGGCGCCGCCTTCCAGGCCTATGCGGTTGGCCTGTCAATCGCCATCGCCAACGACCCGACCACACTGCCCGCCGACCGCAGCCGCCATCTCACCCAGGCAGCCGAGGGTGCACGTCATCTGACGCGCTATCTCACCACGAGCCGGCTGGCTGGGTGTCGGTAAGGCGGGTGCAGGATGGGGCGTAGGGCCGACGCAGGTCACGCCCCCGCGAGGGGAGCGACGCCGCCCCCGCGCCCGCGAAAATGGCGGGCATGGTTTCAATTCACGCCCCCGCGAGGGGAGCGACGGCCGGCCTGCACCTCGCGAACGATCGCGGCGTGTTTCAATTCACGCCCCCGCGAGGGGAGCGACCAAGGGCACACTGGCTGCGCTCGATCGCCACCAGTTTCAATTCACGCCCCCGCGAGGGGAGCGACCCTGCGCGATGCCGCGCCATGCACGCCACCCGGGTTTCAATTCACGCCCCCGCGAGGGGAGCGACGTCGGTACCGATCAGTCGACAATCAGCAAACTTGTTTCAATTCACGCCCCCGCGAGGGGAGCGACCACCTATGAGCTCGCCGGCTACCCGATGGTCGAGTTTCAATTCACGCCCCCGCGAGGGGAGCGACGACCGCCTTCACGGTCGACATCGACCTGGGTGCGGTTTCAATTCACGCCCCCGCGAGGGGAGCGACCTGAGGTCTGGATATACTATCGTGACCTTGACGGTTTCAATTCACGCCCCCGCGAGGGGAGCGACTCACCCCCCACTAATACCTTGATATTGCAGCCGGAAAAAGGCGGTTTCCGCGAACCTATTGCCGAAATCAGACTATAGCGTGTATGACGTGTCCTGTGAAAAATTAAGCTGCTGATTCAGAACGGTTTCTGGTTCCGCGAACCTCCCGGGGTTTTTGTGTGTGCTTGGGGTTCGCGCGGGCTGTGGCGCGCTCGGCCGATATGCTGCCGCATGGGGCCGCGAGATCGGGGCGCGGGGCGTTGCCGCCACCAGTGGTGGTTGTTGTGAACGGGCCCCCGGAGGGCATCATCTGGCCGGCGTGCACATGGCGCGCGAAACCGATCGGCGCCGATTGCGCGGAGCTATGTCACCCGGTGGACGACATCGCGGCCGCACACCTCAGACGGCCCCGCCTGCCGCTCGGCGACAGCCATCCGCTACAACTATTAGCTGTTCATAATGCCAAATAGCGTCTCTTCGGCTGTCGTCCCGGCTGTGGTTTGGGCAGTGCATCAATAAACCAACAACCAATACGAGTGCCGCACCCTCCGCACTCATCCGTACAAAAGAAGCACGCCCCACCCCGGGCGCCGGCGTCGGCTGGCCTTCCCAATGAGCCCCACGAGAAAGCGCACGGCAAGCCCACCGCCAATCAACTGCCGGCGGGCCCACCTCACGCCCCCGCGAAGGGAGCGACGGGCAGCGTGCGGGCAGTCGCGCAGCTCCAACACGTTTCAATTCACGCCCCCGCGAAGGGAGCGACTTCAGCTTGACCACACGCGCCCAAGATCCTACGTTGTTTCAATTCACGCCCCCGCGAAGGGAGCGACCGCCGGCCGCAACCTCGTTCTGGTCGGCGTGTCCGTTTCAATTCACGCCCCCGCGAAGGGAGCGACTCACCCCCCACTAATACCCTGATATCACACCTTAAAAAAGGCGGTTTCCGCGAACCCCCTCCGGGAGTCACACCTCCGCGTGCATGACATGTCGTTCAAAAAATTAACCCGCTGATTCGGAACGGTTTTCCGTTCCGCGAACCTCCCGGGGTTTTCATGTGTGCTTGGGGTTCGCGCGGGCTGTGGCGCACCGGGCCGATCAGCGGCCATGTGGGGCGGCTGAGCGATCCTCGACAACCAGATTGCCGGCACGTGGCCACTGGATGATGCGGCCCACAGCCGCGACGCCGCCATAGCCAAGGCCCGGCCCCTGCCCCCGGCTCCACCACCGCGCCGTCGATCTGGCCTATGCGGTCGGCCTGTCGATCGGCACCGCCCGGCCCGTTGGCGCCGTCATGGTCGCGTTGCAACTAAAGGCATAATTCCGCGTGGGAACCCAGACGGACCAGTTGCAGTGTCTCGGTGTCCGTCTTGCGGTAGATCAGCACCAGATCAGGCTTGATGTGACAGTCTCGATGATCCGCCCAGTCTCCGGCCAGTGCGTGATCGCGATGGCGTGGCTCCAGAGGGGCATCATTGGCCAAGGCTGTGATCACCGGGATGAGAACAGCATCAAACCCCTTCGCGTGCTGCCCTTTGGCCTCGCGCTTATAGTCTCAGCTGAATTGACCTGTCCGCTCAATCTGCCGCATGCAGATCGGCAATGAGGTCATCAATGCTTGTGAAGCGGGCGCCCTTGCCGGCCCGGGCGTCCTTCATGGCCTGAATGGTCGTGTCATTCGGTGCCCATGGCTCGAATGGCAGGGCCTTGTCGTGAGCGATACGGACAAGCAGCATCCGCACCGCATCGGAAACCGTCAAGCCCATCGCGGCCAGCACAGCCGCAGCTTCAGCCTTGATTTCGCCGTTCACTCTGGTTTGAACAAGTTGATTGGCGGCCATGTCGATCCCTCTCCATCTGTGCATGACAATGTAATTCACGACAAATCGGGAATCAAGGTGGCCTGTCCGGCGGCGACGGTGAATGGGCCGCTTCCTGGTCGTATCCTCACGGCGGAAGCGGCCCATTTCAGGTGCGGCGCGGGCGTGGTTGGTAGAGATGCGGGGCATGTTTCGGTGGGGGAGCGGCCGGCCCTACACGTCAACGGTGATCGCTTCTGCGGCGTTTCAAGTCACGGCCGGCGAAGGGAGCGACCCGGCTCGCGACGGTTCAACTCGTCTGCATTGAGTTTCAATTCACGCCCCCGCGAAGGGAGCGACCATCGGCCCATTGGCCCGTGACTGGCACGTGGCTGTTTCAATTCACGCCCCCGCGAAGGGAGCGACTACCTCACGCGCCCCTGCTGCGCCAAGTGCGCCAGTTTCAATTCACGCCCCCGCGAAGGGAGCGACCCGTCCGGCGCCTCGGCCAGCGCCAGGACGTGGCGTTTCAATTCACGCCCCCGCGAAGGGAGCGACCAAACCAAACCTGATAGCTACGATCGCTATCAGCGTTTCAATTCACGCCCCCGCGAAGGGAGCGACCACGTAGAGCGTCGATCCCGACGAGCGCATCATGTTTCAATTCACGCCCCCGCGAAGGGAGCGACGGCTGAGATCTGGGCGGACGGCGACCCACCGCATGTTTCAATTCACGCCCCCGCGAAGGGAGCGACTTTGCGCGTGTTTACGATTTCGCACAGGTTTTCGGTTTCAATTCACGCCCCCGCGAAGGGAGCGACTCGCCCCCCACTAATACCCTGATATCACACCTGAAAAAAGGCGGTTTCCGCGAACCCCCTCCGGGAGTCACACCTCCGCGTGCATGACATGTCGTTTAAAAAATTAACCCGCTGATTCAGAACGGTTTTCCGTTCCGCGAACCTCCCGGGGTTTTCATGTGTGCTTGGGGTTCGCGCAAGGCCGGGGCATCCGCGCCCATGGTTGCGGCGTGGGGCCACGAGATGGGGGTGCGGGGGCCCGCGGCCCCCGTGCCTTCCCTCTGAAAACCGTGCCTTCCCTCTGAAAACCGTGCCTTCCCTCTGAAAACCGTGTCTTCCCTCTGAAAACCGCGCCCATCCCAGCGCCCCGGCCGGCATCAGATCGCGGTGTTGGCGGGGCCTTTCAGGGCCAGGATCTGGCGGGCGTCGGCGGGGGTTGCGATCTCCAGCGACAGGGCGTCGAGGATGGTTCGGATGCGGCGGACCTGTTCGGCGTTGGAGCGGGCGAGTTGGCCGGGGCCGGCATAGAGGTTGTCTTCCAGGCCGACGCGGACATGGCCGCCGATGGCGGCGCCGATGGTGATCAGGCGCATCTGGTGGCGGCCGGCGCCGAGGACGGAGAACTGATAGTCCTGGCCGAACAGGCGGTCGGCGGTGTGTTTCATGTGCATGAGGTGCGAGGGGTCGGCGCCGATGCCGCCGAGCACGCCCAGCACGAACTGGATGAAGGGGGTGCCGGTGACGAGGCCCCGGTCGCGGAAATGGGCGAGCGCGTAGAGATGGCCGACATCATAGCATTCGAATTCGAAGCGGGCGCCGTGGTCGCGGCCCAGGCGTTCCAGGATCTGTTCCATATCGTGGAAGGTGTTGCGGAAGATCGAGCCGCGCGTTGCCTCTAGAAGTTGTGGCTCCCATTCGAATTGCCAGTTTTGGTAGCGATCGGCGAGCGGGAACAGGCCGAAATTCATCGAGCCCATGTTGAGCGAGCACATTTCCGGCCGGGCCTGAAGCGGCGCCGCCAGCCGCTGATCGAGGGTCATCAGCGAACTGCCGCCGGTGGAGATGTTCAGCACGGCATCGGTGGCGGCGGCGATCGGTGCCAGGATCTGGCGGAACACCGCCGGGTCGGGGCTGGGGCGGCCGTCGGCCGGGTCGCGGGCATGCAGGTGCAGGATGGCGGCGCCTGCCTCCGCCGCCTCGATCGCCTGGGCGGCGATGTCTTCCGGGCGCCAGGGCAGATGCGGGCTCATGGTCGGGGTGTGGATCGAGCCGGTGACGGCGCAGGTGATGATGACCTTGGGGGCTGCCATGGCGGGGGGCTCCTGCTTGGGGGATCGCGACGGGGTGGCTCAGATGACCGGGGAGTCAGGCCGACCAGGGCAGCGACAAGTCGCGGGCGAGGGCTTCGAGCGTGTCGGTGAAGATCGCCATGATCTCGTCGATCTGGGCTTCGGTGACGATCATCGGCGGGCAGACCAGCACGTGGTCGCCGTCGATGCCGCCCCGGGTGCGGCGCGAATACAGGATCAAGCCGCGATCGAAGGCCAGATCGACCATGCGGGCATGGGCGTTCAGCGCGCGCGGCAGCGTCGCCATCGTCTCAGGGTCGGAAACGAACTCCATGGCCAGCAGCAGGCCCCGGCCCCGGACATCGCCGATGAAGGGGAAGCGCCGCTTCAGGGCTTCGAGCCGGGCTTTGAGCAGACCGCCCATGCGCGCGGCATTGCCGATCAGGTCGTGGGTGTCGATTTCATCCAGCACCGCCAGCCCGGCGGCGGCGGCCAGCGGGTTGCCGGCATAGGTGAAGCCGTGCTGGAAACCGCCGGCATCGAGCACCGGCCGCACCAGTTTTTCAGACGCGATCATGGCGCCCAGCGGCGCATAACCGGCGCCCAGCCCCTTGGACAAGGCGATCAGATCGGGGGTGATGCCCCAATGATCGCCGCCCAGATAGCGGCCGGTGCGGCCGGCGCCGCACATCACCTCGTCATGGATCAGCAGCACGCCATGGCGGTCGCAGATCTCGCGGATGCGCGGGTAATAGCTGTCGGGGGCGACCAGCGCGCCGGTCGAGGCACCGCCGATCGGCTCCATGATGAAGGCGAGCACGGTTTCCGGGCCCTGCCGGCGGATTTCCTCATCAAGCATATCGGCATAGCGCCGGCCGCGCGCCGCCATGTCGAGCCCGTCGCGGTCGAGATAGGCGGTGGGCGCGGCGATCTTGGGGCTTTCATGCATCATCGGCGCGAAGGGCGTGGTGAAGGCGGCATGGCCGGTGACCGCCAGCGCACCCATGGTGCTGCCGTGATAGGAGGGGAAGCGCGAGATGACCTTGTAGCGGCTGCCCTGCCCGGTTGCCACCGCGTGCTGACGCGCCAGCTTCAGGCAGGATTCCACCGCCTCGGACCCGCCCGAGACGAAGAACACCCGGTCGAGCCCGGCGGGGCAGCGCGCGGCCAGCGCCGCCGCCAGATCCTCGGCGGGCGCGTTTTCGAAATGCAACCGGTAGATGAAGGTGGCCTGGTCCATCTGGCGCTTCATGGCATCCAGCACCCGGCGGTTGCCATGGCCGATATTGACCACCATGGCGCCGCTGGAGCCGTCGATCACCCGGCGGCCATGCTCGTCCCAGATATAGATGCCCTCGGCGCGGGTGGCCATCGGCCGGCGCTGGCGCGCCTGATAGAACAGATGCGAGGGCGGGCGGTTGTCGCCGGCGGTGGCGGGGGCGGTGGCGGGTGGGATGGTCGTCGGCGCGGGGGTCGGCATCGCAGGGGCTCCACGAAACGTGCTGAAATTATGACGTGACTTTATATTTGCATTACTTCAGCCGCGGCTGAGATGGTGGTCCAGAACATTGGCCGTCACCCGCTCGACCATCGGGTCACGGCGCAGCAGGCCGGCCACCCATTCGCAACTGCCGGCATGGAACACCTCGCCGGCGCCACGCCGGAAATGCACGATCATGCCGGCGCCGCGCTTGATGCGGTCGACCGCCGGGCGATCAGATGCGCCGGTCAGGATCTCGGCGGCGAATCGGGCATCGGCATCGCTGAGGAACTGGTCGTCGGCGGCGATGTCGGCGCTTTCCTCGATCAGCGACGACAGGCCCAGCGCCAGGATCTGCACGCCATCGGGCACCGCCTCGGCGCCGGACGGCTCGGGCAGGCCGTTGCGGATCACGTAATCCAGCCCGTCGACCTCATAGCCGAAGACATGGGATGCCGCCCCCAGCAGGTCGCCGTAATACAGCCCCGTGCCGGCAAAGGCCCAATGCTCGGGGCGATAGACCGGAAAGCCGCGCACGCCGCGCGGCGCGCAGCCGCCCCAGCCGACATACAGGCCCCGGGTGGCATTCAGCCCGAAGGTCAACGCCCCCGGCCGGCCGATCTCGGCGGCTTCCCACGAGGTGGTGACCAGGGCTGTGCCCCGCAGCGGATCCTCGGCGCGGGCGCGGTATTTGTAGCAGACCTGGGTGCGGCCCTGATCCTCCAGCCGGGTCTGCCACATGAAGTTGCCGGCGAACCGCGCCACCCGCCCGCCGGCCTCGACATAGGCGTCGACGGCATCGCGCATGCCGGCCGTCCAGTATTCGTCATGCCCTGAGAACACCACACAGTCATAGCGCGACAGGATCGCCGGGTTGAATTCCAGATCGTGCTGGCTGGCCAGGTCGACCGCATAGCCGGCCGCTTCCGCCCATTGGAAGAAATGCCGGTCGTAACTGGCCCAGCCGGCCGAAGCGTATTTCTTCGAATGGCCGGTGGCATAGGCCCATTCCATATGCGGATAGCGCGGCGGCATCGCCGGCGGCACCTCGACATCGACCGGCACGCGCGGGGCATCATCGGGCAGCACCACGAAGCCCCGGCAGAACGGCCGGTCCAGGCTGACGCGCGGCGCATACTGGTTGCGCGCCGGGCCGGTGATGCCCTGATAGTGATTGGACCCGCCCCAGGTGTTATAGGCGGTCCAACTGCCGGTGGCGGCCACCTGCAACACCCGCCCCGGCAGATGGGCGCCGCCGCCGGCGGTGACGATGAACAGATGATGGCACAGGATCGGCCGGCCATCGGCGCCATCGGCCGTCAGGGTGACGCGATAGGCACCCGACCGCCAATCGCCCGGAATGGCCAGCCGGTGCGCCACCGGCCAGCCGCAGCCGGTGACCGAGCATTGATCGGGGGTGTCGTGATGGCGCGCAGGCAGGCCGTCTTCCACATGCACCACCTGCAACGCGGCACCGTCGCGGGCGATTTCCATCCGATAGCGCGGGGCGGTGGCGCTGACATGGAACGCCACCACATCGCCCGGCGCATAAGACAGCCGGTCGGTATAGCACCAGATCTCGCCCCGGGCGCCATCCATGCCCGGATATTCATAGGTGTGGCCCAGCACCGCGATCCGCCGCTGGGCGGGGGTGAGGCCGAATTCGGGCCACGACACCGGGGCGGCGGCGGGGCGTGCGGCATCATCGGGATGCGACATCAGGCGCTTCCTTGCAGACGGTCGGAAGAGGTGGCGGTGATTGTGGGGAGCCGGCCAGAGGTCGGCCGGCCAGCGCTCAGCCGGTCAGATACTTGCGCAGGAAGCCGCGGGTGCGGTCCTGACGGGGGGCGCGGAACATCTCGTCGGGCGGGCCTTCCTCGACCACCACGCCGCCATCCATGAACAGCACCCGGTCGGCGACCTCGCCCGCGAAGCGCATTTCGTGGGTGACGATCAGCATGGTCATGTGCTCGGCGGCGAGCTGCTTCATCACCAGATTGACCTCGTCGACCAGTTCGGGGTCGAGCGCCGAGGTCGCCTCGTCGAACAGCATCACCTTGGGCTCCATGGCCAGGGCGCGGGCAATCGCCACCCGCTGCTTCTGACCGCCCGACAACCGGGACGGATAGGTGTCCATCCGGTCGCCCAGCCCCACCTTGTCGAGCAGGCCGCGCGCCAGATCGCGGGCCTCCGCGGTCTTCATGCCCTTCAGCAGCATCGGCGCCAGAGTGACGTTCTGGGCGACGGTCAGGTGCGGGAACAGATTGAAGTGCTGGAACACCATGCCCATCTGCTGGCGCACCGCGTTGATATGGCGCTCGAACGCGGCCCCGGTCAGCGGCGCGTTGACCTGAATGCCATCCAGGAAGATCTCGCCGTCATTCAGGGTTTCCAGATGGTTGATCGCCCGCAGCAGCGTGCTTTTGCCCGACCCGCTGGGGCCGATGATCGCGATGATCCGGCCGCGATCGACGGTGAGGTCGATGCCCTTCAGCACCTCCAGCGCGCCATAGCGCTTATGGGCGTTGCGGACCTCGACCATCGGCCGGGTTCCGGTGGCGGGCGTTGCGGTTGTGTGGGTGGCGGTTGTCGGGGTCATCGGGTTGCCTCCACGCGCCGTTCCAGCCGGCGCAGACCGGCTTCCAGGACCAGGTTCAGAACGTAATAAAGTGCTGCCGCGACGATATAGAACTCGAACGGCCGATAGGTTTCGCTGATCGCCAACTGCGCCGTGTGGACCAGTTCGGCGACGCCGATCACCGATACCAGCGCCGACTCCTTCAGCAGCGCGATCAGGTTGTTGCCGATCGGCGGCATCACGCTGTGCACCGCCTGCGGCACGATGATGTGGCGGAAGCTCTGGAAGCGGCTGAGCCCCAGGCTGCGCGCGCCCTCGTTCTGGCCCGGATCGACCGCGGCCAGCCCGGCGCGGATGATGTCGGCGTTATAGACCGCGAAATGCAGGCCCAGGCCGATGATCCCGGCCACCAGCGCCGGAATGTCGATGCCGATCTGCACCAGCCCGAAATAGATCAGGAACAGTTGCAGCAGCAGCGGCGTGCCCATGAACAGCCAGGCGAACAGCCTGACCGGATAGCGCAGGAACCACGGGCCATACATCACCGCCAGCGCCAGTGCGATGCCGCCGGCGAAGCTGACCGCCGAGGCGGCGACGGTCAGCACCGTGGTCCAGATCACCCCTTGCAGCAGCAGCCCGGCATAGGGCGGCACCACACTGAAATCGAGCCCCTCCATGTCATCTTCCTCCGTCAGTCGATGGCATAGCGGCGGTCGAGCCAGGCGATCAGGCGCAGGGCGCCATAGATCACCACCATGTAGAACAGGGCCGCGATCGCGAACATTTCGAATGGCTTATAGGTGGAGCCGATATAGCGCTGGGCGGTATAGGTGAGCTCGACCAGCGAGATCGCCGAGACCAGGGCCGAGCCCTTGATCAACGCCACCGCATTCACCCCCAGCGGCCGGATCATCAGCCGCGCCGCCTGCGGCAGCACCACATGGGTCATGGTCTGGCGCCGGCCGATGCCCAGGCTGCGGGCGGCTTCCACCTGCCCCCGGGCGACAGCCAGAATGGCGCCGCGGATCGATTCGGTCATATAGGCGCCGATATTGACCCCAAGCCCGATCACGCCGGCAACGAAGGGGTCAAGATTGATCCCGATCTGCGGCCCGCCGAAATAGAGCACGAACAACTGGATCAGGCAGGGCGTGCCCCGGAACAGGCTGACATAGGCCGTGCCCAGAAACCTGAGGCCCGCCCATCGCGACAGCCGGGCGGCGGAGCCCAGCGCCGCCATGACCAGCCCCAGCGCCAGCGCCAGGACCGAAATCTGTACCGTGGTCCAGGCCGCCTCCGCGAAATACGGAAACACCCGGATCATCAGCTCGACATCCATCGGAGATGACCTCGACAGTCGTGGGCCGCGACGATGATGGCATCGGCAGGACGGGACGCGCCCGCCCCGCCCGCCGGATCAGTCCCGCCCAGCCGTCACCGGATGTCGGCGCCGACCCATTCCATGGCGATCGCCTTATAGGTGCCGTCGGCCATCATCTCGTCGAGGGCCGCCTGCATCGCGGCGGCAAGCTCGGGATTCTTCTTGTTGATCGCGATGCCGATGGCGACGCTGCCGCCCTCGATATCCGGGGTGTCGAGCTGGCGCAGCTTCGCCCCGTTCTCCTTGATCGCCACCCGCACGGGGATGTTGTCGGCGATGATCGCCTGCACCCGGTCGGCCTGAAGTTCCAGCAGCAGTTCGGGCAGGCCCTTATAGGTGCGCACGCTCCAGCCATCCTGGGTGCGCGCCCATTTCTCGTGGGTCTCGCCCAGAGTGACGCCGACGGTTTTGCCCTTGATGTCGGCCAGCGACTGAATATCCGAGCCCTCGGCCACGAACACCGCGCGGCCGGCGTGATAATAGGGGCCGACGAAATCGACCACCTTCTCGCGTTCCGGCGTGATGGTCATGCTGCCGACGATGGTGTCGTATTTCTTCGCCAGCAGCCCGGCCAGAATGCCGTCCCATGCGGTGGTGACGATCTCGCCCTCGACACCGATCCGGCGCGCGATCTCGCGGCCGATCGAGGCGTCGAAGCCCACCACCTCGTTCTTGTCATTCACGAAGTTGAACGGCGGATAGGCGCCGCTCATCGCGATCTTCATCACGCCGTCCTGCTTGATCCGCGCCAGTTGGTCGTCGGCCGCGGCCACGCCGGCGCTCATCACCAGCGCCATGCCGGCGGCAAGGACGGAGGACAGAAATCTGTTCATGCCGGGTCTCCCTGGGGTCGATGCATTGATGCCATATCCGCGGCCCGGCGCCCTGTCGCCTGCCGGCCCGGTTTCCCCCAGGGCCTTGCCGCCGCGTCCATCAAAGGGTGCGGCCGGAACTCCCATTGATCAAATAGATATGGAAAATACAGAAGATAGATTTGAAGAATGCTAAGCTGTGCCCTTCGCCACCCACCACCGCCGGAGCGCCGGATGACGACGATGCGCGAACACCAGTTGAAGAAGCATCAGGCCCAGCGGCTGGCCTGGGATCTGGACTGGAACCTGCTGCGCACCTTCATGGTGATCGTCGAGGAACGCGGCATCACGGCCGCCGCCGAACGGCTGGGCCTGAAACAGCCGACCCTGAGCAATGCGCTGGCGCGGATCGAGGCCCGGCTTGGCCGGCGGCTGATCGACCGCAAGCCCAATGTCTTCGAGGTCACCGAGGCCGGCCGCCTGCTCTATAACGATTGCGTCGAGATTTTCGGCACGGTCGCCCGGCTGCCGATCCGGCTGCGCGACGTGCAGGAACAGGTGACGGGGAATGTGGCGGTCGCGGTCGCCAGCCATATCGTGTCACCGCTGTTCGATCAGGCGCTGTCGGATTTCCACACCCGCCACCCCAGGGCCACCTTCACCATCAGCGTGATGACCAGCCTGGACGTGGTGACGGCGGTGGCGCAGAAACGGGCCTCGTTCGGGCTGTGCCTGGTGCACAACCCCGACCCGCGGCTGGATTATCGGGTGTTCTATCGCGAATTCTTCGGCTTCTTCTGCGGCCCCAAGCACCGGCTCTATGGCCGCACCGATCTGACGCTGGATGATCTGCGGGGCGAGACATCGGTCTCGTTCCAGACCGACCACCCATCCGATGCGCTCAGGCCCGTGGCCCTGCTGCGCGCGGTGGCCCAGGTGGAGGACGCGGTGATCGGCATCTCGTCGAGCCTGGAAGAGGTGCGGCGGATGATCACCGCCGGGCTGGGCATCGGGCCGCTGCCGCTGCATGTGGTGCGCCGCGATGTCCGCGACGGCCTGCTCTGGCGCCTGCCGCCCTATCAGGATCCGCCGGCGATCGACATCTTCCTGGTGTCGAACCCGCAGGCCAGCCTCAATCGCGCCGAGGCCGGCCTGCTGGCCCTGCTCCGCGGCCAGGTCGACGAGCTGCCGCTGGCGGCCCGCACCTATGGGCTGGACGGGCGGTAGGCGCCGCCGGCCGCCGGATGCTCAGGCGCAATGGCCGTCGATCAGCGGCCACAGCCGGTCGGCGGCCTCGATCGGCGGCATGTGGGCGGCCGGGTCGAGGCATTCGAAGCGGGCACCGGGAATGGCGGCGGCAATGGCGCGGCCGGCCTCAGGCGGGCAGCTTGCATCCTGCGCGCCCGAGATCACCAGGGTCGGCACAGTGATGCCGCCCAGATGCGGGGTCATGTTCAGGCCCTTGATCGCCTCGCAGGCGGCAATGAAGCCGTCGGTCGGCGTCGTGCGGATGATCGCCGCCACCTGATCGAGCGCCGATGGCGCCAGACGGGCGAATTCGGTGGTGAACCACCGCGCCAGCGTGGCATCGACCAGGGCATCCATGCCCTGATCACGAACGGTGGCGATCCGCTCATCCCACAGCGCATGCGCTTCAGCCGGCATCGACGAGACGGTGCAGACCAAAGTGAGGCTGCGCAGCCAGGCCGGGTTGCGCACACCCAGAACCTGCCCGACCATGCCGCCGATCGAGACGCCGGCATAATCGGCGCGCTCGATGCCCAGCGCCGCGACCACCTGTTCGACATCCATCGCCAGACGCTCCAGCGTCTGGGGCTGCTCAGCGGTGGATGGCCGCACCTCGCTGACACCGTGGCCCGCAAGATCGATCGCGATGATCCGCCGGGTCGCGCGCATCGGCGCGGCCACCAGATCCCAGATCGTGTGATCGACGCCAAGAGCATGGACCAGCACCAGAGGCGCCCCGTCCGGGTTGCCCGACTGTTCCACGGCTATGTCGACACCGTCATCGGTGGTGATGCGCTGCATCATGGGGGCGGTCTCCGACGAATTGGACTGACCCATGATGCATGAGGCCACAGCAGGCGTCGAGCACGCGTTGCAGTCGCAACAACGGGGGTTGACAGCCGCACTGCCCTTGATCGTCCGCCCCCCCGGACCGCGACGGGTTGACGCAGGCCCGCCCTCGCACCACATCGGCTCGATTGCTACAGGAGCCGGGCCCCTCTGGCGACCGAGGCGTCGGTCGTGATGTCGGATCCCTCACCCAATGTCGCGCTTCGACGCAGCGCAACCGCGATCGAGGGGTGATCGCGTGTTTTCCCAAACGTCGTCCGAACCGCTCACCGGGCTTGGCCCGGTGGCGTCCTATGCCCTTGCCGGCCATCCGCTGTGGCAATGGGCGATTTTCGCCACCGTCGTGATCGTGCTGCTGGCCCTGGATCTTGGGGTGCTGAACCGCCGGGATCGCACCATCGGTATCCGCCGCAGCCTGGCGCTGTCGGCCTTCTATATCACGGCGGGCCTGGCCTTCGGCGGCTTCGTCTGGTGGTCGTCGGGGCCCGCCAGCGCCATGGAATATGCCACCGGCTTCCTGCTGGAAAAGACCCTGGCGATGGACAACGTGTTCGTCATCGCCACGATCTTCGCAGCGCTCGCCATCCCCCGCCATCTGCAACACCGCGTGCTGTTCTGGGGCATCCTCGGCGCCATCGTGCTGCGGGCGCTGATGATCGGCATCGGTGCGGCGCTGGTGACCGAATTCCACTGGATCCTGCTGGGCTTCGGCGCCTTCCTGATCTGGGGCGGTATCAAGATGCTGATGGGCGACGGCGACCCGCCGGACTTCACCCAGGGCATTTTCATGCGGCTGCTGAAGAAGGCGATCCCGGTCACGCCCGATCTGCATGGCCATGCCTTCATGGTCCGCGCGCCCGACAAGACCGGGCGGCTGGTCCGCCACGCCACACCGATGCTGGTGGCGCTGGTGCTGATCGAAACCGCCGATGTGGTGTTCGCGGTCGACAGCGTGCCGGCGATCTTCGCGGTCACCACCGATCCGTTCATCGTCTATACCAGCAACATCTTCGCGATTCTGGGCCTGCGGGCGCTGTATTTCGCGCTGGCGGCGATGATCCACCGCTTCGGTGACCTGAAATATGCGCTGTCGCTGATTCTGGTGTTCATCGGCGGCAAGATCTTCTGGGCCGAATTCATGGGCAAACCACCGGCGGAACTGTCGCTGATCGTCACCGCCAGCCTGATCCTGGGCGGCGTGGTGGTGTCGATGATCCGCAGCCGTGGCGCGCCGCCGGCCCCGGAAAGCCTGCCCCTTCCCCAACCCTCGCCCGACCTCGCCAATGAATTGCGGGCCGAGATGCGATCGGAGAAGGGCTGAGCGTCAGGATCGCGGCGCCACCTGGGGCTGCGGCCGCGGCTTCGGCTCCGGCCGTGGCCGCATCGGATCGATGCGGTCGGCCAGGGCCGGCACCATCTGCGCCGGGTCGACCGCGACATCGTGCCAGAACACGCCCCAATGCAGATGCGGGCCGGTGGCGCGCCCGGTCATCCCCACCCGGCCGACCGGGTCGCCGGCCTTCACCACCTGCCCTGGCGGCACCAGGGTTTCCGATAGATGGGCGAAGATCGAGCTGACCCCCTGGCCGTGATCGATGATGATCGTGCCGCCGGTGAACCACAGATCCGGCATCACCAGCACCACCTTGCCGGCGGCAGGCGCCATCACGGGCGTGCCCTCGGCGGCGGCCAGATCCAGGCCGCGATGGGGGCTGCGCGGGGTGCCGTTCAGCACCCGCTGGCTGCCGAACACGCCAGAGATCCGCCCCTCGACCGGCAGTCGAAAGCCACGGGTCACCACGTCGAAGCCGGTGGCCTCGTCGCTCGATGCCGCGCGGGCATTGACGATCAGGCTGCGTTCATGGCGCAGCCGGTCGTCGAGCTCCGGATCCGGCGTCACCTTGGGCGGCGGCAGGCCATCGACCCGTTCGATCGCCCAGTCGCGCGCCGCCACCGTCACCACCCGCTCCAATGTCGCCCCATGAGAGGCGCGCGCAGCGATCTGCACCCGGGCGGCGTCGCGACCGATGGCGAACACGAACCGGCCGGCCGCATCCACCTGCGCCGGCGTGTCATCCACCGTCACCGTCCAGCCCTTGGGCACCCGGCCCAGGTTCAGGCTGCCCTGCATCAGCGGCCCTTCCACGCCGATGGCCGGTGCCTCGGCGGTCGGCTGGTCCTGAACCGGGGCCGCCGTGGCCGGTGGCTGCGCGGTGCCGGTCTGGCCGGGTGCCGGCGTGCGGTCCTGCGCCATGGCCGTCTGCGCGATCGCCATTGGCATCTGACCCAGAACCAACAGCAGGGTCATGGCCGCAGCCGTATGGCGGAGCGGCCGGACGGTGCGGCACGGGCGGGGGATCGCGATCATGGTCGGAACCTTCCGGAAACGGCTGGCATCGGGGACGTGGCTGGCATCAGGCGCGTGGCTGGCATCGGGCGCGCGGAGGGCATCAGAACAGCTTGGGTTGTTCGCCGGTGGCCGGCGGGTCGCGGCGCGGGCGGGCGGCGGGCCTGGCCGGGCGTGGCGTGGCATCGGTGGGCGCCGGCGGCGGCGCGCCGTCAGCATGGGCGGCCACCCGGCCATCGGCAAAGACCAGGGTCAGCGCCTGGCCGGCGGTGATCGCGGCGGCCCGGGTCAGCGGTCGGCCAGTCGTCTCCGCGCCCGCCTCGCCGTCATCGGCGGTTTCGACCAGGGCGAAGCCACGGGCCAGCGCCCGGCGATAGGAATAGCTTTCCAGCAGCGCGCCCTGCCCCGCCAGCCGGTCGGCCAGATTGCGCAGATGCCGGGCCTCGGCCGCATGCAGGCGATCGGAGAGCCCGCCCAGGCGCTCGGCGCCCAGATTGCGGGCACGGATGGCGGCGGCCGGCGTCACGCCGGCGGCGGCGCGGTCCAGCCGCGCGGTGGCGCGATCGCCGATCCGATGCATGGCGGCGTCCAATCGCTGGCGCACCAGATCCAGCCGGCCGGCGGCCTCGGCGAAACGCTCCCCCGGGCTCTTCAGCCGGGCGGATAGCTCCGCGACCCGGGCCGCCCGGCGCTCAAGCACCCGGTCGATGCCGGCATGCAGCCGTTCCGCGCGGTCGTCGAGCCGCTGGGTGGCGCTGTCGATCAGGCTTTGCGGGCGGGGCAGACCGCGGGCAAGGCCACGGGTCCGCTCGGCGCCGCGTTCGATGATCCGGAAGGCGGCGCCCGGCAGACGCGCGCCCAGATCGCCCACCTCCAGCAGCAGATCGCCCAGCACCGGCACCGCCTTCTCGGCGGCGGCGGTGGGGGTGGGCGCGCGCAGATCCGCCACGAAATCGATCAGCGTGGTGTCGGTTTCGTGGCCGACCGCCGAGATCAGTGGAATGGTGCAGGCGGCGGCGGCCCGCACCACCGCCTCTTCGTTGAACGCCATCAGGTCTTCGATGCTGCCGCCGCCCCGCGCCACGATCAGCAGATCGGGGCGCGGGATCGCTCCGCCCGGCATCAGCGCGTCGAAACCGCGGATCGCCGCCGCGACCTGATCGGCCGCACCCGGCCCCTGAACCAGCACCGGCCAGATGATCACCCGGCGCGGGAACCGTTCGGCCAGCCGGTGCAGGATGTCGCGGATCACCGCACCGGTCGGCGATGTCACCACGCCGATGACCTCGGGCAGGAACGGTAAAGCCTGCTTGCGCGCCGCGTCGAACAGTCCTTCGGCAGCCAGCCGGCGGCGGCGGTCCTCGATCAGCGCCATCAGCGCGCCGGTGCCGGCCGGCTCCATCTGCTCGACGACCAGTTGATACTTCGACCGGCCGGGATAGGTCGTCAGCCGGCCGGTGGCGATCACCTCCAACCCGTCTTCGGGACGAAAGCTCAGCCGGCCGGCGGCGCCGCGCCAGACGACGGCATCGATCAGCGCGTCCTCATCCTTCAGCGCCAGATAGCAATGCCCCGATGCCGCACGCTTGAAGCCGGAAATCTCGCCTCGCACCCGCACGGCCGAAAACCGGCCCTCCACCGTGCGCTTGAGTTCGCCCGAAATCTCGGTGACGGTATAGATCGGCAGGTTGTGGCCGCCGCCACCCTCCGCCACATCGAGCAGGTCGGGATTGCCTCTGGACCGGTCTCGGGACGTCACGGCGATAGGGCCTCCTGGAGATCAGAGGGTGTCGTCACGGGGTTCCGCGACGGGTATGGGCCATGATAGAAGCATGAGGCCCGCAGAGGGGCAAGCCGGGGCGGCGGCCGGTCATGATGCGACCGGTCGCGGGCGATCGGCATCATTCCGGCGGAAACAGGCCAACAGGAGCGCGCAATGAAGGTTCTGCTGATCGGATCGGGCGGTCGGGAGCATGCGCTGGCGCGTGCACTGGAAGCCAGCGCCTCCGTGTCTTATCTGTGTGCGGCCCCCGGCAATGCCGGTATCGCCGAGCATGCCGAGATCCTGGACCTGGACCCGGCGGATATGGACGGCATCGCCGCCTTCGCCAAGGCCGAGGGCATCGGCCTGGTGGTGATCGGCCCGGAAGCACCGCTGGTCGCGGGGCTCGCCGATGTGCTGGAGGCATCCGGCGTGCCGGCTTTCGGGCCCACGGCGGCGGCGGCCGTGCTGGAAGGCTCAAAGGGCTTCACCAAGGATATCTGCCAGCGCTATGGCATCCCCACCGCCGCCTATGGCCGGTTCACCGATGCCGAGGCGGCCAGGGCCTATATCCGCGCCCAGGGCGCGCCGATCGTGGTCAAGGCCGACGGGCTCGCCGCCGGCAAGGGCGTGGTGGTGGCGATGACCGAGGCCGAGGCGCTGGAGGCCGTCGACGAGATGATGGCCGGCCGCTTCGGCGAGGCCGGCGCCTCGCTGGTGATCGAAGAGTTCATGGAGGGCGAGGAAGCCAGCCTGTTCGCGCTGTCGGACGGCACCACCGCCATCCTGCTGGGCACCGCCCAGGACCACAAGCGGGTCGGCGAGGGCGATACCGGCCCCAATACCGGCGGCATGGGCGCCTATTCCCCCGCCCCCTGCATGACGCCCGACATCACCGAACGGGCGATGCGCGAGATCGTGCAGCCCACGGTCGATGCCATGGCGGCCGAGGGCCGGCCCTTCGTGGGCGTGCTCTATGCCGGCCTGATCCTGACCGCCGACGGCCCGAAGCTGGTGGAATACAATGTCCGCTTCGGCGACCCCGAAACCCAGGTGCTGATGCCCCGGCTGTGGGGCGACCTGGCCCAGATCCTGCTGGCCGCACGCGATGGCCGCCTGGACCCGTCGATGATCGAACTGGACCCGCGCACCGCCCTGACCGTGGTGCTGGCCGCCAGCGGCTATCCCGGCGACTATGCCAAGGGCGAGGTGGTCGGCGGACTGGACGATGCCGCCGACGCGGCTCCTGAGGTGATCGTGTTCCACGCCGGCACCCGGGCCGATGCCGACGGCCGGGTGCTGTCGAATGGCGGCCGGGTGCTGGCGGTGACCGCTCTTGGCGACACTGTGGCGCAAGCCCGCGACCGGGCCTATGCGGCGGTGGACGCGATCGACTGGCCGGGCGGGTTCTGCCGTCGCGACATTGGGTGGCGCGCGCTCTGAGATCGCACGCGCCCTGGCGGGTTCAGCCGGCCCCGGCCAGCCGGGCGAGCGGCTTCGTCCGGCGCAGCACGATGCTGATCCGGGTGTTGCGCGGGTCGTCGCGGTTCTGGGGCACCAGCATGTCGGACGTGCCGCGCCCCGACACCTCGTTGATCCGGGCCACCGGCACGCCCGCCTCGACCAGCAACCTCTGCGCCGCCACCGCGCGTTCCGCGGTCAGCGACCAGGCATCGGCGCGCGCGCCATCCGCCCCCGCCAGATAGCCCCGCACCGCCACCTGATTGGGGGCGATGCGGATGGTGCTGGCGACCAGCGCGAACATCCGCCGTGGCCCCGGATAGGGCTCGACCGCATCCGACGGAAATACAGGCGCGTCCTCGCGATCGACGATGTTGATCTCAAGCCCCTCATCCGTCACCCGCATGGTCAGGTTGCCGGAAAGGTCGCGGGTCGACGGGTCGGCGGATACCGCCCGAAGCAGCGTGTCCGCCGCCTGTTCGAATGACCGCCGCTCGGCTGCCCCTTGCGCCGCCAGATCGCGCTCGCGGGCACGATCGCGCGCCTCGACCATTCGCTCGGCGGCGTCCTGCACCGCCTGTTCATAGCTCTGGAATGGCTTCGGCGCCTCAAGCTGTTCACCCGACAGCACGCGCCGCATGGCCTCGGCCGGGTCGTTGACCTGCAATTCCTCGGGCGGCGCCTCATCCGATGGATTGGCCGCCGGCCGCTTGGCCATCTCCGGATTCAGATCCATCGGCGATGGCGGCGGCGTCAGATCGGAGCGTTCGAACGACGGCATGCTGACGCCACCGGACCCGACATTGATATCGGGCGTGCCCGACTGCATCGTCAGAGTGTGCGACGCGCCGGCATCGCGAAACACGGTCCAGGTGGGCGTGAAATAATCGGCGATGCCGCGCAGCTTCTTTTCATCCAAGGCGTTCAGCAGCCACAGCAGCAGGAAGAAGGCCATCATCGCGGTCACGAAGTCGGCATAGGCCACCTTCCAGGCGCCGCCGTGATGACCGCCGCCCTTGCCCTTCTTGACCTTCTTGATGATCGTCGTGTGGCCGTTTTCTGCCATCGGATCAGGCGCTCCCCTTGGCCTTGTTGATCGCGGCTTCGGTCTCAGCGAAACTCGGCTGCATCACCGTCGGAATATTGGCGCGGCCGACCTCGATCGCCACCTGAAGCGCGTTCTTCGACAGGGTGGAGACGAACACGTCGCGGATCAGCTTGTAGAACCGCGCGTCATTTTCATTGATCTGCTTGATGCGGCTGGCGATGGGGCCGACCATCCCGTATCCAAGGAAGATGCCGAGGAAGGTGCCGACCAGCGCGCTCGCGATCAGCCCGCCCAGAATCGCCGGCGGCTGATCGATCGACGACATGGTCTTCACCACGCCCAGCACAGCGGCCACGATCCCATAGGCCGGCAGGCCGTCGGCAATGGTCTGGAGCGCATGCGACGGCTCCATATGTTCTTCCTCGACCTTCTCAAGCAGATTCTCAAGATAAGATTCCACCTGATGCGGATCCTCATGGCGCATGCTCATGTTGCGCAGCGTGTCGCAGATCATGGTGATCGCCAGGTGGTCGTTCAGGATCTTTGGATACTTCTTGAACAGCGCGCTGTTCTTCGCATCCTCGAAATCATTGAACTTGGTGCCTTCGCGCTGCCGCTTGTACAGCGCCATATACATCAGCCCGATCAGGTCGACATAGTCGGCCTTCTTCCACTTGGCGCCCTTGAACGCCTTGCCCAGCCCGCCCAGCGTGTGTTTGATCGCGGTGCCGCTGTTGGCGGTGACGAAGGCGCCCAGCGCGATACCGCCGATGATCATGCCCTCGATCGGCAGCGCTTCTAGAATCACCTCGATATGGCCGCCGGCGATGATGAATCCGCCGAACACCATAACAAGGGTCAGGATGATGCCGATGATCGGACCCATGGGCCGGATGCTCCTGCTGCACTGCCTCAGAGGCTGAGAGATTATCTCAGGCTTTTGAAGAAAATCTTAAGAAGCTGCGATGCCTCGGTCTCGGCGATACCGCCGAATACCTCAGGGCGATGGTGGCAGGTGGGGTGCGAGAAAACGCGGGCGCCGTGCTCGACACCACCGCCCTTGGGGTCGGCGGCGCCGTAATACAGGCGGCGGATGCGGGCGAACGCGATCGCCTGCGCGCACATGGCGCAGGGTTCCAGCGTCACCCACAGGTCGAGCCCGGTCAGCCGCGGGCTCGCGAGCATACGGGCGACTGCACGGATTGCCAGAATTTCCGCATGGGCCGTGGGGTCGTGATCGGCCTCGGTGCGGTTCGATGCCGCGGCCAGGATCTTTCCGGTCACCGGATCGGTGATCACGGCCCCCACCGGCACCTCGCCCCGGAGCGCCGCGGCACGCGCCTCCGCCAGCGCGGCCTGCATGGGGCGCAGCGCCGGTGACATCATCAAACCGGTGCCGGTCGGCACCGGTGGGGCGGAACGTTGCATCGACATGGCAGCCAAGCGAAGCCTGCATGGGGGTTTGCGTCAAGCGGCTCTTGCATCATGGGCCGCAAAGCCCCATGAATTGCCGCCATGGGTATATCCGTTTCCGCATACCGTCCGCTCATCGGCGTCACCCTCGACGTCGAACAGCCCGGCGGCTATTCCAGGTTCCCGTGGTACGCGCTCCGTGTAAACTACATGGATGCGATCGTTGCCGCGGGCGGCCTGCCCGTGGCGTTGTCGCATGAACCGGACATCGCCGCCCAGATAGTGGCGCGGCTGGACGGGCTGGTGGTGACCGGCGGTGCCTTCGATGTCGATCCGGTGCTGTTCGGCGCAGGCGACCGCCATGTCACCGTGACCACCAAAGACCGTCGCACCGCCTTTGAACTGGGCGTGGTGCGGGCAGCGCTCGATCGCGACATGCCGGTGCTCGGCATCTGCGGCGGGGAACAATTGCTCAACGTCGCACTTGGCGGTAGTCTTATCCAGCATATCCCCGATCGTTTCCCGGAGGCGCTCGCCCATGAGCAGCCCAATCCGCGTGACGAGCCGGGACATACGGTCAGCGTCGACCCGGGCACACTTCTGGCCCGTCTGGTCGGCCGGCAAACCCTGTCCGTGAACAGTGCCCATCACCAGGCCGTCGACCGGATCGCGCCCGGCGCGGTGCGCAATGCCGCAGCCCCCGACGGGGTGATCGAGGGCATTGAGCATCCGGGCTTCCGGTACTGCCTGGGCGTGCAGTGGCACCCCGAATTCCTGATCGATACCGGCGATCGCTTGATCTTCGACGGCCTTGTGGCCGCCGCTCTGGAGACCAGATGACCCGCACCAGCCAGACCGAGCCGGACCATGCGCGTGAGCGCGTCGCCCGGGCCATCGCCCGTGCGGGCCTGTGTTCGCGCCGTGATGCCGAACGCCTGATCGTCGACGGCCGCGTTGCCGTCAACGGCCGCCGCATCGACAGCCCGGCGCTTGACGTGTCGCCCGACGATCGGGTGACCGTCGACGGCCGGCCGCTGCCGGCGCGCGAGCCCGTGCGGCTGTTCCTCTATCACAAGCCGCGCGGGCTGATCACCAGCAACCATGATCCCGAGGGGCGCGAGACCGTTTTCGACCGCCTGCCGGCAAGCCTTCCCCGCGTGGTGAGCGTGGGGCGACTGGACTACAATTCCGAGGGGCTGCTTCTGCTCACCAATGACGGCGAACTTGCCCGCCGTCTTGAGAGCCCCGATACCGCATGGCGCCGCCGCTACCGGGTGCGCGTTTACGGCACGCCCGATGGCCAGGCTGTTGAACAGCTCGCCCGCGGCATGACCGTCGAAGGTGTCCGCTATGGCCCGATCGAGGTCGAGGTCGAGCATGAAGGCACCAATGCCTGGCTTTCGGTCGTGCTGACCGAAGGCAAGAACCGTGAAATCAGACGCGTCCTCGAGACCTTGGGACATCCGGTGAGCCGGCTGATCCGCGTCGCCTATGGACCGTTCCAGATCGGCCGCATGCACCCCGGAGAGGTGCGCGAGGTAACCGCCCGCATGCTGAAAGACCAGCTCGGCGCCCTCGCTGAAGGCCTTTATCTGCCAGGGACCGGGCGTGATGCCCCGTCCCGGCGCCCGGCCGCCGCACAAACCGGCGTGCCCGCACATGAAATGACCAAGACGATGACCGACGAAACCAGCAAGCCCGGCCAGACCGAAACGGTCGCGACCAGCATGGTCGCCGAGCCCGGCAAGGCGCCCGCCGCCCGTGATGCGGCCCTGCGCGATGACGAGATCCCCTCCGCCCGCCTTATCGGGGAAGACGAGGACGATCTGGAAGACGGTGATGATGAACTCGACGGCGATTTCGATGACGAGATCGACGGCGACGAGATGGACGGCGATGACGATGTCGATGGTGACGAGATCGACGAGGATGATCTGGACGATCTCGAAGACGAGGACGTCGAGACCCTGGAAGAGCTGGAAGCGCTGATCGCCCGCGCCGAGGAACTGAACGAGAGCGACGACGACGAGATCGAGGATTTCGGCGATTTCGACGAGGACGAGGACGAGGACGATGATGATGGCGACGAGGACGAGGATGGCGAGGACGACGAGCTGCTGACGCTCGCCAATCCCGTCGACGCCCCTGAGCCGTCGGCCCGCAACATCCGCGACAAGCGCCGTCTGCGCGAATTGCAGGGCAATGATCGCCCGACCCGCAACATCGCGGTCAACAGCGACCGCCGCGACGACCGTGGCGACCGGCGCCGTGACGATCGCCAGGCTGACAGGCGTGAGCCGCCGCGTGGCGGCGACCGGCGCGAGGGCTGGAGCCCGCTGAAGGCCGACGAGCCCGACGAGGAGGTCGATGCGGCCATCGCCGAACAGCGTGCCCGCGAGGCGCGCCGTGGCGGTGAACGCGGCGGTTTCGGCGGTGAGCGGCGCAGCTTCGGCGGTGACCGGCCCCAGGGCGACCGTGGTGGCTTCGGCGGCGGTGGCCGCGACAACCGTGGCGGCGATCGCGGTGGTTTCGGCGGCGAGCGTCGCAGCTTCGGTGGCGATCGGCCGCAGGGTGACCGTCCGCAGGGCGGCGGCTTCCGTGGCGGCGACCGTGACAACCGCGGCGGCTTCGGTGGCGAGCGGCGCAGCTTTGGCGGTGATCGGCCGCAGGGCGATCGTCCGCAGGGCGGCGGCTTCCGTGGCGGCGACCGTGACAACCGCGGCGGCGATCGCGGCGGCTTCGGCGGCGAGCGTCGCAGCTTCGGTGGCGATCGGCCGCAGGGTGATCGTCCGCAGGGCGGTGGCTTCCGTGGTGGCGACCGTGACAATCGCGGCGGCGATCGTGGCGGCTTCGGTGGCGAACGGCGCAGCTTCGGTGGCGACCGGCCCCAGGGTGTTCGGCCCCAGGGCGATCGTCCGCAGGGCGGCGGCTTCCGTGATGGTGATCGCGACAACCGCGGCGGCGATCGCGGCGGCTTCGGCGGCGAGCGTCGCAGCTTCGGTGGTGATCGGCCGCAGG
>NZ_JBBKTV010000019.1:0-53551 GCF_039630945.1 Tistrella arctica
TGGACAAAGTTTGGCGACTTCATCCTAACCCACTTCCGAGGGCGGCATGGCCACACCCGATCCCGGCATGCCGGGATCGGGTGTGGCGACAACTGTCAGGTAAATACCGTCACATCACAGTCAAACAGACATGAGCCGGCGGCGCAGGTCACCCCGCAATTTTCTCAAAAGCAGGGTGAGCGCCGTTCAACCAAGGGGTGCGGTGTGTGTCAGACGCCGAGCCGGTCGAGCAGGCCGGTGACCATCGGCCGATAGCCGGCGCCGAACAGCCTGAGATGGACCAGGGCCGGCCACAGCCGTTAGATCGCGAGCCGCTGGTCATGGCCGGGTGCTGGCGGGCCATAGGCCTCGAAGAAGGCAGGTGTGGGGGTATTGAACAGCCCAAGCATGGCGATGTCGACCTCGGCCGCGCCGTGATAGCAGGCCGGATCGATCAAGCCGGTGATGCGACCATTGGCCACCAGGATGTTGCCGCCCCACAGATCGCCATGGAGCAGGGCGGCGGGCGGGTGCGCCGGCAGGCGGTCGTGCAGGCTGGCGATCAGGCGCTCGATCCGCCGGGCAAGTGGCGGGTCGAGCGCCGGCAGATGCACCGCCAGCCGGCAGGCGGCCCAGAAACCGGGCCAGTCCGGGTCAGAGGACGCCGGATGACCGGCCCGCGACATCTGGTTGACGATGGCAAGCGGGCCGAAGGCATAGTCGTCGGGCCAGCCATAACCGTCGCCCCGGCAGGCGTGGAGGGTGGCGAGCGCCCGGCCGAGTGCGCCCCAGGCGTCATCCGGCCGGCCGGTATCGGCGAGGCACTCCAGCACCAGAAGTTGGTCGTCTACCGCCAGCACCGCCGGGGCCGGCGCGCCAGCGGCCGCGATCGCGCGCAGCATCGCCGCCTCGACGCGCGGCGCCGGGCCGGTCTTGGCAATGACGGTGCCGCCGCAGGCCAGCCCGATCCAGATCACCCGCGACAGATCACCGCCATGGCAGAGGCTGGCGGAGACCACCTCGGTGCCAAGCAGCATGGCCGCATGGGCCGTCATCGCCGGGACCGGGGCTGTGGCCGGCGACCATGCCATCAGCCGCCCGCCAAGAGATGCCGGACGAACCCTTCGGCGCCGGCCGTGACGTCGCGCCAGGTGACGTCGAAGCCGTCATCGGCACCGTAATAGGGGTCGGCGACCGCCTGACCGGCACGGCCGGGCACATGATCGAGCAACAGGCTGATCCGGGCTGTGGTATCGGTCGGGCTGAGGGCTGCCAGAGCATCGAGATTGTCGTGATCCATCGCGACCAGATGGGTGAAGCGCCGGAAATCGGCCCGGGTCACCTGCCGCGCGCGATAGCCTGAGATGTCGATGCCATGGCGGCGGGCAACGGCGCGGGCGCGGCGGTCGGGCGGCTCGCCGGCATGCCAGCCGCCGATGCCGGCGCTGTCGACCGTGATCTCCAGCCCCTGACGGGCGGCTTCGGCGCGGAGTGCGGCTTCCGCCAGCGGCGACCGACAGATATTGCCAAGGCAGATGAGGAGGATCGCTGAATGTCCGGCCATGAGGCTTGGGTGTCTCCGCAATGCAATGGATGGCCATCGGATGCCTGCTTCATCTGTGCCGCAACTGCCGCGCGCTGGCAAGGCCGGCGCCTTGCCAGGCGCGGCCAGCGCCTTGCCAAGTGGCGCCGGAGCCGTGAAGATCGGGGAGGGCTGGGTGTGCACTGCGGGAGAGCGGCATCGTGAACGACTGGATCGGCACGACACGGAGCGGGGCAAGCGGGGAACTGCCATCGGATGCGGCACTCAAGGACGACATTCGATTCCTTGGCCGGATTCTGGGCGATATCGTGCGCGATCAGGAAGGGGCGGCGGTGTTCGATCTGGTGGAACGGATCCGCCAGACCTCGATCCGCTTCCACCGCGACGAGGATCGCGCCGCTCATGACGAGCTGGATGCGCTGCTGGGCGGCATGGGCACGGCCCAGGGGCTGAAGATCGTTCGTGCCTTCAGCTATTTCTCGCATCTGGCCAATATCGCCGAGGACCAGGACCGGCTGCGCCAGCACCGCGCCGGCATGGCCGATGGCGACGGCCCGGCGGTGGGCACGCTGGGTTATGCGCTCGCGCGGGCCGGCACCGCCGGCATCGATGGGGCGGCGCTGGCCCGGTTCTTCGACAGCGCGCGGGTGAGCCCGGTGCTGACCGCCCATCCGACCGAGGTGCGGCGCAAAAGCACGCTGACCCGCGAGATGGAGATCGCGGGCCTGCTGGACCGCCGCGATCGGGAACGCTCAACCGGCGAGGAGGCCGACGCGATCGAGGAACAGATCGTGCGGGCGGTGCTGGGCTTGTGGCAGACGGCGATGCTGCGGCGCACAAAACTGACCGTGATCGACGAGGTGGTCAACGGTCTGTCCTATTACGACTATACCTTCCTGACCGAACTGCCGGCGCTGTATGGCAACCTGGAAGACATGCTGGCGCGGGGTGCCGGCCGTCGCGTGCAGGGCAAGGGCGGCGGCCGTGGCGGCGCCACGCGCACGCTGCCGGTGGCGTCGTTCCTGCGCATGGGGAGCTGGATCGGCGGCGACCGTGACGGCAATCCCTTCGTGACCGCCGAGGTGCTGCGCACCACCATGCGCATGCACACCCGCCACGCGATGCGATGGTATCTGTCGGAACTGCACGAACTGGGGGCGGAACTGTCGCTGAGCGTGTCGCTGGTGCCGGTGTCGGATGCCCTGCTGGCCCTGGCCAATGCCTCGCCTGAACGGGCCGAGCATCAGGTGCTGGAGCCCTATCGCCGGGCGATCAGCTTCATCTATGCCCGGCTGGCGGCGACGGCGGTGGCGCTGGATGTGGCCGATGCCGTGGGCCGGCGGGCGGTGGCGGCCGAACGCTATGACGATGCGGCAAGCCTGGGCCGGGATCTGGACGTCATCCACGCATCCCTGGTCGCCAACGGATCGGGGCTGCTGGCGCGCGGGCGGCTGCGGCGGCTGCGGCGGGCGGTCGACTGCTTCGGCTTTCATCTGGCGGCGCTGGATCTGCGCCAGAATGCCGATGTTCATGAACGCAGCGTCGCCGAATTGCTGGAGGTGGCCGAGCCCGGCACCGATTACACGGCGCTGGACGAGGCGGCGCGGGTGGCGCTGCTGGCGCGCGAACTGGCCACCGCCCGGCCGCTGGTTTCGCCCTTCGCCGATTATGGTGCTGAAACGGCCAGCGAGCTCGATATCCTGCGCCATGCGGCGGCGATACACGCCCGGCTGGGCGCGGCCGCGATCGAGAACGTGATCATCTCGAAGACCGACGGCACGTCCGATCTGCTGGAACTGGCCCTGCTGCTGAAAGAGGTGGGGCTGGTGCGGCCCGACGGCATCAGTGCGGTCAATATCGTGCCGCTGTTCGAGACCATCGACGATCTGCGCAACGGAGCTGAGATCATGGCGCGCGCCTTCGCCTGCCCGGAATACCGCCGGCTGGTCGCCAGCCGCGGCGATGTGCAGGAGGTGATGCTGGGTTATTCCGACAGCAACAAGGATGGCGGCTTCGTCACCTCGCGCTGGGAGCTGTACAAGGCCGAAACCCGACTGGTCGAGACCTTCAAGGCTGCGGGCATCGCGCTGCGCCTGTTCCACGGCCGGGGCGGATCGGTCGGCCGGGGTGGCGGATCGGCCTATGACGCAATTCTGGCGCAGCCGGCCGGCGCCGTGGGCGGCCGCATCCGGGTGACCGAACAGGGCGAGATCATCTCCAGCAAATACGCCAATCCGGGGCTGGGGCGGCGCAATCTGGAAACCCTGGTCGCGGCGACGCTGGAGGCGAGCCTGCTGCCGGTATCGGCGCCGGCCGATATCGAGGCCGATATGGCGGCGATGGAGGCGCTGTCGGATGCGGCCTTCGCCGCCTATCGCGGGCTGGTCTATGAGACGCCGGGCTTCGAGGATTATTTCTGGGCCGCGACCGTGATTACTGAAATCGCGTCGCTGAACATCGGCAGCCGTCCGGCATCGCGTAGCCGCACGCGGCGGATCGAGGATCTGCGCGCCATCCCCTGGGTGTTCAGTTGGGCGCAGTGCCGGGCGATGCTGCCTGGCTGGTATGGCTTCGGCGCGGCGGTCAATGCCTGGTGTGCGGCGCATCCCGATGACGGAATGGCCCGGCTGACCGCGATGTATCGCGACTGGCCGTTCTTCACCACCCTGGTGTCGAACATGGAAATGGTCCTGGCCAAGACCAGCATGGCGATTGCGTCGCGCTATGCCGAACTGGTGCCGGATGTGGCCCTGCGTCAGCAGATCTTCGGCCGCATCCGGGCGGAATGGCAGGCCTCGACCGATGCTCTGCTGGCGATCACCGGCCAGACGGCGCTGCTGGACCACAACCCGGTGCTGGCCCGCTCGATCCGCGACCGCTTCCCCTATCTGGACCCGCTGAACCATGTTCAGGTCGAGATGCTGCGCCAGCACCGATCGGAAGCCGGCAGCGAGCGGCATCTGTCGGGCATCCACCTGACGATCAACGGTATCTCGGCCGGCCTGCGCAACAGCGGATGACCTGCGGGCGGTGTGCGGGGCGCGGGCAGAGGCTTGCGGCCCGTTCAGATCAGTTCGCGACGGCCCGCAGGCGGGGACCGGTTGATCCGCGCAGGATCGGCCGGCCCGACAGCACCATCTTGCGGGCGGGGCCGCCGGGGCGCGACAGGCGGTCGAACAGCAATTGCATGGCGGTGGTGCCGATTTCATGCACCGGCTGTTCGATCACCGTCAGGCCGGGGCCGACCAGACCGGTCCAGGTTTCGTTGTCGAACCCGGCCACGGCCAGATCGTGGGGCATGCTGAGCCCCAGGCGGCGCACCGCACGGGCGGCACCCAGCAGCAACTGGCCATTGCTGGCGATCACCGCATCCGGCCGGTCGGGTGCCGCCAGCCAGCGCAGCAACTCGGCCTCGCCGGCATCGGCGGTGGGCGCCACGAACTGTGCCGGTGCGGCGAGGCCGCGGGCGCTGAGTATGGCCGCGAAACCGGCATGGCGTTCGACACCGGTGGTGCTGGTGTTGCCGAACAGACCACCGATCCGCCGATAACCCTGTTCCAGAAGGTGCGAGACCAGGGTGCCGGCCGCGGCGGCGTTGTCGAGCACGACCGCGTCATGCAGGCCCGGCGGGCCGGCGCGGTCGATCAGCACGGTGGGAAAATCCAGCGGCGATTGCGACAGCGCTTCGGCTGATTTCCGGGTGGGCGCGAAGATCAGGCCGGTGACCCGTTCCTCCTGCATCAGCCGCAGATACAGGGCTTCCTTTTCCGGATTCTCGTCGGTGTTGCACAGGATGACGCGCATGCCGGCGTCATAGGCCGCATCCTCCACCGCACGGCTGACGGCGGTGAAGAACGGGTTGCGGATGTCCGACACGATCAGCCCGATGGTGCGGCTGTGCTGCGACCGCAGCCGTCGGGCCGAGAGGTTGGGACGATAGCCGGTGGCACGGATCGCGGTCTCCACCTTGGCGCGCAGGCCCGTGCTGACCGGGCCGCCGGTCAGCACGCGGGACACGGTGGCGACCGATACGCCGGCTTCGCGGGCAACATCCTTGATTCTGGTCATGACCCTGGTTCTGATCGTGGATCTGAAATCGTTTTCAGTGCAGTGAAGATCATTTTCGCTGATCGGATGGCTGAATGCAAGCATATGCTGCACTGCAGCATATGTGCGAACCGGTGCTGCCTTGACATCAAAACTGTAATCGATTTCAATTCCCCAACCGACGCGTTTCCCGGCGGCTCGCCATGGGGTTCCCTCTGGGGCCCGAGTGGCTGTAATCGCAGGGAATGCGCGCCGGAGATGCGGTGCCGTGCCCGACAGTGCCGCCGCAGATCCGGACCTTCAGTCATGCTATTGCTTGTGCGCCGCGGGCCACCCAAGAAGCCCGGCGCCCGGAGGATACCCGCGCCGATGACCCCTGCCGCCCCGCCCCCCGTATCGCCTCCCCCCGTATCGCCTTCCCCCATAGCACCGCCGGCAATCGTCCGCCGGGATCTGATCCGGCTGAACGCCAGCCCGGCCGACAAGGCGGCGGCGATCCGCGAAGCGGCGCAGATGCTGGTGGCGGCGGGGTTGATCGCGCCCGCCTATGCCGGCAGCATGGAACGGCGCGAGGCGGTGGCGAATACCTTCCTGGGCGCCGGTGTCGCCATTCCCCACGGCATGGTCGAGGATCGGGGCATGGTGCGCGGCAACGGCGTCGCCATCCTGCAGATCCGCGACGGCGTGACCTGGAATGACGGTCAGACCGCGCGACTTGTGGTGGCGATCGCCGCCACATCCGATGCCCATATCGGCATCCTGCGCCGGTTGACCCGGCTGTTGCAGGATGAAGACCGGCTGGCGCGGCTGATGGTGACCGACCAGCCCGGCGATATTCTGCGTGCGCTGACCGATGACGCCGATACCGCCGGCGGGTCCGGGATGCCCGCCGGCGATCTTCCGCGCAGCTTCACCTGGACCGTCGACTATCCGACCGGCCTGCATGCCCGGCCGGCGGCAAGCTGGGCCGATACCGCAAGGCGGTTCGCCGGGCCGATCCGCGTGCGCCACGGCACCGAGACCGCCGACGCCAAGAACATGATCCCATTGCTGCAACTGGGCCTGCGCGCCGGTGACGAGATCACGGTTTCGGCCGATGGTGCCGATGCCGACCGGGCGCTGGAGCGGATGCGCGCGGTGATGACCCGGATCAGTGCCGAGGAACAGACGGCGGCCCGGCGTGCGGCCGAACGCGCCGCCGCCCCCACCACCGGCTGGACACCACCGGCGGACGACCGCTCGCCGGTGGTCGCGGGCCTTGCCGCCAGCCCCGGTCTGGCGATCGGCCGGGTGCATCTTCTGGCCACCGGGCCGCTGACGGTGCCCGACCGGCCGGTGCCGCTGATCGAGGGCGGCGATATTCTGCATGATGCGCTGCAACTGACCCGTGAACAGTTGAAGGTGCTGGCCGACGATACCGCCCGCCGGCTGGGTGCCGCCGAGGCCGGTATTTTCCAGGCCCAGGCCGGTCTGCTGGATGATGCCGATCTGGTCACCCTGACCTGCCAGTTGATGGTTGAAGGCCATGGCGTCGCCTGGTCGTGGCACGAGGCGGTGGAGCGTCAGGCATCGGCGCTGGCCCGCCTCGACAATCCGGTGCTGGCGGCGCGTGCGGCCGATCTGCGCGATGTCGGCCGGCGGGTGCTGCTGCGGATCGATCCATCGCTGAAGGCCGGCGGGGCCGACGACCTGCCGGATGAACCATGCATCCTGATCGCGCCCGATCTGTCGCCCTCGGATACCGCCGGGCTGGATACCGGCCGGGTGATCGGGCTGGCGACCGCCCAGGGCGGCCCGACATCGCATACCGCCATCCTGGCCCGCACGCTGGGGCTGCCGGCCATGGTCGCGGGTGGCGGCAGCCTGCTGGATCTTGAGCCGGGCACCCGGGTGATCCTGGATGGTCAGGCCGGCCGGCTCTACCCCGACCCGTCGGATGCGGCGATCGCCTCGGCCACGGCCTGGGCCGCCGAACAGCAGGCGCAGCGCTTGCGCGATGCCGAGCAACGCGGCCTGCCGGCCCGCACCCGCGATGGCCATACGGTGGAAATCGGCGCCAATGTGAACCGCCCCGATCAGGTGGCGATGGCGCTGGACCAGGGCGCCGAGGCGGTGGGGCTGATGCGCACCGAATTCCTGTTCCTGGAACGCAGCCGCACCCCGGACGAGGACGAGCAATACGCCTATTACCGTGATATGGCGGCGGCGCTGGACGGCCGGCCGCTGATCGTGCGGGCGCTGGATATCGGCGGCGACAAACAGGTGGCGCATCTGGGCCTGCCGCATGAGGACAATCCGTTCCTGGGCGTGCGTGGCGCCCGGCTGCTGCTGCGCCGGCCCGATCTGCTGGAGCCGCAATTGCGCGCCTTGTACCGGGCCGCGGCCGATGGTGCGCGGCTGTCGATCATGTTTCCGATGATCACCTCGCTGGGCGAGGTGCTGGAGCTGCGCCGGATCGCCGAGGGGATTCGCACAGAACTGGGTGCCCCGGAGGTGCCGCTGGGGATCATGGTCGAGGTGCCGTCCACCGCGATCCAGGCCGATATCTTCGCGCCTCATGTCGATTTCTTCTCGATCGGCACCAATGATCTCACCCAATACGGGCTGGCGATCGACCGCCAGCACCCCGACCTTGCGGCCGAGGCCGACAGCCTGCATCCGGCGGTGCTGCGGCTGATCGCGATGACGGTGGACGGTGCACGCAAATCCGGCCGCTGGGTGGGCGTCTGTGGCGGCATCGCCGGCGATCCGTTCGGCGCCGCCCTGCTGGTCGGGCTGGGGGTCGAGGAATTGTCGATGACCCCGCGCGACATTCCGGCGGTGAAGGCGCGGCTGCGCCAACTGGATCACGTGGCCTTGCAACGCCTGGCCGCCGAGGCATTGGCTGCCGGCACCGCGGCGGATGTCCGCGCGCTGGAAGGGCGGCTGTCATGACGGCCGGCATGCAGAGGCGGGCATCTGAACAGGCACCCGCACCGGTCGTGACCGTGACCCTGAACCCGGCGATCGACCAGACCGTGATCATCGACCGCCTGACCCCCGGTGCCGTGCACCGCGCCCGGCGGGTGGAGCGCAATGCCGGCGGCAAGGGTGTGAATGTCGCAAGCTGTCTGGCCGATTGGGGCCTCGCCGCCACCGTCACCGGTGTGCTGGGGCAGGACAATACCGCCAGCTTCGATGCCCTGTTCGCGGCCGGCGGCATCGCCGACCGCTTCATCCGGGTGCCGGGTGCGACCCGGGTCAATATCAAGCTCGCCGATCTGGACAGCGCCGACACCACCGACATCAATCTGCCGGGACTGGATGTCGACACCGCCGCCATCGGCCGATTGATGGCGGTGCTGGACGACGTGGCCGGGGCCGGGGCGATCGTGGTGCTGGCCGGCAGCCTGCCGGCCGGGGTCGATACCGACCTCTACCGGGTGCTGACCGGTTATCTGCGCGGCCGCGGGGTGCGGGTGGTGCTGGATACCAGCGGCCCGCCGCTTGCGGCGGCACTCGATGCCCCCCCGGAGGCCATGCCCGATTGCGTGAAGCCCAATCGCGCGGAACTCGCCGACTGGGCCGGCCGGCCACTGGATGATGGCGCGGCGGTGGTGGAGGCCGCCCGCGCCCTGGTCCGGCGCGGCATCGGGCTGGTGGTGGTGTCGCTGGGCGCCGATGGCGCGCTGTTCGTCACCGTCGATGATGTCATCCATGCCGCCCTGCCGCCGGAGCGGGTGTTGAGCACGGTGGGCGCGGGCGACGCCATGGTTGCCGGCATCGTGGCGGCGATGGCCGAGGGGGTGGCGATCGAGGATCTGGCCCGGCGCGGGGTTGCCTTCGCCACGGCCAAGCTGGCGCTGGTGGGGCCGCATCTGCCGCCGGCGCCCCGCGTCGCGGCCCTGGCGGCGCAGGTGATGCTGGATCATCCGCTTTCCCCCGCAGGCCTGCGGGCCTGAGCGCCGACCATCGCCATCCGGCGGCCCCGCTGCTTCCGCTCCCGCACATGATACGGCGCCCAGAGATGCCGTGACGGAGGAACCCCATGTTGATACTGCTGGCCGTGATCACGGCCGATGACCGCAGCACCCGCGGGGTGCTGGCCGCCGAGGCGTTGCGCAAGCGGGCGGCTGAGCAGGGCCATCACCTGTCGATCGAACTGCGCCACGGCGATGATGTCCGCGATCCGATCGCGCCTGAGGCGATCGCCGGCGCCGATGCGGTGCTGCTGATCGGCGGCGCGGGTGATGCCACGCGCTTCGCCGGCCGCCATCAGGTGACCGCCACCATCGACGACGTGCTGCGCGATCCGGCGGCCGTGCTGGCGCGGGCCACGGCGCCCGCCGCCGCACCCGCCGCACCGGCTTCCGATGCACCGGCTTCCGACGCACCGAAACGGATCGTGGCCATCACCTCATGCCCGACCGGCATTGCCCATACCTTCATGGCGGCGGAAGGCATTCTTCAGTCGGCAAAGGCGCTGGGCCATGAGGCGCGGGTGGAGACGCAAGGCTCGGTCGGTGCCCGGGATGCGCTGACCGCCGACGAGATCCGCGCCGCCGATATCGTGATCATTGCCGCCGACACCCAGGTCGATCTGTCGCGTTTCGCGGGCAAGCGGGTCTATCTGTCGGGCACCAAGCCTGCGATCAATGACGGCCGCGCGTTGATCGGGCGCGCCTTCGCCGAAGCGACCATGCAGGGCGGTGGCACGGAGCCGGCCGCCGCTGTCGCCGCCGATACCAGGACGGGCGGCGGCAGCGGCCGCACCGGGCCCTACCGGCATCTGATGACCGGCGTGTCGTTCATGCTGCCCTTCGTCACCACCGGCGGCCTGCTGATCGCGATCGCCTTCGCGCTGGGCGGCATCTATGCCTATGAGGATGCCAATCAGGGCACGCTGGCCTATGCCCTGTTCCAGATCGGCGCCAAGGGCGCCTTCGCGCTGATGGTGCCGGCGCTGGCCGGCTATATCGCCTATTCGATCGCCGACCGGCCGGGCATCGCGCCGGGCATGATCGGCGGCATGCTGGCGGCGGAACTGGGCGCGGGGTTTCTGGGTGGCATCGTCGCCGGCTTCATCGCCGGCTATGGCACGGCCTGGCTGAACCGCAACATCCGGCTGCACAAGAATCTGGAAGGCCTGAAGCCGGTTCTGATCCTGCCGATCCTGGGCTCGCTGCTCACCGGTCTGCTGATGATCTATGTGGTGGGCGAACCGGTGGCGCAGTTGCTGGCGGTGCTCAGCGCCTGGCTGAAGGGCATGCAGGGTGGCAGCGCAATCGCGCTCGGCCTGATCCTGGGGCTGATGATGGCCTTCGATATGGGCGGGCCGGTCAACAAGGCCGCCTATGCCTTCTCCACCGGTCTGATCGCATCGGAAATCTATGGGCCGATGGCGGCGGCGATGGCCGCCGGCATGACCCCGCCGCTGGGCATCGCGCTCGCCACCAAGCTGTTTCCCGGCCGGTTCACCCGCGACGAGCGCGAGGCCGGCAATGCCGCCGCCGTGCTGGGGCTGGCCTTCATCAGTGAAGGCGCCATTCCCTTCGCCGCCCGCGACCCGCTGCGGGTGATCCCGTCGCTGATGATCGGATCGGCACTCGCCGGCGCGATTTCCATGGCGGTGGGGGCACAGTTGAAGGTGCCCCATGGCGGCGTGTTCGTGCTGCCCATCCCGAATGCCGTGGTGTCGCTTGGCGGCTATCTGGTGGCGCTGATCGCTGGCACCGTGGTCACGGCGCTGATGCTGCGGGTGCTGAAGAAGCCGGCGCCGGTTGTGCCGGCCTGACAACGGCCCAGGCTGTTCACGGCCCACGCTGTCGATGGCTCAGGCCGCACGCCGTCTTTCCCAGGTCTCGATCAGATCGGCGGCGTCGGCGACCAGCCCCAGATGCATGGCGATGATCCGCCGGCTCGATGCCTCAAGATCGGCATTGGTGCCGGCGATCAGATCGTTCAGCACCGTCACCCGATAGCCCAGATTGGAGGCGTCGAAAGCGGTGTTCAGCACGCAGCAATCGGCCAGACAGCCGTTCAGCACCACCGATTGCACGCCCATATTGCGCAGCAGGAAATCCAGATCGGTGGGATAGAAGGCCGACAGCCGCTTCTTCGACGACACGATCAGGTCGCGGTCGTCGACATCGGTCACGAATTCGGTCCAGTGCGAGCCCTCGATGGCATGGGCGTCGGCATTCGGGATCGGCCCCACATGCAGCGGAAACACCCGCCGCCAGGCCGAGCTGATGCCGTGGATGTCGTCGATGCCGCTACGCCGCAGGGTGCTGCGGACATGGATGACCGGCACGCCCAGCCGGCGGGCGGCGGCGTGGAAGCGGTCGACACCATCGACGATCGCCCGCGCCCGCGGCGCGGGGCAGGGGCAGTCGGGGCTGTCTTCCAGATGGCCGCGGTGCAGGTCGATGGAGATGACCGCCGTGCGCGCCGGGTTCAGGAAATCGTCGAACCCGCTGTCGAGCGGCCGCCGCTCGGCGTCGATATAGACATGCATGGCCTGTACAGCCCTCGATACGGAAGCGTGTGGCCGGGGGTGGCGGTGATGGTAGTGCAGATCCGGTCGGGGGGGAATGGACGACACCGCCGCAATCATCCGTCTTGCGACAGGCGGGCTGCCGAATGATGCTGTCCGTCAGGTGGCATTCAGGCGCGGACGAGGCGGATCATGACGATGGAAATGGCGCGTCAACTGGCGGTGCGGGCGATCCGCCCGGCGGAGACTGGTGATCTCGCCGCGATCGCCACGATTTACGGCCATCACGTGCTGACCGGCCGCGCCTCGTTCGAAGAGCAGCCGCCAACGGCGGGCGAGATGCGCGCCCGCCATGCGGCGATCACGGGCGCCGGCTATCCTTATCTGGTCTGCACCATCGACGGCGCCGTCGCCGGCTATGCCTATGCCAGCCTCTACCGCGCCCGTCCGGCCTATCGCTATGTGGTCGAGGATTCGGTCTATATCGCCCCCGGGCTGGAGGGGCAGGGCATCGGCCGCGCGCTTCTGGCCGCCCTGATCGACCACTGCGCCGCCGGCCCCTGGCGCCAGATGATCGCGGTGATCGGCGACAGCGGCAATGCCGGCTCGATCGGCCTGCATGCGGCGCTGGGCTTCGAGATGATCGGCACCTTCCGCTCGATCGGCTTCAAATTCGGCGGCTGGGTCGACTCGGTGCTGATGCAGCGCCCGATCGGACCGGGGGATATGACATTGCCGTGAGGTGATCTGTCGCCGCGTTCAGACGAAAAACACAGTGCATTTTGCAGTAACTGACACGCTTTTGATTGGGATCTTGATCTACCTGTCGGAGATTGGGCCCAGTGCGCCCCGTATCCTACATCCTGAGAGCAGAACGAGGACAGAGTGGAGCTGTACGCCCTATTTTTCGTAATCGGTCTGTTGGTCGTTCTATATCTCATCAACCTTTCGAGGGCACGGCGCGCGAAAGAAGCACTGGGCCACGTGATCGCAGATCTGAGCCGTGATCTGGACGCATTGCGCGTGCGCAACCACGAACTGACAGCTGAGAATGAGAGCCTCGTCCCCTTCCGGGATGTGCAGGATGCTGCGGCTGAGGCCGCTCGACTGAGGGCTGGCGCTGTGGGCGATGTCGCGGCCGCAATCTGAAGCGCAGACCATCAGGACAGCCGCACAGGCGGCCCTGGATGCGGCTTTGAACGAGTCGCGATCGATTCTGGCCGCGGCGGCCGCCGAAGCATCGGATGTCGTCAGGCAGGCTCGGGCCGATGCCGATATTTGGCGTCGGGATGCCCGGACGGGCAGTGTCGAGACGAAGCGGAAAGCCGATGAACAGGCGGCTGCCGTGATTGCCGATGCAAATCTACGCGCGGCCAAGCTGGTGAGCGATGCCGAGGCGCGAGCACAGGAGATCGCCGGTGATGCCTATCGCGCCCTCACGCGTGCCGAACACCTCGAAGAGACCGTGACGGCGATGCGCAATGTCATACAAGGATATGGTGATCGATATCTAAAACCGACCTATGGCCTGTTGGATCAGTTGGCCGATGACTACAGCTTTGACGAGGCTGGTCGGGCATTGAAGCGGGCGCGGACCAACAGTCAGAGCATGGTCAATTCCGACCGGGCGGCGACGTGCGACTACGTAGAGCCGCGCCGACGTGAAACGGCAATCCGTTTTGTGCTCGATGCTTTCAACGGCAAAGTCGACACTGTCCTGGCGCGTGTGAAATCCGACAACGTCGGTACTCTGGAGCAGCAGATCCAGGATGCGTATTCTCTGGTGAACCATAGTGGCAGCGCATTCAGGGATGCCCGGATCACGCCGGAATAACTTGCAAGCCGTCTGGAGGAGTTGAAGTGGGCGGCATCTGCGATCGCGCTCAAGGATCGGGATCGCGAAGAGCAGCGGCGCATCCGTGAACAGATCCGGGAAGAAGAGCGGGCGCGTCGCGAGATCGAGCGGGCGCTGCGCGATGCCGCGAAGGAAGAGGACGGCTTGCGAAAGGCCATGACCAAGGCTCTGGCTCAGGCCGCGCGGGCAAATGACGAGCAACGGACCGCCTTTGAGATGCAGGTCGCGGAACTGGAACGCCGGCTGGCGGAGGCCGAGGTCAAGAACCAGCGCGCGCTTTCAATGGCGCAGCAGACGAAGGCCGGCCATGTCTATGTCATCTCGAATGTGGGCTCGTTCGGCGAGCACGTTTTCAAGGTGGGCATGACACGCCGGCTCGACCCGTTGGACCGGGTCCGGGAGTTGGGAGACGCGAGCGTTCCCTTTCCATTCGACATCCATGCCATGACCTGGGCGGAGGATGCACCGGCGCTGGAGAACGTCCTCCACAAGCGCTTCGTCGCTGACCAGGTCAACAAGGTGAACCCGCGCAAGGAATTCTTCAAAATTTCGCTGGAAAGCCTGCGCGGTGTCGTCGAGGAACGTGGCCTTCAGACGACCTGGACCCTCGCGGCCGCAGCCAGCCAATACCGCGAGACACTGGCGATCGAGAATGAACTGGCCGGACAGACGCCGGCGGCGCGGGCATGGCTCGACAGTCAACTCGACCTTGCCGACGACGCCTTTGTCCCCATGGCAGAGACGGAAGACTGACGCTGCCGTGGCCAGCGGGCAGTCTGGCGTCGCCCCGGGCCACCCGGAACCAACCTCGCGGTCGGGGCGTTGGAAGGGGATCGTACCCTTCCCTGACAACGCTCCACCAGAGGACACCGATCTGCCATGGCACGCGATCTTCGCTTCGAGCCCCATGACCAGCCGGCGGGCGGCTGGGGTTCGGTACGGTCCCTGTTCCGGCACGCGACCAATGCCCATAGCTGGAGCCGCGCGGTGCCGGTGCTGCCGAAGCAGAACAAGCCCGGTGGCTTCATGTGCGTGAGCTGCGCCTGGGCGAAGCCGGCGGAACCGCACAGCTTCGAGTTCTGCGAGAACGGCGCCAAGGCAACCTTCTGGGAACTGACCACAGACCGGGTCGAAACCGGCTTCTTTGCCGATCACACGGTCAGCGACCTGCTGGGCTGGTCGGATCACGCGCTGGAGGCCGAGGGCCGGCTGACCCGGCCGATGCGCTATCACGCCCCGACCGACACCTATGTGGTGGTGTCGTGGAAGGAGGCGTTCGACGATATCGGCGCGCGACTGAAGGCGTTCGAACCCGACCGGGTGGTGTTCTATGCCTCGGGCCGTGCCTCGCTTGAGACTTCGTATATGTATCAGCTATTCGCGCGGCTCTATGGCACCAACAATCTGCCCGACAGTTCGAACATGTGCCACGAGACCACCTCGAAGGCACTGCCCGAGAGCATCGGCGTGCCGGTCGGCACGGTACGGCTCGACGAATTCGATGCGACCGACTGCATCCTGTCTTTCGGGCAGAATGTCGGCAGCAACGCGCCGCGCATGCTGCATCCGCTGCAGCGCGCGGCCGAACGCGGCGTGCCGATCGTGGTGTTCAATCCTTTGCGTGAACGCGGCTGGGAAACCTTCATCAATCCACAGGCGCCGGGTGAGATGATCACCCGCGAGCCCACCGACCTCGCCTCGCAATATCATCAGGTACGGGCCGGCGGCGACATCGCGGTGCTGATGGGGATGTGCAAGGTGCTGGTCGATCGCGATGACGAGGCCAGGGAAGCCGGGGCCCCGCGGGTGCTGGACGTGGACTTCATCCAGGAACACACCCACGGCTTCGAGGATTTCATCAGCCGGGTTCGCGCCAGCCGATGGGACGAGATCGAGCGGGCCTCGGGCCTCAGCCGTCAGGCGATCGAGGCGGCGGCGACCACCTATCTCAACGCCCGGCGGGTGATCGCGATCTATGGCATGGGGCTGACCCAGCACCGGCGCGGCGTCGACAGCATCCAGATGCTGATCAACCTGTTGCTGCTGCGCGGCAATATCGGCCGGCACGGCGCCGGTATCCTGCCGGTGCGCGGCCATTCGAATGTCCAGGGCCAACGCACGGTGGGCATCGCCGACGAGCCGCATCTGGTGCCGCTGGACCGGCTGGCGGCGCAGTATCATTTCGAGCCGCCCCGCAACAAGGGTCTGAACACGGTGGAGGCCTGCGAGGGGATCATCGCCGGCACGGTCGACGCCTTCATCGGTCTGGGCGGCAATTTCGTGCGCGCCATCCCCGATCGCGCGCGGATGGAACCGGCCTGGCGCCGGCTGAAGCTGGCGGTGCATGTGGCGACCAAGCTGAACCGCAGCCATCTGATCACCGCCGAGACCACCTATGTTCTGCCCTGCCTGGGGCGGCTGGAGGTCGACGAACAGGCGACCGGCCCACAGATCGTGACCATGGAGGACAGCACCGCCTGTATCCACGCCTCACGCGGGGTGGCGCCGCCGGCGGGCCCGCATCTGCTGTCGGAACCGAAGATCGTGGCGGAACTGGCCAAGGCGACGCTGCCATCCAATTCTCGTGTGCCGTGGGACGACTGGGTGGCCGATTACGGCCGCATCCGCGACGCCATCGAGGAAACCTTCCCTGAGGATTTCAAGGACATGAACCGGCGGATGGGCACGCCCGGCGGTTTTCCCCGGCCGCTGGCGGCGCGCGAGCGGCGCTGGAACACCGATACCGGCCGGGCCAATTTCAAATGCCCGTCCAGCCTGAACGCCAGCTTTGATGCCGATGACGATCCGGCGGTGATGCGGCTGCTGACCCTGCGCTCCAACGACCAGTTCAACACCACCGTCTATGGTTATGACGATCGGTTTCGCGGCATCCATGGCAGCCGGATGGTGCTGATGATGAATGCCGACGACATCATCCGACTGGGCTTGACCAGGGGTGGCATGGCCACGCTGACCACAGTTGCCGATGACGGCGTCAGCCGCCGGATGGATGGCTTCACCATCGTGGAATACAACATTCCCCATGGCTGCTGCGGCGCCTATTACCCTGAATGCAACGCCCTGATCCCGCTGTCGCACTATGCCGAGGGCAGCAAGACGCCGGCGGCCAAATCGGTGCCGGTGCGGGTGAGCGCACAACCATGACGCCGCCGGCCGCAGGGGCCCAGGCGGGCCCGGGGCCGCCGGGGCGGGATGGGGAGCGACGCGTCAGGCGGTCGGGCCGGCTGGCCCTGGCGGTTCTGGTCGTCGCGTTGCTGGCGGCGATGGGGGTGCTGTCGCGGTTATGGCCCGAGGGTCGGCTGTTGCCGCCGCCCTGGCAGTTCATCGGGCTGGTGCCGCTGATGGCAGGGTTGATGATACCACTGGCGGTGAACCGCCGCTTGCGGCGGATCGACGAGACCCGCGACCGCGAGCCGGACGTTCTGATCGCCGACGGTATCTTCGGCCACAGTCGCAACCCGGTGTGTCTGGGCTTCGCGTTACTGCTGCTGGGGGCGGCGCTGATCTTCAACGTCGCCGCCGCCCTGTTGCCGGTGGTGGTCTATGTGGTGGTGGCCGACATCTGGGCCATCAGGCCCGAAGAGCAGCGGATGGCGCGGCGGTTCGGGGCCGAATACGCGGCCTATCGCCGCCGGGTCCGCCGGTGGATCTGAGCCGGGCCCATGGCGCCGGTCGGCTGCCGCCCGGCGCTTGATCACCAGGTTTCGCGGAACGGCCGCACTTCGGTCAGAAACGACCAGGCGCTTTTCGGCTGATGCGCGAGATGCCAGAGCTCGGCGGCGATGTCGGCAGGCTGGATGAAAAAATCGTCGGGTGCATCGGGATCGCGGGCGCGGGCGCGGGCCGAGTCGATCACCGCGTCGATCACCAGATAGGCGACATGCACGCCTTGGGGGCCCAGGTCGCGGGCGATCGCCTCGGCCAGTATCCTCTGGGCTGCCTTGGTCGGGGCGAATCCCGCGAAATTCGCCCGCCCGCGCAGGGCCGAGGTATTGCCGGTGACCAGGATCGCGCCGCGCCCGGCGGTGACCATGGCCGGCGAGACCCGGCGGGCCAGATGCATCAGAGCCATGACGTTGACGTCGAAGTTTCGCGCCAGCACCGCCGGATCAATGGTCATGAAGCTGCCGAAGGCGCCGCCGACGGCATTGTGCACCACCACCTCCGGCGCGCCGGCCCAGGCTTCGGCCCGGTCGGTCGCCGCCATGAAGGCGGCGGTATCGGTGACGTCGGCCGGGCAGGCGAGGGTGCCGGGAACCTCGGTCGCGATGGCGTTCAGCCGCTCGGCATCACGGGCGATCATCGCCACCCTGAAGCCGCCTTCGACAAAGCGGCGGACGGTGGCGAGCCCGGTGCCGGGGCCGACGCCGGTGACGAGTGCGGCTTTGGCGGTCATGATGCTCCTGCCCTCCTGATCCGGTATCGGCCGTGACGGACGATGGCGTTTAAATTATAATCATCCTGTAAAATAGATTGATCGCGCCGTTGTCGTCAATGGTGACCGGGTGGGCCAGGCGCCGACCGGCCCCTCAGACAGAGGCCATATAACCGCCATCGACATAGAGCAGGGTGCCGGTGATATAGGCGGCGGCGGGCGACGCCAGAAAGATGGCGGCACCGAGCAGGTCGTCGACCGCGCCGAACCGGCCGGCGGGAATGCGGGCGAGCATCGCCTGTCGCCAGCCGGGGTCGTTGAAGAACACGTCTGTCATGTCGGTGCGGAAATAGCCGGGGCCGATGCCGTTGACCCGGATGCCATGCGGGGCCCATTCGGTGGCAAGCGTGCGGGTCAGCCCCAGCAGGCCGCTTTTCGAGGCACCATAGGCCGCCGCCGTCGGCACGCCGACCTCGGATGTCAGCGAGCAGATGTTGACGATGGCGCCGCCACCCGCGGGCGCCATGATCCGGCCGGCCGCCTGGGCGCAGAAGAAGGCGCCCTTCAGATTGGTGTCGTGGATGCGGTTCCACAAGGCCTCGTCGACATCCAGCGACGGGCAGACCTGCTCGATGCCGGCATTGTTGACCAGGATATCCAGCCCGCCCAGACGTTCGGCGGCATGGGCGATGCCGGCCTGCGCCACAGATGTGTCGGCGACGTCGAAGGGGGCTGCCACCGCGGCACCGCCGGCGCCGATGATCCGGGCCACTACCCGTTCGATGGCGGTGAGGTCGCGGCCCGACACGGCAACCGCCGCCCCGGCCTGAGCCAGCCCCAGGGCCAGGGCTCGGCCGATGCCGCGACTGGCGCCGGTGACCAGCGCCTTGCGGCCGGCAAGGGAGAACCGGGCGAGGACATCGGTGGGCAGGGTATGGGGCATCGGTCTGGGATCCTGACGGTGGCGATGGCAGACGATGATCGGCCTTGCGCGGTCTTGTATCAATGCTCCGGCGTGGCTCATGCCAATCAGTGGGGCCAATCAGTGGGGGCCAACCAGCGGGGGCCGACCGGGCGCTGTCAGGCCGAAGCCTCGGCTGTCAGGCCCAGGCGGCGCAGCAACTGCCCGTCGCGATCCTCGCCGGGATTGGCGGCGGTCAGCAGCCGGTCGCCGATGAAGATCGAATTGGCGCCGGCGAGAAAGCACAATGCCTGCATCTCGTCGGTCATCGCCGTGCGCCCCGCCGTCAACCGGACATGGGATGCGGGCATCAGGATACGGGCGGTCGCCACCACCCGCACGAAGGCGATCGGATCGACCGGCGGCGCATCGGCGAGCGGCGTGCCGGGCATCGGGATCAGCAGATTGATCGGCACGCTTTCCGGCGGCTCGGGCAGGTTGGCCAGGGTCACCAGCATGTCGATACGGTCGTCGATGCTCTCCCCCAGGCCCAGAATGCCGCCGGCGCAGACCTTGATGCCGGCGGCCCGGGCCCGGTCGAGCGTTTCCAGCCGGTCGCCATAGCCGCGGGTGCTCACGACCTGCGGGTAGAAGCGCTCGGAGGTGTCGAGATTGTGGTTGTAGAAATCGAGCCCGGCGGCGGCCAGCCGGCCGGCCTGATCGCCGCTCAGCATGCCCAGCGTCATGCAGGTCTCAAGCCCCAGCGCTTTGACGCCATCGACCATCGCCACCAGCATGTCCATGTCGCGATCCTTGGGCTCGCGCCAGGCGGCGCCCATGCAATAACGCGTGGCGCCGCCGGCCCTGGCCCGGCGCGCCTCGTCGATCACTCGTTCCACCGCCATCAGCCGGCCGGCCTTCAGCCCGGTGGCGTGATGGGCGGACTGGCTGCAATAGCCGCAATCCTCGGCACAGCCGCCGGTCTTGATGTTGAGCAGCGTCGACAACTGCACCCGGTTCGGATCGAACTGCGCCCGATGCACGGTCTGGGCGCGGAACAGCAGATCGTTGAACGGCGCGTCGTGAACATCGCGCGCGGCGTCACGGCTCCAGCGGGGGGTCGGATCCGGCATTGCGTCCTCCATATTATTATAGATAATCTATAAATGATCTGGCCCTGGTGTCAGTATTGCGAAGGATTTCCGGCGAGGCATCCGGATTCTTCATAGATTATCTATAAGTGATCATGGCTGAAACGATTGCAGAGCGGATCGCGCGGGTGTTGAGCGCCCGTATTGTCAGTGGCGAGCTGGCGCCGGGCACGGCCTTGCGGCAGGACCGGATCGCGGAAGATTTCGAGGCGAGCCATGTGCCGGTGCGCGAGGCATTCCAGCGCCTGAAGGCCCAGGGGCTGGCGGTGGCGGAGCCCCGCCGGGGCATGCGGGTGGCGCCGCTGGACCCGACATCGATGATGGAAATCGTCGAGATCCGCGCCCGGCTGGAACCGCTGGCCCTGAAGGTGGCCACGCCGTTGATGAACGCCCCCGCGTTCGAGCGGATCGAACGGGCGCTGGTCGCCGGCGAAGCGGCCCGCACCATGGCCGACTGGGAACGCGCCAATCAGTCGTTCCACCGCGAACTCGCCGCTCCCTGCCGGATGCCGCGTCTGCTGGCGATGATTGACGATCTGCAACTGGCCAGTGCCCGGATCATCTTCGCGGTCCATCGCTCGGCCGGCTGGCAGCCCGGATCGAACCATGCCCATCGCCAGATCTTCAACGCGGTGAAGCGCCGCGATGCGGTGCGCGCCGTGGCCCTGCTGGAAAGCCATATCCGCATGCTGGAACGGCCGGCCGGGGCCGAGGCTGCGATCACGGTCTTGCCTGACACATAAGCCTGTGCTTATGTATAAATCATGATCGAGACCAACCCCTCCGGGGCGGATGGCGTGGCCACACCGCCCGATATCTTCAAGGCCCTGGCCGACCCGACCCGCTGCGCGATCTTCGAGAAGCTGGCGGGCGGTGCCATGAATGCCAGCCGCCTGCGCGACGGCATGACGATCAGCCAGCCCGCGATGTCGCAGCATCTGGCGGTGCTGCGCAAGGCAGGCCTGGTGCGTGAGCATCGTCAGGGGCGCTTCGTGAATTACGAGGTCGACCCGGCGGGGTTGGCGCAGATGGCCGGCTGGCTGGCGAAATACCGGGCGTATTGGCCGGCGCGGGTCGAGGCGTTGACCGCGCTGCTGAAGGACATGGATCAATGAGCGACACCGAAGCCGATGGCGCCCCCGGAGATCTGGGGCCGCCGCATCTGACACTGGAATACGACCTCGACGCACCGCCCGACCGGGTCTGGCGGGCGATCAGCCAGCCCGCATTCCGCGAGGCATGGTTGCCGGCGCGGGATCTGGCCGATGAAAGGCCGGTATCGTCCGAGCCCGGCCGGCAGGTGGGCTATCGGCTGCGCGAGGCCGCGCCGCCGTTTCTTGAAAGCGTGGTGACGTTCCAACTGCGGCCCAATGCCGATGGCGGCACCCGGCTGAGGATCGTTCACGGGCTGACCGGTGCCGGCGAAGCACGGCCGTGCCCGGCGAACCACAACCGCCGCGAGCAGATGCGCGCGGCCTGATGATGCCCCCACACCAGCCGCATCCCGGCGCCGGATAGCAGGACATCGGCCATGCCCGACACGATGCAACTCGTCCCGATGGTGATCGAACGATCCGATCGGGGGGAACGCTCCTATGACATCTTCTCGCGGCTGCTGCGCGAGCGGATCATCTTCCTGAACGGCGAGGTCAACGACACGGTCTCGGCGCTGGTCTGCGCGCAATTGCTGTTCCTTGAGGCGGAGAACCCCGACAAGCCGATCTTTCTGTACATCAACTCGCCCGGCGGTGTGGTCACCAGCGGCTTCGCCATGTACGACACGATGCAATATATCCGCTCGCCGGTGCACACGGTGTGCATGGGCACCGCGCGGTCGATGGGCTCGTTCCTGCTGATGGCGGGGGAACCGGGCCAGCGCGCGGCCTTGCCCAATGCCAATCTGCATGTCCACCAGCCGCTGGGCGGCTATCAGGGCCAGGCATCCGACATCCTGATCCATGCCCGGGAAATGGAGCGGACCAAGCAGCATATCAGCCGGCTCTATGCCCGCCATTGCGGGCGCAGCCTCGACGAGGTCGAGCGCGCGCTCGACCGCGACCGCTTCATGACCGCGCAGGAGGCCCTGGACTGGGGGTTGATCGACCGCATTCTGGATGTGCGCGGCAGCAGCAGTTGATGGCTTTGGCGTGATCGGCACGCCAGGATGCGCTATCACTCGGGCCTTCGCATGTTGTCTGTCGACAGAAGGCGCCCCCCTGATGACCACCGCCACCACGACACCGATGGCCAGCACACCGACGGCGCTGGCCCGTGATCTGGCCCGCGCCGGGCGGATCGCCGAGGCCGAGGCGGTGATTGCCGGCCTGGTGGCCGAGGTGGCGGGATTCGTGCCGGCGCGCGTGGCGATCAACCGCGATGGCTATAGCCTGAATTCGGTCAATGGCTTCATCGATGCCGAGGATGGCCGGGCCTTCTTCTTTAAATTCCATCAGGAAGAGGATGAGGCCGAGACGGTCGGCGAATATTACCGCGCCGAACTGCTGGCCGAGGCCGGCTTCCCGGTCGACCGGCCGGTTGTCGCCTGTGGCGAGGTCGGCCGGCAGATCCTGATCTATGCCCGCCGCGACCAGCCCCGGCTGGCCGATCTGGCGCGCGCTGTCGAAGCGGCGGAGCGCGGGCTTGAGGGGCCGGCGCCGGTGACGGCCGGGCGGCTGATCGCCGCACAGGCGGCAACCGACCGGATCGTCGCCGCGCGCTATCTCGCCAGCCTGCATGACATCACCGCCGAAGAGGCCGCCGCCGAGCCGCTGCACCGGCTGTTTCACGACCGGCTGGTCGACCGCGATGCGCCCGACCGGGCGGGTGGTCGGATGGCGCGGTTCTACGAGGGCCGGATCTTCCATCTGGGCGGGCGTGCCGCCGCCCCCGACCTGACCCTGTCGTGGTATCAGATGCGGGATCTGCGCTGGACGGTCGGCGGCGTCACCTATGACCGGCCGCTCGGCGCGCTGTTCGACGAGGCCCGCGCCCGCCTGGTGCCCTCGCGCTTCGCGGGCGCCGGGGTCACGGCCCATGGCGATGCCCATAACGCCAATGTCTGGTTCGAGGCGGGAACGGGGGCCGGGGAGGATGGCGAGGGCGGCGTGGCGGACCGGCTGAGCTTCTTCGATCCGGCCTTTGCCGGGCGGCACATGCCGGCGCTGCTGGCCGAGGTGAAGGCGACGTTTCACAACATCTTCGCCCATCCGTTCTGGCTGTACGACGCGGCGCTGGCCGAGACCTTGTATGGTGTGCGGGCCGAACTCGATGCCGACGGACGCGGCATCACCGTCAGCCATGACCACCGCCTGTCGGATCTTCGGCAGGGCTTTCTTGAGGCCAAGCGCGATCATCTGTGGCGGCCGCTGCTGCGGGCGCTGGCGGATCGCGGCGCGCTGGTGGAAGACTGGCGGCGGGTGGTGAAGCTTGCCCTGTTCTGCTGTCCGACCCTGGTGATGAACCTGCGGGCCGGACCGGATGCGGGGGCTGCGGACGGCGGGCATCACGGTCCGGCGGCCTCGGCGATCGGGCTTGGCATCGCCATCGCGATGGGCGCCGAGCCGGTGGCGGGACAGAGCGACGCGCTCTCCACTATGCTGGATGCGGTGACACCCTGACGGAAACCATGCGGATGTCTGCTGTCACCATGGCCGCCCGGCTGTGGTTCCGGGTCATCTTGACAGTTTTCCTGCAATCCGTTGGACTGGCCGCAACCGCGCGAGGCGGCGCCTTTTCACAAGAATCCCCGGAGGTCTTGAACGATGCCCGCAGATGCAGCGGCCGCGCCGGCCATGGTGCGCGTCGACGGGGTCAGCCGCAGCTTCGACGGCACCTTGGCCGTGGATGCGGTGTCGTTCGATCTGGCACGCGGCCGGTTCCTGACCATCCTTGGCCCCAGCGGTTCGGGCAAGACCACGCTGTTGCGGATGATCGCCGGCTTCCTGACACCCACCGGTGGCGAAATCGTGCTGAACGGCCGGCCGGTGTCGTCGGAACCGCCGCATCGCCGATCGATTGGGATGGTGTTTCAGAAACTGGCGCTGTTCCCGCACATGACCGCGGCCGAGAATGTGGCCTATCCCCTGCGCATGCGCCGCGCCGATGCCCGCACCATCCCCGATCGGGTGGAGCGCTATCTGGATCTGGTGCGGCTGGGCGGCTTCGGCCGGCGGCGCATCCATGAATTGTCGGGCGGTCAGCAGCAGCGGGTGGCGATCGCCCGCGCGCTGGTGTTCGAGCCCGACCTGCTGCTTCTGGATGAACCGCTGGCGGCGCTGGACAAGAAACTGCGCGAGGAGATGCAACTGGAGTTCCGCCGCATTCAGCGCGAGCTTGGCGTCACCACCATCAACGTCACCCATGACCAGCGCGAGGCGCTGGTGATGTCGGACGAGATCATGGTGATGGATGGCGGCCGCGCCCAGCAGATCGCCGGGCCGGTGGAAACCTATCGCCGCCCGGCCAACCCCTTCGTCGCCGGCTTCATCGGTGTCGCCAATCTGCTCGACGGTCGCGCGGCGGTCGATGGTGGCACAGTCGCGGCCTTCGGCACCCTGGAATGTCCGGCGACGCCGGCGGGCGGCGATCCCATTGCCGCCGGCCAGCCGATCACCGCGGCGATCCGCGCCGAACAGCTTCGGATCACCGATGATGCCGATGTGCTGGAGGTCGACGGGCCGGGAGCGCTGGACATCATCGTTTCGGCGACGGTGGTTGAGGCGATCTTCGAAGGCGAGCGATCGGTCTATGCGGCCAAGGTGCCGGCACTGGGCAATGCCGTGCTCAGGGTGTTCGACCACGATCCGGCGGCACACCGGGCCTGGGGCGTGGGCCAGCCGGTCTATCTGGGCTGGACCGCGCGTGACCTGCTGGTCTGGCCGCGGTGAGCGCGCGGCGCGCGCGGCCGGATCAGATCGACCCCATCATCTGCGGCAACGCATCAGCAGAACCGGCGGCAGACCGCCGGCCATCCAGACGGGACAAGGAGACAGGGGGCCATGTCGATGCATGACGACGAGATCCGGGGCGCCAGCCGCCGGCAGGTTCTGAAGGGTGGCATGATCGCCGCGGCCGGTGCCGCGCTGGCGGGGACGCCGACGATGCTGATCGGCCGCCGCGCCTTTGCGGCCGAGCCGGCCAGGCCGGCCGAGATCATCGTCCGCGCCTGGGGCGGGGTCTGGGTCGATGCGCTGGATCAGGGCGTGTCGCAGAGCTTCACCGAAGCGACCGGCATCCGTGTCCGCCACGATCTGACGGAAGACAACGAGATCCAGCCCAAGATCTGGGCGGCGGTGGCGCAGAACCGGGTGCCGCCGATCCATGTCAACTGGGACACCTCGACCAACGCCACCAAATCGGCGCTGCGCGGCGTGACCCTGGATCTGTCGGATCTGTCGAACCTGTCGCAGCTTCTGCCGGTGGCACGCCCGAAGGGGCTGGAGGGCTGGCCGATCGTCAACACCTATTCCTATGTCTATGTCCTGGCCTATCGCACCGAAGCCTTCCCCGATGGCGCGCCCAAGAGCTGGAACGTGATGCTGGAGCCGCGGTTCAAGGGCCGGGTGGCGCTGTATAACGACGGCATCGGCTTCCATCCCTCGGCGCAGGTGGCGGGCGGCGGCAAGGTCTCGGACATTCCGGGCAACATGGCCCCGGCCTGGGACTTCATCCGCAAGCTGAAGGCGCAGCAGCCGCTGCTGGGCGAGGATCCGGACTTCACCAACTGGTTCCAGCAGGGCGAGATCGACGTGGCCTGCACGATCATCTCCAACGCCCGCGAGGCGAAGCAGAACGGGATTCCGGTCGCCTGGACGGTGCCGCAGGAAGGCGCCAAGGTCGATACCGACGCGCTGTGGATTCCGAAGGGCCTGCCCGAGAACGAGGCCTACTGGGCGAAGCAGTATGTGAACCATGCGATTTCCAAGGGCGCCCAGCAGGCCTGGACCGAAAAGCTGGGCCTGCCCGGCGTTCAGCCCGGCCTGACCCCGCCGGCCGATCTGGCGGGCGATCCGGCCTATCCGACCACGGACGAGGATTTCGCCCGGCTGATCAGCGTGCCGACCCCGGTGCTGGTCGAACATGAGCGGGAATGGTTCCAGACCTTCAAGGAAATCATGCAGGGCTGATCCTGCCGGCCGGCGGACCAGTTCCGCCGGCCCGTCCGCTATCGTGAACCGTGAGCAAGGACACCGCAGCGCGTCATGCCCCGACCATCCAGAACCGCCTATCCGCTGTCATGGCGGCTGCTCGACGCGGCCGAGGCGGTGGTGGGCGCCATGCGTCCCAAGCGGCCGGAGATCGTGGTGCCGGCGCTGTTCCTGGCGCCCGCCATCCTGCTGGTCGCGGTGCTGGTCTGGGGGCTGGCCGGCATGGTCGGCGACAGCCTGCATGTGCTGGATACCGCCACATTCCTGCCGGCGGCCGAGGCCAGCCTTGGCAATTATGCCCAGCTTGCCGACCGGCCGATCTATGCCACCGTCATCCGGCGCAGCCTTGTCGCCGGGGTGATCGTGACGGCGGCGACCCTGCTGCTGGCCTTTCCCTATGCCTATGTGATGGTGCGGACATCCTCGTCGGGGCTGCGCCGGCTGCTGCTGATCGGCCTGTTTCTGCCGTTCTTCATCGGTCAGGTGGTGCGGGCCTATGGCTGGCTGATCATCCTGGGCAACAAGGGGATCGTGAATGCGGCGATCACCGCCCTGGGGTTCGAACCGCTGAAGCTGATCTATACCTATGAGACGATCCTGTTCGGGCTGGTGCAGTACATGCTGCCCTTCGCCGTGCTGCTGATCGCGCCGGCGATCACCGCGATTTCCGAGGAGATGGAGATGGCGGCGGCATCGCTTGGCGCCAACTGGTGGCGCGGTTTCACCACCGTGGTTCTGCCGCTGGCGCGGCCGGGGCTGATCGCGGCCGGCGTGGTGGTCTTCACCCTGACCCTGACCGATTTCGCCATCCCGAACATTCTGGGCGGCGGCACCAATGATTTCGCGGCCAATGCGATCTATGACGCCTTCTTCCGGATATCCGATGCCGGGCTGGGGGCGGCGCTGGCCCTGGTGCTGACCTTCATCGGCAGCACCATCGTGGGCGTGATCCTGGCGATTGCCGGCGCCGGCACGCTGGGCCTGGGCGGGCGGGCCGGCAAATGAGCGCCGCCAGCACCAGCCCACGCGGCAAGCGCCTGATCCTGTGGGCGGTGGTCGGCTTCGATCTGCTGATCCTGGCCCTGCCGACCCTGATCGTGCTGGGCGCATCCTTCACCGCCGGCAACATCGTGACCTTCCCGCCCGACGGGCTGTCGCTGCACTGGTATGAAAAGGTGGTCGGCGCCTATGAGCTGCGGCAGGCGTTCTGGCGCTCGCTATGGGTGGCGGTGGTGTGCACGCTGATCAGCCTGCCGGCGGGGACGCTGGCGGCGATCGCGCTGGCGCGCTGGCGGATCGCCTTCGGCCGCAGCCTGCAGGTCTATCTGCTGCTGCCGTTCACGGTGCCGCTGATCGCATCGGGCATCGGCATGATGCTGCTGTTCGGCCGCGTCGGCATTCTGGGCCAGTTGTGGCCGGTGGGGCTGGCCTGCGCGGTGATCAACCTGCCGTTCATGATCTGGGCGGTGGGCGCATCGGTGAACGGGCTGGACCCGGATCTTGAGAACGCCGCCGCCAATTGCGGCGCGCCGCCGGTTCAGACCTTCCTGACCGTCACCCTGCCGGCGGTGATGCCGGGGGTGATCACCGGCGCGCTGCTGATGTTCGTGCTGGCCTTCAACGAATTCCTGGTCAGCCTGCTGCTGGTGGATGCCCGGATCGTGACCCTGCCGGTGCTGATCTACAACTCGATCCGCAGCGTCATCACGCCCGACCTGGCAGCGGTGTCGGTGGTTTATATCGTGGTGGCGGCACTCGCCATCCGCGCGCTCGACAGGCTGGTCGGGCTCGACCTGTTCCTGCGGTCCAAATAGCCCTCTCTCGTCCAAGGAGCCAGCCCGATGCCGGCCGCCGTCAGTTTCCACGATCTGTCCACCCTCGACGCCGCGGCGCGCGCCGGGCTTCTGAAGCGTGCCGAAAGTGATCTGGGGCCGTTTCTCGACAAGGTCCGGCCGATCATCGAGGCGGTGCGCGCCGAAGGCGATGCGGCACTTGCCCGCTTCGCCCGCGAGTTCGACAAGGCACCGGTCGATCCGGCCCGCATCCAGGTGGAGCCGGCCGCCTTCGACCGCGCCTTCGATGCGGTCGAGCCCGAGGTGATCGAGGCGATCCGCTATGCGGTCGACAACATCCGCCGCTTCCATCAGGACCAGAAGCCCGAAGAGATGTGGCTGCACGAAATCCGGCCCGGCGCCTTCGCCGGCGACCGCTTTCTGCCGATCCCGTCGGTGGCCTGCTATGTGCCGCGCGGCAAGGGGTCGTTCCCAAGCGTGGTGATGATGACCACGGTGCCGGCTGTGGTGGCGGGCGTGCCCGAGATTTCGATCATCACGCCCCCCGGTCCCGATGGCGAGGTCGATGCGGCGACGCTGGTTGCGGCGCGGCTGGCGGGGGTTGAGACGGTTTATAAATGTGGCGGCGCGCAAGGCGTGGCGGCGGTGGCCTATGGCACCGAAACCGTGCGCCGGGCGGTGAAGATCGTCGGTCCAGGCAGCCCCTGGGTGGTGGCGGCCAAGCGGCTGCTGTCGGATGTGATCGATCCCGGCATTCCGGCGGGGCCGAGCGAGGCGATCATCTTTGCCGACGACACCGCCGACGGCCGGCTGGCGGCGCTGGATCTGCTGGTCGAGGCCGAGCACGGCCCCGACAGTTCGGCCTGGCTGGTGACCACCAGCCGCCAGGTGGCCGAGGATGCGATCGCGGCGCTGGATGGCTATTGGGCGAAGATGGGCGCGCAGCGCACCGCGTTTTCGACCGCGGTGCTGACCGGTCCGCGCGGCGGCGTGGTGCTGGCGCCGGATCTGGAGGCCGCCTATGCCTTCATCAACGACTATGCGCCCGAGCATCTTGAGGTGCTGGGTGACGAGCCGTTCGCGCATCTGGGCCGGCTGGTCAATGCCGGTGAAATCCTGCTGGGCAACCGCACGCCGGTGACGCTGGGCAATTTCGTGCTGGGCCCCAACGCGGTGCTGCCGACCAATGCCGCCGCGCGCACCTTCTCGCCGCTGTCGGTGTTCGACTATATGAAGCGGTCATCGGTTGGATATGTGACCGCGAAGGCCTATCCGGAACTGGCCCGACATGCCGGCATCCTTGCCCGTTACGAGGGCTTCGAGGCCCATGCCGCGGCGGTGTCGCCGGTCCGCGACGCGATCCTGAACCGGCGGCGCTGACACGTCTGGACGCCTGCGAACGGAAAACGGCGCGTGTCCCGGCAGAGAACTGCCAGGGCACGCGCCGTTTCTGTCTGTATGCGGGGTCTGTCTGTATGCGGGCCGCGCGCGTTCCGGATCAGAAGCGGTAGCCGACACCCACGCCGATCAGCCAGGGGTCGATGTCGACATCGGCCTTGATCGAGTTGTTGATGGTGGCGTCGGTGTTCAGGAACAGCTTCTTCACGTCGAGGTTCAGCGCCCAGTTGTCGTCCAGCGCCACATCGACACCGGCCTGAAGGGCGAATCCGAAGGCATTGTCATACTTGATGTTGATGCCGGTGGGCTCGTCCTTGTTGTAGAAGATCGTATAGTTGATGCCGGCACCGACATAGGGCCGGATATTGCCTTCGGGCAGGAAGTGATACTGCGCGGTCAGGGTGGGCGGCAGCAGCCATACCTTGCCCAGATCCACATCGCCCGCGGCCGTGCCCTTGGCGCTGACCTTGTGCGGGGTGGTGCCCAGGATCAGCTCGAAGGCGATGTTCTGGGTGGCGAAATAGGTGATGTCGAGTTCCGGCACCAGCGAATTGTCGATGCTGACATCGCCGCCGATCGGATCGATCGAGGCGCTCTCATCCGGCACCACGGCCAGACCGCGCACGCGCAGCATCCACGGGCTCTTGTCCTCTGCGGCGGCGGGCGCCGCCATGCTGAGTGCGCCGAACACGGTGCCGGCGGCAAGAACGGTGGCGAGACCGGCGGCTTTCAGCGCCCGGGTGCCGAGGATGGCGGACTTGGTCATGGCAGTGGCCTTTTCTGGGGCACGTTCACGGTCGGTGTGACGCTTGCGCGAGGCAATGCCCGCCCGACGGAATGCGGGCGGAGGAGATGGGCGGGACCGGGCCGCAGTGGCCAGCGGATGTGTCTTCTGCGTCACCGGTCGATGCGCCTATTCATGCGCCAGCCGGCGTGCGGAGCGTTGATCTGGATCAACCCGCCCCGGCCTGCGACCGGATGCCGCAACCGGGTCCGCTGAGCGGATTGTGTTCCGCCCTGTCTGCTGTCGCGTTTCGCACCGCGACGCGCCGGTTTTTGATCTTGCGCAAGGGTTTTTGATCTTGCGCAAGGTATGGGCGGCGGCGATCGGGCAGCATGGCCGCAATGGTCACGCCCCGTCCGCTGGAGGTCCGCATTCCGATGGCTGTCATCACATCCGCCCTGCCCCCGGCGACGGCCGTTCCGGCAAGCCCTGCGGAAGATCGCGAGGCCGCGCGCCGGGTGCCGGTCCAGTCGGCACGGCTGCCGCGCTATACCAGCTATCCGACCGCGCTTCAGTTCAGCGGGGCGGTGGGGCCCGATCAGGCGGCGGCCTGGATGCGGTCGGTGGCGGGCCACGACCCGGTGTCGATCTATATCCATGTGCCGTTCTGCGACACGCTGTGCTGGTTCTGCGGCTGCCATACCCGGGTGATCAACACCCGCGGCCCGATCGTGGCCTTCGTTCACAGCCTGATCGCCGAGATCGAGATGGTGGGCGCGCTGCTGGGCAGGCGGCATCCCGTCCGCCATCTGCATTTCGGCGGCGGCAGCCCGACCATTCTTGAGCCCGAGGACATCGACCGGATCTTCCAGACGCTGGCGCGCAGCTTCGACATCGGCGCCGATGCCGAGATCGCGCTGGAAATCGACCCGCGCGATGTCGATCCGGCGCGGCTGGATGCCTGGGCCACCGCCGGTGTCAATCGCGCGAGCCTGGGCGTTCAGGATCTGGACCCGGTGGTGCAGAAGGCGATCAACCGTATCCAGCCGGCCGAGGCCACGGCCCGTGCTGTGGCGATGCTGCGCGAGCGGGGGATCAACGCCATCAACATCGATCTGGTCCACGGCCTGCCGCACCAGACCACGGACGGCGTGCTGGCGACGCTGGATCAGGTGCTGACCCTGACACCAGACAGGGTGGCGCTGTTCGGCTATGCCCATGTGCCGTCGATGAAGCAGCATCAGCGGCTGATCCCCGATGCCGCCCTGCCGGGGCCGGCGGCGCGGCTGGAACAGGCGGATGCGGCCGCGCGCCGGCTGAAGGCGGCGGGTTATGTCGGCATCGGGCTCGATCATTTCGCGCGGGCCCATGACCCGCTGGCGGTGGCGCAGCGCCAGGGGCTGCTGCGGCGCAATTTCCAGGGCTATACCACCGACACTGCCGCGGCGATCATCGGCTTCGGCCCGTCCGCGATCGGCGATCTGCCGGGCGGCTATGTCCAGAACACCATCGATGTCCGGGCATGGCGCGAGGCCGTGGCCGAAGGCCGGCTCGCCACCATCCGCGGCGTTGCGGTGGACGACGACGACCGGCTGCGCCGGGCGGTGATCGAGCGGCTGATGTGCGACCATGGCGTCGACGTGGCGGCGGTGGCCGCATCCATGGGCCGCGATCCTGAGGTTCTGGCTGGCGCCATGGCGCTGATCGATCCGCTGGAGGAACGCGGTATCGTGTTGCGCGATGGCTGGCGGTTGCTGGTGCCGGTCGAGATGACCCCCGACATCCAGCGCGTCGCCGCCTGTTTCGATGCCTATCTGAACCCGGCGGTGCGCCAGTTGATCGCCGCCGAGTGAGGCGGGTGGACCACCATCGGCCGGATCAGGTGCTGTCGGCCTTGCGGCCGCGCCGGGCCAGAACCCGGCGGCCATAGCCCTGGGTCATGCGGTCGAGCAGCATGGCCAGGGCCACGATGCCCAATCCGCCGATCAGCCCCATGCCGCTGTCATTGCGCTGCAGGCCGACCAGCACGGTTTCGCCCAGGCCGCGCGCACCGATCATCGATGCCACCACCACCATGCCCAGCGCCAGCATGGTGGTCTGATTAAGGCCCTGCAGGATGGTCGGCAGGGCCAGCGGCAGTTCCACCTTGAACAGCAACTGCCGGCGCGAGGCGCCGAAGGCATTGGCCGCCTCGCGCACCTCGTGATCCACGCCGCGCAGGCCCAGATCGGTCAGCCGCACCAGCGGCGGCATGGCATAGATCACGGTGGCGAACACCGCCGGCACCTTGCCCAGCCCGAACAGCATCGCCGCCGGCAGCAGATAGACGAAGATCGGAATGGTCTGCATGAAATCGAGCACGGGCAGCGCCACGGCACGCATGCGGTTGGATTTGGCCATCAGGATGCCGATCGGCAGGCCGAACAGCGCGGCGATCGACACCGCCACCAGCATCAAGGCCACAGTCTGCATCGCCTGATCCCACAGGCCCAGAGCGCCCACGCCCCACAGGCCCGCCGCCAGCAGCACCGACGTGACGGGGCGGCGGGTGACGGCGAATGCCGCCGCCACCACTGCGCCCAGGATCACGGCAGGGTGGGCACCGCGCAGCACGCCTTCGATGGCGCCAAGGATGCCGAGCAGAAACCCGGCGGCGGCTTCGAAGCTGTTGCCATGGGTGACGATCAGCCAGTCGAGTGCGTCATTCACCGCATGGCGCAGCGGCGTGCCCAGATCCGGAAACATGCCCGATGATCAGCCCTTCTGTGCGGCGGCGGTGACACGCTCGGCGACGTCGGGCGAGACCCAGGCCTTCCAGACATCCGGATATTCGGCGAGGAACCATTTGGCGCCATCCTCGGGCGAGCCCTCGGTGTCGCGGATATGGGCCAGCGCGCGGCTGACCTGCTCGGAGGTGGTTTCATAGCGCTCAAGGAAGCCGATCACCGTGGGCGCGGCCTTGGCGAAGTCGGCATTGGCGCCGATGATCACGGTGCTTTCCGGATAGGCGGTGGCCTGTTCTGGCGCGTCTGCCGCCATCATCGCAGCCCAGGTGTCGGCATCGAAGGCCGGCTCTTCCAGCGCCACGAAATCGTATTTGCCCAGCAGCCAGGTCGGCCCCCAGTAATAGAACAGGATCGGCTTCTTCCGCTTGACGGCGCTGTCCACCGCCGCCGACAGCGCCTCACCGGTGCCGGGGCGGAAATTGGTGTAGCTGTCTTCCAGCCCATAGGCGTGCAGTTTCTTGGAATTGACGATCTCGCACTGCCAGCCGGCCGGGCAGTTATAGAACCGGCCCTTGTCGGTCTCTTCCTGATCCTCGAACAGCTTGGTGTATTTCGGCAGATCGCCGACCGATTTCAGATCCTTGGCCGGGGCGTCGGCGCCTTCCACCACATAGCGGGGCACGAACCAGGCTTCACGGGCGTCGGGGAAATTGGTGCCGACCTCGACCACCTGCCCCTTTTCCCTGGCGTCCAGCCAGACCTGCACCGGATTGGCCGACCAGATCTCCATCACCACATCGACATCGCCGCGTGACATGCCGCCGACCAGCGGGATGACCGAGCCCGGCAGTTCGTCGGTGGCGCAGCCATAGCCTTCATCCAGGATCATGCGGGCCAGCGCATTGTGGAACCGGGCGCTGTCGTAATCGAGGCCCGCGAAGATGATCGGGCGCTCGATGTCGCAGGCCCCGGCATCGCCATCGGCGGCCGCGGCCGGGTTGGCCAGCATCATGCCGGCAAGGGTCAGGGCTGCGGCGGCGCTGCCGCCACGCAACAGGTGGCCGGCACGGTTATGTGGCCGGTCGATGCGGGTATGCCGGGTCATGGGTCTCTGTTCCCTGTTCGGGGTTGGGCCCGCCGAGGCGCGCCGTCGTCGGCCGTGCCGCCTGATCATGGGTCAGGGCTGATGGCGCGGCCGCTCCGGAAACATCAACTATGGCGTCCCCGGCCGCGCCTGCCAACCGCTCGAACGAGATGGTGGCGCCGGAACAGGATGATGGTTCCGCCCGGTCACAATCCGTGCCCGGGCGGTGATGGCGTCAGGCGAACAGCGGGTCCAGGGCGCGGGGCATGAACGCGTCGGCCCATTCCTGGACGAAGTGGCCGCCATCCGCCACCTTGATCGGCTCCGGGCAGCCCCGGATGACCTTGGCCAGCGCCATCATCGGTGCCTCGCCCAGCACCGGATCGGCCATGCCGATCACCATGGAACTGCGGCCGGTCCATGCGGTGCTCCACCAGTCGCGGGCATCGCGCGACAGGGCGGCACCCTCGGCATCGGGATGGGCCGGAACCAGTGCCGGGAACACGCGGGCGGCGGCGCGATAGCTGTCATCGGGGAAGGGCGCGTCATAGGCGGCTGCTTCCTCGGGCGTCAGATGCGGGCAGCCGCGCGCGAACAGCTTCGGGATCGAGAAGTCCGGGCTGTTGGCGACAAAATCGCGCCAGGCCTCGAACCCCTTGCCCAGCGGCCGGTCGCCGGTGCCGAGGGCGGTGTTCATCACCAGCAGGCCGCGGAAGCGATCCGGCATTTCCGGCGGCAGGGTCAGGCCCAGCAGCCCGCCCCAGTCCTGCACCACAAGAATGACGTGCTTCAGATCCAGACGCTTGACCAGTTCCACCAGCATGCCGCGATGGAACAGGAAGCCATAGGCCTTGTCGTCGGCCAGCTTGTCGGAGCGGCCGAAGCCGATCAGATCCGGCGCCACCACCCGGCCGCGCGCCGCAAGATAGGGGATCATCCGGCGATAGAGATAGCTCCAACTGGGCTGGCCGTGCAGGCACAGGAAGGTCGGCGCCTCGGCCCCGGCATCGGCGACGGCGGCCGGCTCGTCGACATAGGCGACGCGGATGCCCTCATAGCCGGGCAGGTCGTCGACATAATGCGGCGGATAGTGCCAGCCGGGCAGGTCGAGGAAACGGGTGTCGGGCGTGCGCAGAATGTCGGACATCGGGCGTTTTCTCCGGAAGGCTTCTTGGCGGGTGACCGGCTCGCTCCGGACCGGAACGAACGTTCGTCTAAATCGAAGCATATGCCTTTGCGCGGACCGGGTCAGCCCCCCGGGCCGCATCTGGCCGGGAAAGATGCCGAATCAGGAAAGATGGCGCCAGAAGGCGGCTTTGCGCGGGTGGTCGCGGCGCAATTGCTCCAGGTAATCGTCGTGGGACACAGCCGCGCCGGCGTCGCCGATCGTGCCGGCGACACCTCGGCATTCATCCAGCCAGCGTGCGGCCATGCGATAGCGGCCGGCGCGGCGCCGGGTCAGCGTGTCATCGATCATCGCCCGCCAGATCAGGGTGGCGGCCAGCGGATAGCGCCCGGCCAGGGCCTGGGCGGCGGGGCCCAGCAGATCGTGGCGGTCGGGATCGAGTGCTGCCCTGCGCTGCATCGCCAGCGCCGCCGCCCGCTCCAGATCCGGCCACGACACCAGCACATGCAGGGCAAGGGTGGCGGCCGGGTGCCGCATCGCCAGATCGAGTGCCAGATCCCGGGCCTCGATGTCGTCGAAATCGGGCAGCCGCCTGAGATAGGCCTTCAGATGCGTCGCCGACAGCGCCTGTTCGAAACAGGCCAGACGCAGCGCCTGCGCCGCGTCGTGTTTGCCCCGCGCATCCAGAACCGCGATCCAGGCATCCTCCCAGTCCAGGTCGGGCCGGCCATGGCTGAGCCGGGGGCGATGGGCGGGGCGCACGGCATCGAGGCTGGCGGCGGCCTCGGCAACGCGCCCGGCGGCGAGCAGGCGATGCGCGATACGGGTGGCGATGGTGGGCAGAACCCGCGCCGCCGGGTCGAACTGGTTGATGAAGCCGTCGACATCCCCCAGGCAGTCGGCGATCGCCTGAAGGGCCTGGCGCGGCGCCGGTCCGGACAGCCTGGACAGGCGCTGCTTCAGGCGGTCGAGGCCCGGCGAACCGTTTCCTGTCGAGGCAGCCAGCAGCGGCACCAGCGCCGCCGCCAGCCCGTCATACTGGCCCTGATCATTGACGGCAAGTGCGGTGGCGGCGCGGTCGGCCAGGGCGAGCGGATCGGCCCGTGCCGCCCGGGCGATGGCCGGCAGATCGGCAGAGGCGGCCTGAAACACGGCCGTCACCGTACCGGCGGTGTCGGTGCTGCGCGCCAGAACCGGCCCCGCCAGGGCCAGGAACCGCCAGATCAGGTCCAGTGCCTCGGCCGGATCGGTGGCGGCGAGCGGCCCGGCGATGGCCCGGCGCTGGGTTTCCAGATCGTCGACCAGCGCCTTGCGGCGGCGCCAACTGACCCGGCCCTTCGACGCGCCGATGGCGATCAGCCGTTTGCGCACCTCATGTGCCACCGCCAGCGGGCTGTCGGCGCCGGCCAGGGCCAGTCGGATCTGGCGCTTGGCGGCGGCATTGCCGGCGCTGACCTCGATCAGCAGCGCGGCCAGGCGTGCCGCACCCAGCGCTTCCAGATTGCGGGCATTCAAGGTGGTCTTCGATGCCAAGCCCTAACGCCTTCCGATCGGATGGATGATCATGGCGGCGACGCTCACCTCAGCAGGCGGATGCCGTCGGCGATCAGCTTGGCGCCGATCAGCCACATGACCAGGGCGATGATGCCGTCGAGCACCCGCCACGCGGCCGGGCGGCGGAACACCGGCACCAGCAGCCGCGCGCCATAGCCCAGCGCCGAGAACCAGGTGATCGAGGCAAGCGCCGCACCACCCACGAACCACAGCCGGTCGGGCATCGGGTGGCGCCCGGAGATGCTGCCCAGCAGAACCACCGTATCAAGATAGACATGCGGGTTCAGCAGGGTGACCGCGGCCACCGTCGCCAGGGTGCGCAGCAGCGGTGCAGCCGGCGCCTCGGAGGGCAGCAACTGGCCGGGCTTCCAGGCACGCCGCGCCGCCATCATCCCATAGGTGATCAGGAAGCCGGCGCCCGCCAGCGACACCACGCCCAGCACCCGTTCATGACCGCTGATCAGCGAGCCGAGCCCCAGCGCGCCGGCCACGATCAGCACGGCATCGGCAAGCGCGCAGAACGCCACGATCGGCAGCACATGGGCGCGGATCAGCCCCTGGCGCAGCACGAAGGCATTCTGCGCGCCAATCGCGATGATCAGGGCCGCCCCCAGGGCAAAGCCTTCGATCGCGGGTCCCAGGGCCAGGCCCGTGGCGGTGTCAGGCGTCATCGTCCGAACCCCTGTGGCGGCTGAAGTCATTGGCGCGGCACTATGCCCCGCCTGGCTGGGGGCTGCAACACGAGGCCCGGCGGGCCGTGCGCCCGCCGCAGACCTGCCGTTCGCTTGCGGTGCGTTACTTTCATTTGAAGTTTCGTATAGGCGCGTCAATATAGAGATACGAACCTGATGGAACCTGAATGGTGGTCTCGGCGTCATGACCCCGATGCGATGGCGCCAAGGGAGCTTCGATATGGCAGAGCATGTGCATGATCTGGCGGTGATCGGCGGCGGCGTGAACGGGTGCGGTGTCGCGCGCGACGCGGCCGGCCGCGGCTATGACGTCGTGCTGGTTGAAAAAGGCGATCTGGCCGGCGCCACCTCGCAGGCCAGCACCAAGCTGATCCATGGCGGGCTGCGCTATCTGGAACATTATGAATTCCGGCTGGTGCGCGAGGCCCTGCGTGAGCGGGCGGTGCTGCTGGATCTGGCGCCGCACATCATCTGGCCGCTGCGTTTCGTGCTGCCGCACAATCAGGGCCAGCGGCCGCGCTGGATGATCCGCGCCGGCCTGTTCATCTATGACCATCTGGCCGGCGGCAATGGCGGCCGCCGCCGTCTGCCCGGCACTCGCACGCTGGATCTGGGCCGCGACCCGGCGGGCGGGCCGCTGAAGGACGACTTCCGCCGGGCCTTCGAATATTCCGATGCCTGGGTCGACGATGCCCGGCTGGTGGTACTGAACGCCATCGACGCCCATGATCGCGGCGCAGAGATCCGCACCCGCACCGAGCTGATCGCGGCCGAGCGGGGCCGCGATCTGTGGACGCTGCGCCTGCGCGACACCGAAACCGGCGTCACCTCCACCCTGAAGGCGCGGGCGGTGGTGAACGCCGCCGGCCCCTGGGTGGCCGATACGCTGGTCGAGCGGCTGCATGTGAAGACCCCGGAGAGGGTGCGGCTGGTGCGCGGCAGCCATATCGTGGTCAAGCGGCTGTTCGATCACGATCGCGCCTATATCTTCCAGAATCCCGACGGTCGTATCGCCTTCGCCATCCCTTATGAGGATGATTTCACCCTGATCGGCACCACCGATGCCGATCATCAGGGCGATCCGGGGCAGGTTGCGATCACGCCCGCGGAAATCGACTATCTGTGCGCGGCGGTCTCGGCCTATTTCAAGCGGCCGGTCACCCCCGACATGGTGGTCTGGTCCTATTCCGGTGTGCGACCGCTCTATGATGACGGGGCCAGCAAGGCGCAGGAGGCGACCCGCGACTATGTGTTGAGCGTCGACACGGCGGCTGCGCCGGTGATCAGTGTCTTCGGCGGCAAGATCACGACCTTTCGCCGGCTGGCCGAAGGCGTGATGGAAAAGCTGCTGCGGCTGCTGCCGCCATCGGCTGGCACGGGCATGGCGGCCTGGACCGCCTATGCGCCGCTGCCGGGGGCCGTGCTGCCCGCCGGCGGCACGGCCGCGCTGGCGGCGGCCCTGGCCGAGACCCATCCGGTGCTGGATGCACGCACCCGCCTGCGGCTGGCGCGCAGCTATGGCGGCCGGGTGTGGCAGGCGGTGGGCGATGCCGCGACCGATCCGGCCGCACTGGGGGTAGGCTTCGGTGCCGGGCTCCATGCCCGTGAAGTCGCCTTTCTGATGGATCAGGAATGGGCGCGCACGGCGGAAGACGTGTTGTGGCGGCGCACCAAGCTGGGCCTGCGGATCGATGCCGCCGGTGCCGACCGGCTGGCGGCCTGGATGCGCGCCCGCGGCGCCGGGCGGCTGGCCGCGTGACGCCGCCGTCACCGCGCAGGTGGCCTGCCCGTCTATTGCCCGCCCGTCTATTGCCCGCCCGTCAGGGCAGGCTTGCCGGCGGCGCGCCCCCCGGCCCAAACTGACGCCTGAATGATCGGGGCATCCAAGCCCCGGCCGTGGCCGGCGTGCGGTTGTCTTTATCCTGCATGGCCCGGCCCCAGACCTTGAAGGAGGATCGCCGCCGCCATGTCCGCTCATATCGCCACCCCTGACGCCGCAGACGACCAGCCCGGCCGCCACGGCTTCACCGGCCAGGGATTGATCCTGGCGCTGGATCAGGGCACCACATCGACCCGGGCGATGCTGTTCGATGGCGCGATGCAGGTCATCGCCACCGATCAGCAGGAATTTCCCCAGCATTTCCCGGCATCGGGGCTGGTTGAACATGATGCCGAAGATCTGTGGCGGACCAGTGTCGCCACGATGAAGGGCGCGCTTGCCACAGCCGGCGTCGATGCCGGCGCGCTGGCCGCGATCGGCATCACCAACCAGCGCGAGACCACCGTGGTCTGGGACCGCGAGACCGGCCGCGCCATTCATCCGGCCATCGTCTGGCAGGACCGGCGCACCGCCCGGATCTGCGGCGAGTTGAAGCGCGACGGCCATGAGCAACTGGTCCGCGACCGCTCGGGCCTGCTGCTCGATCCCTATTTCTCGGCCACCAAGATCGGCTGGATTCTGGACAAGGTGGAGGGCGCGCGTGCCGCCGCCGCCGCGGGACGCCTCGCCTTCGGCACGGTCGACAGCTTCCTGATCTGGCGGATGACCGGCGGCCGCGTGCATGCGACCGATGCCACCAACGCCTCGCGCACCATGCTCTATGACATCCACAAGGGCACCTGGTGCCCGGAGCTGTGCGCGGTGTTCGGCGTGCCGATGTCGATGCTGCCCGATGTCCGCGACAGCGCCGGCGATTTCGGCGAAACCCTGCCCGATCTGCTGGGCCGGCCGGTGCCGATCCGTGGGGTTGCCGGCGATCAGCAGGCGGCCACCACCGGTCAGGCCTGTTTCCGCCCGGGCATGGTCAAGGCCACCTATGGCACCGGTTGTTTCGCGCTGCTGGTGACCGGCCGCCAGTCGGTGCGGTCGCGCAACCGGCTGCTGACCACCGTCGCCCTGCAACTGAACGGCCGGCGCAGCTACGCGCTGGAAGGCTCGATCTTCGTCGCCGGGGCGGCGGTGCAATGGTTGCGCGACGGGCTGGGCCTGATTTCGACATCGGCCGAAAGCGAGCAACTGGCGGCGGCGGCCGACCCGGCCCAGAGCGTGTATCTGGTGCCGGCCTTCACCGGGCTTGGCGCGCCGCATTGGGATGCCGATGCGCGCGGCGCCATGTTCGGTCTGACCAGGGCGACCGGCCCGCGAGAGATCGCGCGCGCCGTGCTGGACAGCGTCGCCTATCAGACCCGCGATCTGGTCGAGGCGATGCGCGGGGACTGGGAGGGCACCGATTTCGGCGAAACCGTGCTGCGCGTCGATGGCGGGATGGTCGCCAGCGACTGGCTGATGCAGCGTCTGGCTGACATGCTGGCAACGCCGGTCGACCGGCCGAAGCTGCGCGAGACCACCGCGATGGGGGCGGCCTATCTGGCGGGACTGGCCGCCGGGGTCTATCCGGACCCGGAGGTGTTCGCCGATGGCTGGGCGCTGGATCGCCGATTCGAGCCGGCGATGGCCGAGGCCGAGCGCGAGCGGCTGTATGGCGGCTGGCAGGACGCCGTGCGCCGGACCCTGACCCGCACCTGACCCGATGGCGCGGATGAACTGACCCCGGCGGATCGCGGCGCGCCATTCTGCACCGCGATCCTCAGCCGGGGTGGCGGCGGCGGCGCATCCGCCTTATTCTGAAGGCTGTGTTCAGCCCCTGTTCACGCCGCCGGCCGGGACGATGCCTGACGATGGTCAACGAGATTCTGAAGCTGATCCTCAAGGGATATGAGCGTCGCCCGGCGCCTGCGATGTCGTGGCGGCTCGATGCCCTGTTCCGCGCGCTGCTCGACCCCGCCGCCACGGAAGACCCCGACGACATTCAGGCGATGATCTGGGCCTTGTGGTGCGAACATCCCGACCCGGAGGCGGCGCGCAGCCTGTCGCGGGCTGCCGATGCCATGGTCGCGGGCCGGCTGGTGGTGGCCGAGAGCATGCTGGACCGCACCGTGCTGCGCTGGCCCGATTTTGCCGAGGCCTGGAACAAGCGGGCGACGCTGTATTACATGCAGGACCGCGACCAGGAGAGCATGTCCGATATCCGCACGGCGCTGGAGCTGGAACCGCGCCATTTCGGCGCGATCTGCGGCTTCGGCCAGATCTGCATGCGTCGCGGCGACCGCATGGCGGCACTCGCCGCCTTCGAAACCGCGCTGCGCCTGAACCCGCATCTGGCCAATGTCCGCCAGATGGTCGAGGCGCTGGCCGAAGACCTGCCCCGCACAGTGAACTGACCGCGCTTCTCGCGCGCCCCCGTGAGCTTTCTGTAAGCGTTGCCGGGGGGCTGAAACCTTTGCGGGCCACCGGTTGCATCGCGACGCCATTGCCCTGACCTTAGCGATGATCTGGAGCCGTGGTGCATGCCGGCGTAAGCCGGCAGACGCGCCCGGAGGCAGGTTTCCGGGACGTGTCTGCTGAAAGGAAGGGTATGCGTCGATCGCTCGTGGCCGCCATCGTGTCGGCGGCGCTGCTCGCCGCCTGCACCTCGGCGCGGGAAAGCGCGCCTGCCCGTACCGCCACCGAACAACTGCTGCTGTCATCGGCGGTCGACCGGGCAGCCCAGGCCCTGATGCTGGATCTGCCGCCCGATGCCGCGGTTTATGTCGACGCCAGCCTGTTCGAGGGCCTGGATGGCAAATACGCGGTGGGATCGGTGCGGGAACAGCTTCTGCGACGGGGCGCCCGGCTGATGCCCAATCGCGACCGCGCGGACATCGTGGTGGAAATCCGCTCCGGCGCTCTGTCGATCGATGACGAGAAGGCGCTGCTCGGCATTCCGGCATTCGATGTGCCGGTGCCCTTGTCGGATACCGTCAGCACACCGGAACTGGCATTGGTGAAGCGTGATGAACGTCGTGGCACGGTGAAGCTGGCCGCCATCGCCTATGATGCCCATGACGGCCGCATGGTCGACGCCACCGGCCCCCGCTATGGCTTTTCACACATCACCGACTGGACCGTTTTGGTGTTCTCGTGGAGCAACAGCGATGTGCTGCCGGAAGACAAGGCGATTCCGCCGATCACCAGCACGCTCCGCGATTTCGGCCTGGGCGGCCAGCCATAGCGGCGCCCGGTCGTGACGGGAGCGGCGGGCGTCGTGCTCCACGAAAAAAACGGCCGGAGGCAGAACCTCCGGCCGATAAAGTCGCGTGTGTGAGGACGAGTCGTGCGAAACGGGAATGAAACGTTTGGCACGGCGTTCATCATATGAGATTGAGAATTATTCGCAACATTAATCTGCCGAGCCTGATGATTCTCCCGGGCTGGGCCGGAATCGGCGGAGCCCCGCGCCATGGCGGGGGCCGTGGACAAATTGATGCCGATCCGGCAGGAAGAGGTGCCGCGGGGCGCGTGCGGCAGGATCGGAGGGCGCGACATGACAGACAGCGTGAAAGACAGCGCCGCCGCCATCGCGGTCGCGGTGCCGGCGGATGCAGGCATCATCTCCCGGTCCATCCGGGCCACACGGCAGCGCAAGGGGCTGACATTGGCGGCGCTGGCCGAGCGGATGGCGATGGACAAGGGCTATCTGTCGCGGGTGGAGCGGGGGCAGAAATCTCCCTCGGTGGGCACGTTGCTGAAGATTGCCGCGGCGCTGGATGTGCCGATCGGCCAGTTGTTCGGCGAGACCACCGATGACGAGGCGATCACCGTCATCCGGCGCGCCGACCATGTGGATGTCGCCGGCGGGGCGACCCCGGGGCCGGGCGCGCTGGTGCGGGCGCTGCTGCCGGCGGGCGACGGGCGGCGTTTAAGCGTCTTCACCATCGAGCCGGGCGGCGGCCGCCTGTCGCAGACCGCGGATCATCCGGGCGACGAGTTTCTCTATGTTCTGACGGGCGCCCTGGAAATCATCTTTCCCGACCGGGTGGTCCAGTTGGAGACAGGCGATGCGATCCATTTCGACGGCCATCTGCGCCACCAGTTGCGGCGGCTGGGCGAGGCGCCGACCCAGGCGCTGATCGTGGTCGCCCAGGATCTGACACCAGGCGGCGGCGAAGAGGGGCGGGGCGCCGAAGAGGCGCCGAAAAAAAACCGGCCGGAGGAGAACCACCGGCCGGCAAAGTCGCGTGTGTGAGGACGAGTCGTGCGAAACGGGAATGAAACGTTTGCACACCGATGATCATATGCAATTGAGAATTACTCGCAAGAATAAACTGCGTCACGGTCGCAGATTTTTCAAGCGACGCGATCAGGCATGGCCACCTTCGCCCGACAGGTGCAGAAGATTGACCCCCAGCCGGCCGATGGCGTCGCGCCACCGGCCATCGATATCGGGGCCGAACAGCAGGTCGCTGTCGGCATCGACCACCAGCCAGCTGTTGCTCTGGATCTCGATTTCAAGCTGACCGGGCCCCCAGCCGGCATAGCCCAGCGCGACCAGAACCTGATCGGGGCCGTGGCCTTCGATCATCGCCTTCAGCACGTCGAGCGTGGCGGTCAGGGCCACCGCATCATCGACCCGCAGACTGGTCGCCAGAATGTAGTCGGCGGAATGCAGCACGAAGCCGCGGCCGGTTTCCACCGGTCCGCCGAAATGGACCTTGACGCCCGCGGTATCCGGGCCGGATTCCAGCCCCAGTTGGGTCAGAAGCTCGGGGAAGTCGACCGTGTCGAGCACCCGGTTGACCACGATGCCCATGGCGCCATCATCGGAATGGGCACACAGATAGATCACCGTCTTGGAAAACCACGGGTCATCCAGCCGGGGCATGGCGATCAGCACCTTGCCGGAAAGGCCGTCGGGATCCGTCGTCTCGAACGACGCATTCGCCGCTGCCGCCATCGGGCGGTCTGCCCGCATCCCTGCCATCGCCCGTGTACCTTCTCGACCGTGTTTGCGGCGGGGCGCCGCATCTGACATGGTTCGCCGGCTGTGGCCCGGTCCCCGCGCCGGGGCACCCTGTCGCATGGGCATCCGGTGCCATGCTGCTTATGATATCGTTCCAGTTAGGTAGGCCGGGGCCGGAGCATGCGCAAGGGCGCATGATCGGCCCGTGCCGTTACGCGCATGTCTTTGGCCCGCCCCCGCCCGGAAAACCGCCAGCCGATGTCCAGCACCAGACCCGTTCCGCCAACCCGCCCCGCCCTGCGCCGCCACGGCCAGCGTATCCGGCCATGGCATGCGCTGATGGCGCTGGTGCTGCTGGTGGTGCTGATGCTGGTATCGGCGGTTCTGGCCAATGCCGCAGAGAGCGGCGACGCGCAGACCGATATTGCATCCGGCACCGGGCCCTCGGCAGGCGAGGTGTCGCGCGGCTGGCTCGGTCCCTGGGTGGAAGGGCCGCAGTCGGCGGTGCGTCTGGTGGTGGCCCCCCCTGTCCCGGGCGGCGGCGCGGCGGCGGGTGCGGTCATGGCCGGGCTCGATTTCAGGATGGCGCCGGGATGGAAGCTGTATTGGCGCTCGCCCGGCGATGCCGGTCTGCCGCCGGCCATCGATACCACGGCGTCGCCGCAGATCGGTGATGCCCGGATTCTGTGGCCGCTGCCGGAACGCTTCACCGCCTTCGACACCATCCACACCTATGCCTATGCCGACCGGGTGCTGCTGCCGGTGCGGCTGCGCCAGAGCGCGGAAGCGCCGCTGCGGCTGACCGTGGATTATCAGGTCTGCGAGGCCTTGTGTATTCCGGTGCGTGCCGACCTGGCGCTGGATGCGCCATCCGGCGCCGCCGACCCGCTGGATCGCACGGCGCAGGAGGCGCGGGCGCTGGTCGATGCCGGGCTGGCACGGGTGCCGCCGGTGGTGGTGGATGCGGTCGCCAGCCCGTTCGCGGCGGTGTCGGCGGGGCTGGTCGATGCGCGCGCGGACCGGCCGGCACGGCTGGTGGTCGAGGCGAAAAGCGTCGAGGGGTTCGGCCTCGACGCCGACGTGTTCATCGAAGGGCCGGATGGCTTCGCCTTCACACCGCCCGAACGGCGCCTTCTGGGCGACGGGCACACGGCGCGTTTCGTGTCGGAGGTGCTGCCGCCCACGGCCGATGCCCGGCTGCTGGGCGAGACGCTGCGCCTGACCCTGGTCGACCCGCGGTCGGATGTGGCTGCCCTGCGCGCCGTCGAGACCACGGCACAGGTGGTACCGGCGCCGGCAACCCTGCTCGGCCCCGAAGGCGGGTTGATCGCGGCGGTGCTGATCGGTCTGGCCGGGGGGCTGATCCTGAACATCATGCCCTGCGTGCTGCCGGTGCTGTCGATCAAGCTGATGGGGCTGGTGGCGGCGCGGGGGTTGAGCCGCGGTCATGTCCGCGTCAGCCTGCTGGCCACGGCCGCCGGCATCATCCTGTCATTCCTGGCGCTGGCGGCGCTGGCGCTGGGCCTGAAGACCGCCGGCATCGCCGTGGGCTGGGGCGTCCAGTTCCAGCAGCCGGTGTTCATCGGCCTGATGATCCTGGCCATGGCCCTGTTCGCGGCATCGCAGCTTGGTGCCTTCACCATCCGCGCGCCGACCCTGGCGGGCGGGCTGGCGCGCGAGGCGGTGGGCCAGGGCGGCCCCCGGCCCGGGCAGGCGCTGATCAGCGGCGTGGTCGCCACCCTGCTGGCGACCCCCTGTTCGGCACCGTTCGTGGGCACGGCGCTGGGCTTCGCGCTGGCCGGCGGCACCGGCGACATCCTGGCGGTGTTCCTGGCGCTGGGCATCGGCATGGCGCTGCCCTATCTGCTGATCGCGGCGGTGCCGGCGGCGATCCGCCTGTTGCCGCGCCCGGGGCGCTGGATGCTGTGGGTGAAGACCGCCATGGGGCTGGGGCTGGCCGGCACCGCCATCTGGCTGGGCTTCGTGCTGGCCGATCTGGTGGGACCAGGGCCGGCCGCCGCCGTCGTGGCGCTGGCGGCCCTGGCCGCCGCCCTGCCGGCGGTGATCGCCAAGGCGCGGCTGCTGCGCTGGGCGGGGGTGGCCGGGCTTGCGACCGCGGCGATTGCGATTGCGGCTCTGGCGCCACCGCCGGCGGCGCGCGGCTTTCAGGCGCTGGCGGCCGATGGCCCCTGGGTGCCGTTCCAGCCCGATACCATCGCCGGCGAGGTGGCCGCCGGTCGGGTGGTGTTCGTCGACGTCACCGCCAGTTGGTGCGTGACCTGTATCGTCAACGAGGAACGGGTGCTGACGGTCGACCCGGTCGCCAGCCGCATCGCCGACCCGGCGGTGGTGGCGATGAAGGCCGACTGGACCCGGCCCGATCCGGCGATTTCAGCCTATCTGGCAGGCTTCGGCCGCTATGGCATTCCGTTCAACGTGGTCTATGGCCCCGCCGCGCCGCAGGGGTTGGTGCTGCCCGAACTGCTGACCGCAGACGCCGTGACCGGCGCCATCGCGCGCGCGGCGGCGAGCCCCGGCGCCTCTGGCGGCTGACAAGACAAGCGCGCGCTTGCACCTGTCACCCGATCGCGCCTTAAATGTGGTCGGACCCGGCCGGCCGCCGGCATATCAGCGCCAGACAGTCTGCACGTGTCAGGACGTGGCCGGCGGGTGACAGACAGCAACCAGGAGAGCGACAGATGTCGATCACGACCGGCGACAAGATTCCCGCAGCGACGCTGGTGGAAATGACCGCGGACGGCCCGGCCAAGATCACCACCGACGCGTTGTTCGGCGGCCGCACGGTTGCCGTGTTCGCGGTGCCGGGTGCCTTCACCCCCACCTGCTCGGCCCGTCACCTGCCGGGCTTCGTTGAAAAGGCCGATGCCTTCAAGGCCAAGGGTGTCGACGAGATCGTCTGCATCTCGGTCAATGACGCCTTCGTCATGGGTGCCTGGGGCAAGGCGCAGTCGGTGGATGGCAGCGTGCGGCTGCTGGCCGATGGCAATGGCGACTTCACCAAGGCGGTCGGCCTCACCCTCGATGGCTCGGGCTTCGGCATGGGCCTGCGGTCGCAGCGTTATTCCATGCTGGTCAAGGACGGCGTGGTCCAGCAACTGAATGTCGAGAAGGGCGGGGCATTCGAGGTCAGCGATGCCGACACCCTGCTCGGTCAGCTCTGATCCGAGCTCTGACTGGTCGACCATTTCTGCTAGTCTGACCGATGGCCGGCGGCGCTCTGCGTTGCCGGCCATCGTCTATCGCCACCTTCATCGCCACCACGTCGCGGAGCCCAGATGACCGAGACCGCCGCCACCGACGCCCATGCCGGCTCTGACCGGGATTTCGCCACGCGGTTTCCAAACCTGCACGTGCTGGATCATCCGCTGATCCTGCACAAGCTCAGCCATATGCGCGATCGTTCCACCTCAACCAAGACCTTCCGCCAGTTGCTGCGCGAGATCGCCCTGCTGATGGGATACGAGATCACCCGCGCCCTGCCGATCACTCATGAAGAGATCGACACACCGCTTGAACGGGTGGCGGCGCCGGTGATCGAGGGCAAGAAGGTCGCGGTGGTGCCGATCCTGCGCGCCGGGCTCGGCATGGCCGACGGTCTGACCGAGCTGATGCCGGCGTCGCGCATCGGCCATGTCGGGCTGTATCGCGACGAGGAGACCAAGGAACCGGTGGAATATCTGGTGAAGCTGCCCAAGGCCGAGGGCCGCACCTTCATTCTGGTCGATCCGATGCTGGCCACCGGCAATTCGGCGGTGCATGCGGTCGACGTGCTGAACCGCCACGGCGTGGCTGACGAGCAGATCCGCTTCATGGCGCTGATCGCGGCACCCGAGGGGCTGGCGGTGTTCACCCGTGCCCATCCGCAGGTGCCGGTCTATGTGGCGGCGGTCGACCGCTGCCTGGACGAGAACGCCTATATCCGCCCCGGCCTTGGCGATGCCGGCGACCGGTTGTTCGGCACTCGCTGACATGTCGAAGGCCCCGTCACACTGTGCTGTGACGGGGCCCGACCTGGTCGTTGAGCCCTGAACAGGTGCCCGGCCGTGGGACTATTCCGCGGCGGCGCGGGTATCCACCGGCGGGGTCCAGCGCAGGATCGGCTTGCGGGCGGCCAGCGTTTCATCCAGGCGGCGGCGCGGCGCATAGCGCGGGGCGGCGTGGAACATGGCGGCCTCGCCGGCCTTGGCGCGCCGGGCCAGCGACAGCAGCGCATCGACCAACTGGTCCAGCGCCTGCTTCGATTCGGTCTCGGTCGGTTCGATCAGCATCGCGCCATGCACCACCAGCGGGAAGTACATGGTCATCGGGTGGAAACCCTCGTCGATCATCGCCTTGGCGAAATCGAGCGTGCTGACGCCGGTGCCATCCAGGAAGCTGTCGTCGAACAGGCATTCATGCATGGCCGGGCCGGCGAAGGCCGGGGTCATTTCTTCCGACAGCCGCACCATCAGATAGTTGGCGGCCAGCACCGCATCGCCCGATGCGGTGTGCAGCCCGTCGCGGCCCAGGCTTTTCATATAGGCGAGGGCGCGCGTGAACATGCCCATCTGGCCGAAGAACGCCTTCAGCCGGCCGACGGCACCGCCACCCGGCACGGCATCGACCGTATAGCTGCCATCATCCGCCGTCTGGATGCGCGGCCCCGGCGCCACATGGGCCAGGCTTTCCGCGAACACCACCGGGCCGGAGCCCGGGCCACCACCGCCATGCGGGGTGGAGAAGGTCTTGTGCAGGTTGATGTGCATACAGTCGAAGCCAAGCTCGGCCGGCTTCACCCGCCCGACGATTGCGTTGAAATTGGCGCCATCGCCATAGAAATAGGCGCCGACCTCGTGGACCGCGTCGGCGATGGCGCGGACATCACGTTCAAACAACCCGCAGGTGTTGGGATTGGTCAGCATCACGGCCGCGACATCGGGACCGAGCGCCGCCTTCAGCGTCGCCACATCCACCCGGCCGTCCGCCGTGCCGGGAATGCTCTCGACGGTATAGCCGCACAGCACCGCCGAGGCCGGGTTGGTGCCATGGGCGCTGTCGGGCACGATCACCCGCCGGCGGGCGTCACCGCGCGCGACATGGGCCGCCCGGATCGCCATCAGCCCGGCCAGTTCGCCATGGGCGCCGGCGGCGGGGGCCAATGTGATCTCGGCCATGCCGGTCAGCCGCTTCAGCCAGTCGGACAACTCGGCCATCACGCCCAGCGCGCCCTGAATGGTCGATACCGGTTGCAGGGGGTGCAGATCGGCGAAGCCCGGCATCCGCGCCACCTTTTCATTCAGGCGCGGATTGTACTTCATGGTGCACGAGCCCAGCGGGAACAGGCCGCTGTCGATGGAATAATTCTTCTGCGACAGGCGCACGAAATGGCGCACCACCTGCGGCTCGGCCAGATCGGGCAGGCCGATGGCGCCCTTGCGGGCGGTGCCGCCCAGCCGGTTGGTGGCGGCCGGCACCGGCGGCAGATCCACGCCGATCCGCCCGGGGGTGCCCTGTTCGAAGATCAGCGGCTCTTCGAGTTGAAGCGCCCGGTTGCCGGTCGCGGTCTCAGGGACCATCGAGGCATCGGCGTCGGCGGTGTCACGCGCGACGCGGCCCTGCGAGCGATCGATCGCGGTCATGCCGCCAACTCCTCTGCAAGTGCTGCGGCCAGGGCCTCGACGTCGTCCTCGGTGACCAGTTCGGTGACGGCAACCACCAGCAGCGGGGCCAGGCGGTCGGTATCGCCCTCCACGCCGTCCAGTGTTGCCGGCGCGATGCCGGCCAGGATGCCGCGATCGGCCAGACGCTGCACCACCGGGGCCGAGGGGCGGCCCAGATCGAGGGTGAATTCGTTGAAGAAGCTGTCATTCACCAGGGTGACGCCTGGCACGGCCGCCAGCCGGTCGGCGGCCAGCGACGCCTGGGCATGGTTCAGCGCCGCCAGATGGCTGACGCCCTGTTCGCCCAGCATCGCCACATGAATGGTGAAGGCGGTGGCGCAGAGCCCCGCCGAGGTGCAGATATTGCTGGTCGCCTTGTCGCGGCGGATGTGCTGCTCGCGGGTCGACAGCGTCAGCACGAAGCCGCGGCGGCCATCGGCATCGACGGTTTCGCCGCACAGCCGGCCCGGCATCTGGCGCAGGAATTTCGACCGGGTGGCGAATAATCCGACGGTGGGGCCGCCGAAGGTGAGCATGTTGCCGAAGCTCTGGCCCTCGCCGACCACGATGTCGGCGCCCATGGCGCCGGGGCTTTCGATCGCGCCCAGCGACACCGCCTCGGTCACCGCCACCACCAGCAGCGCGCCCTTGGCGTGGACCGCGTCGGCCAGCGCCGTCAGGTCGCTGACATGGCCGAAGAAGCCGGGGTTCTGAACGATGACGGCGGCGGTGCCGGCATCGACCCGGGCCATGATGTCGTCTTCGGCCCGCGGATCGGCCGGGGCCAGATCGACCTCGATACCGGCGAAGCCCAGTTGGTTGCGGACCACGGCGCGGTAATGCGGGTGCACCGATCCCGCCACCACCACCTTGTTGCGACGGGTGATGCGCACCGCCATCATCCCGGCCTCGGCCGCGGCGGTCGAGCCGTCATAGAGCGAGGCATTGGCCACGTCCATGCCGGTCAGCAGCGCCACCTGGGTCTGGAACTCGAACAGGGTCTGCAACGTGCCCTGGGCGATTTCAGGCTGATAGGGGGTATAGGCGGTCAGGAATTCCGACCGCTGGATCAGATGGTCGACAGCGGCCGGCACGTGGTGGCGATACAGGCCGCCGCCCACGAAGAACGGGCCGTCGCCGGCCGAGCGGCTGGCGCGGGCATAGGCCTGCATCTCGCGCTCGACCTGAAACTCGCCCTTGCCATCGGCAAGGGCGAAGGCACTGGCATCGTGCAGCATGCCGGCCGGCACGTCACGATACAGCGCGTCGATCGTCGGGGCTCCGACCACGCGGAGCATCTCCGCGCGGTCGGCGCCGGTCAGTGGCAGATAACGCATGATGTCACTCCAGCCCCGCGACATAGGCCGCGTAGGCGTCTTCGTCCATCAACTCGTCCAACTGGCCCGCATCGGTCACGCGCATGCGGAAGAACCAGCCCTCGCCGGCGGGATCGCTGTTCACCAGGCTGGGGTCATCGACCACCGCCTCGTTGCCGGCGACCACCTCGCCATCGATCGGCGCATAGACGTCGGAGGCGGCCTTGACCGACTCGACCACCGCGGCGTCATCGCCGGTGGCAAGCGTGCGGCCGATCTCGGGCAGTTCAACGAACACCACATCGCCAAGCTGGCCCTGGGCGTAGTCGGTGATGCCGATGGTCGCGACCTCGCCATCGAGGTCGATCCATTCATGGTCTTTGGTGAAGTGCCGAGTGCTCATGAGAAAGCTCGCTGTTCCCTGGTGGGGCGGGGTGGTTTTCTGTGGGCGCGGGGGGCGCGCGCATAACGGCGGCCGGACGCGGCCGATTGGTCAGCGCTTGTAGCGGTGCGGCACGAAGGGCATGGCGGCAACGGTCGCCGGCCGGGCCTTGCCGCGGATATCCAGCGACACAGCCGTGCCGGCCGCCGCCAGATCCGCGCGGATATAGGCCATGGCGATCGGGCCATCGGCACTGGGGCCGAAACCGCCGCTGGTGACATGACCGACCGTGGCGCCGTCGCCATCCAGCACGGCCGTGCCTTCCCGCGCGATCACCCGGCCGTCTGGCAGCAGGCCGACCCGGCGGCGGGTGGGGCCGTCGGTAAAGGCGCTGGCGATCACCGCGGCGCCGGGATAGCCAGCATCGGCCACCCGCCGGCGTTTGGCGATCGACCAGCCCAGCCCGGCTTCGACCGGGTTGGTGGCAAGATCGATGTCATGACCATAGAGGCAGAGCCCGGCTTCCAGACGCAGGCTGTCGCGGGCGCCAAGCCCGATCGGCTTTACCCGGTCATCGGCCAGCAGCAGCCGGGCCAGCGCATCGGCCTGATCGGCGGGAACCGAAATCTCATAGCCATCCTCGCCGGTATAGCCCGACCGGCTGACCAGGCAGGCGATGCCGGCGATGTCGAGCGCCATCATCGACATGAAGGTCATGGCTGCCGCATCCGGCGCGTGGGTGGACAGCACCGCTTCGGCCGCCGGCCCCTGCACCGCGATCAAGGCCCGGTCGTCCAGCACCTCAAGCGCATGGCCGGCGGGCAGATGGGCGGCAATATGGGCGAAATCATCGGCCTTGCAGGCAGCGTTCACGACCAGAAACACATGGTCGTCGAACCGCGTCGCCATCAGGTCGTCGCGGATGCCGCCCTCAGGGGTGGTAAGCTGGGTATAGCGCATCCGCCCGGTGCCGAGCCCGGTGATGTCGCCCGGCACCAGGGTTTCCAGGGCGGCGGCGGCATCGGGGCCGGTGATCCGCGCCTGACCCATATGGCTGACATCGAACAGCCCGGCCGCGGCGCGGCAATGCAGGTGTTCGGCCTTGATGCCATCGGGATACTGGACCGGCATCAGATAGCCCGCGAAGGGCACCATTCTGCCGCCGAGGGCGACATGCAGGTCGTAGAGCGGCGTGCGCGCGACATCGGCATCGGCGGCCGACGTCTCGGGATCGGGTGCATGGGTGGCAGGCGATACGGCGGTCTTGTCCGTGCCGGACATCAGGTCGCTCCGTCAAACAGGAAAGCGGCCGCGCATCTCCCAGGTCCGGTGCCGGCATCCCTGCCGTTCCGTCCCCGGAGATGACCCCGCTCTGTCTTCGGACCTGAAAGATTGTGCGATCGGCAGATCCCCGCCCGCGCGGATGATCCGCGCGGTGAGGTCGCCGGTGCACTTACCCCTTCGGTGAGGTGCCGCGATCGATTGCGGCACCTGCTTTCCAGAGTGACATTCCCCTGCGGTCCCTGGTGCCTGAGAGTTTACCGGGGCCGGTTGCTCCTTCGGCGGCGATGCCACATCACCCCCGGCCGTTCAGGGCCGGGTGCGGTATCGCGCTCTCCCACAGGGTTCGACTGTCACGTAGCCTCCGAGCGACCCCAAGATACACGAGGCGTCGGCACCGCACAATCTGTCCCGCATGTCCCGCAGGGCCCCGAACTCGGGTTAACGCGGTTTACGGCTTGCTCGTGCCGTGATTCTCTGAATCACCCTGATTTGGAGGACTGCTATGCCGCTGACTGGCCCGGCCCGTGGAGAGACGTCGCG